>CAZMNF010000035.1:0-21882 GCA_964567595.1 uncultured Thermotogae bacterium | reverse complement strand
ACGTCTACACGCCGGCGATCCAGATCGCCACGTAGATGCCGGCGATGCCGAGAATGGCGATTGTGGACACGAGGCAGGCCCGCCCCACAAAATGCACACTGCGTTCCGCGCTTCCCAGTTGTTGGAGCCAATCCGTCTTGACCCCGACGTAAGCGGTCCCGGCGGCCACCGCCATTCCGACCAGGGCGAACAGGGGAACTTTGGCAACGATGCCCAAGACACCCAGCAATACGCCAGTGGGGATGCCGGCAATCAAGAGATAGCGTTGATGCCGCCACCTCGGCCAGCCAAACAGGGTCGATCGTTGAGGCGCTTCGGTTGTATGAGCCCCTCCGGCCCGATCGGTGGTGGCCGTCCCGGCTGCCTTGCCATCCCCACGGCGGTCACGCTGGCGCTTGCTGCGGTTGGGTTCCGTGCGACTGGCATCGGGGTCCCCCGTAGGGGCCGAGCCCTGAGCATCCTGTTGCCCAACGCCGCTCGGGCGATCGGACGGGCGCGTGCCCTTTAGCTGATACTGTCGATCGTACTCAGCGCGCCGCTGCGGATCCGACAGCACGTCGTAGGCCTCGTAAATGTCCGTCATTCGCGCTTGAGAGACTTCAAGTCCCTTATCCGGATGATAAATGTGGCAGAGCTTACGGAAGACGGTGCGGATCGTCTCTCGATCGGCGTCGGGGTTGACCCCGAGGATAGCGTAATAGTCTTTCATGGGATACGCACCGCCGAATGTCGGCTAACGAAGGGAGGCGTCGGTCGGCATCGTTGCACCACGGATAGGGGACTAGCCTGTTTCAAGCGCCTCCCGGGGGATGTGGCCATTTGGCACGGCGCGTGTCAACGTCTTCGGGCTTCCTTATCATTCCCGTGAACTCCCAAGTTGCGATGCCTCCGCACGGATCGCGGTCCTCGGACCCGCCACAGGGACAGTCAGGGAAGGCCGCACCTTCGTCCAATGTCTCGTCCGACGTCTCGCCGGGGCCATGGCCTCGATCACATCCCTTGAAGCGATAAACGCCACCTTCGGGGACAGCTTGCACGCTGTGGAACCGATCGCCTTCTTTGGCGTTCGCCATGGCTGACCATGCCTCAGCGCAAGTTTATGGGGCTATCTTGAACGTCTCAACATCCCCGATGATTCCAGTTGAACCATTGGGCTCACGGTCGCCTTTCCCGAGACGATCGCGAGCAATGAAAGCGAGGCCGACCGAGACGTCACCCTCCGTGACCCGGACGGCAACGTCGCGTGGGCCGAGTTCACCGTCGTCCGCGCCGACGGCGACTGGGCGCCCTTCCGGCTCGTCCCTCCCTCGGGGCAAACCCTCCGTCAGCTCGACCGCCATGTCTTCGCCATCACAGACAAGGTATACGTTCGTATACCATTCTGGCCTCGGAGGCGCAGATCACCATGGACTTCGGCGACTTGACCCGAGCCCAGCACCGGGTATTGCAGTTCATTTTCCGCAAGGCAAGCGTCGGCGAGCCCGCCCCGTCCTTTGGCGACATCGCCGACCGCTTCGGCCATCGCTCCCGCCGGGCCGCCTACAAGCACGTCCTGGCGCTGGAGCGCAAGGGGTACCTCGTCCGGACGGGCGACGCCCGCGGCCTGCGGCTGCGCACGAAGGCGTGGCAGCTGCTCGGCATCCCCATTCTCGGGAGAATTCCGGCCGGCAAGCCGACCTCGGAGGCGGAGTTTTTGGGCGCACTGACGCCCTACGACCTCTACCCGCAGGGCGAGGGCCACGTCGCGCTGCGGGTGGCGGGCCGCAGCATGGTGCGGGCGGGCATCTTCCCGAATGACGTCGTCATCGTCCGCCGCGACGTGGAAACCCAACCTGGCGAGATCGTCGTGGCCCAGACCGACGATCTGCACGGCGACGCGACGGTGAAGCGCTTGGCCGAGCGCAACGGAGAATTGTGGCTCGATCCCGAAAGCGACGACCCGTCGCTGGCCCCCATCGCCCTGAACGGCGGACGGATCATCGGGAAAGTCGTCCGGGTCCATCGCGAGCTCGACTAGCAACCGACCCCAACCAAGGAGGGCCCATGTGGCAGCCGCACACGGCGAAGGCAGCTACGAGACCCCGAACGAGCCAGCAAGCGTGGAGGTCCGCTTCCAACCGGAAAAACCGCGCATTGGGCGCCTGCTCATCCACTGGGGCGGGCGCTGGATCGAGGCCGAACATCACTTCTACCATGCCACCGAGCGCGGCGACGCGCTCCAGCACCATCTCCACGTCTCGGCCAATGGAAAGTACTTCGAGCTCCGCTTCGACACGAAACGGCTCCAGTGGTTCGTCGAACAGTTCCACGACCCGCTGGGCTGAGGGCCGCGGCGGCGATCCCTGCCCGCGCTGCCTGCAGCTCGTCGTCCCCGACCAGCGGGGCCGCTGCCCCGAGTGCGGGTATTGCATCCACTGCGAGCTTTAAGCCAACAGATCGAGGGCACCGCTCCCGGCTCGGCATCATGGAACGCCATCATCGACCGGATCGCTGAAGGAGTCATCGGACGATGAGCGCTCGCTACATCGCCCACGTCGACATGAACAGCTACTTCGCCTCGGTGGAGCAGCAGTGCAACCCCTTTATCCGGGGCAAGCCGGTGGCGATCGTGAGAAAACCCAACGAGGCGACGGTCGTGACCACGGCCTCGTACGAAGCCAAATCCTACGGCGTCGACACCGGCATGGCGACCTGGGAGGCGAAGCGAGCCTGCCCGCGGCTGCTCTTCGTCGTCGAGGACCTCAACAAGTACGCCCACGCCAGCGAGCGCATTTTCCGGCTACTGGAGGAGGTCACGCCCGACGTCGAGGTGTTTTCCATCGATGAAGCGTTCCTGGACATCACCCAGGCGGCGCGGGATCAGGGCGGCCCCGTCGCGGTCTGCCAGTGGATCAAGCGCGAGATCCGCCGTCGGCTTGGCCAGCACATCCGCTGCTCGATCGGGATCGCCCCGTCGAAAATCCTCGCCAAGATCGCCAGCGAATCCCGTAAGCCGGACGGACTGACTTGGATCCGGGATGCCGAGGTGGAGCACTGCCTGAACCAGCTGCCGGTCAACGCCGCCTGTGGGATCCACGAGCGCACCAAGGAGCGCCTCGAGGCGTTGCGGATCCGCACCCTGGGCGACCTGGGCCGCGCCGACCCGCTGGCCCTGCGCCGGAAATTCGGGCTGAACGGGCTCTATCTGCACTGGATGGGGCAGGGGAAGGACCCGGTGCCGCTGGGGGCGGCCACGTCACGGCCGCGCCGCAGCGTCGGCCACTCGCGCGTGCTCACCTGGCCCTACCCCGACCTCGACGGAGCCAAGGAAACGCTCCAACTGCTGTGCGCCAAGGTCGGACGACGCTTGCGGAAGCTCGGCTACGCCGGGCGCATCGTCCACTTCTACGCCCGCTCCCCCTTGGGCTTCGGCGCCGGGCGGCAGACATCACTCGCTACGCCGACGGCCGACGAGGATCGCATCTTTCAAGCGTGCGAGAGCATTGCCCAGGGTCTCGATCGGGACGGAAAACTGCCGCCCGAATTGAATGGGATCGCCGTCTCGGTGGGCGGGCTCAAGGCGCGCCGGGGCTTGCCGATCCAACTGTTCGATGCCGACCGGAGGCGTGAGAGGGTGCTTGCCGCAATGGACCGGGTAAACGACGCATGGGGCGAGTTCGCGGTCTACCCGGCGTCATTGCACCGTGTCCGAGAAAAGCCGGACTGGACGGTGGCGAGTATCGCGTTGCATCGGGACGCCGATTGGCAAGGCTGAATTGCCGTTGTGCTCTGGCCAATCGCTATCCCACGCCCAATGCCGCACATTGGGCCAGGAGCCGGATGAACCTCCGTCAGCGGGAACATGGCCGGAACCAGCATGACGCTGCAACGAACAGCCCGTCCGAGCCCATTTGCGCCCTCTGAGACCGTGTGATAAAATTTCAACCCAGCGCGGGGGTGTAGTGTAGCGGTCTAACACGCTGCCCTGTCAAGGCAGAGATCGCGGGTTCAAATCCCGTCATCCCCGCCACTCTCGAATACCGAAAACGGGCCTATTGGTGCCCTTTGCCCGCAGGCGCTTGCCCAGGTAGCTCAGTCCGGTAGAGCACGCGACTGAAAATCGCGGTGTCGGCGGTTCGAATCCGCCCCTGGGCACCATTCCATCGACAGCCCCGTGAGTTCTTCGACCTGCCTCCGATAGTACGAATCGAATGACACGGTCGTCGCGGACGGTCGGCTCGGAACAGCCAAGTTAGTGGGAGATACCCCCTTGCCATGCTCTCCACCGCCCGTTCCGTCACCGACTCGGCCGGGCCAAGGCGACGCTGTAGAGCCCTCCGAGGATCCACTCCCGATCGTCGATTTCGAGCCCAGCACCAGTAAGAAGCGGATTCAAGCGGCGTGTCAGATCGGAGAAGACAAACCGCGCCATCGGATTGAGCATCCGGCGAGCCAACGAGGGATCGGCCCCGTCCGCGATGAACTTGTCGAACACGGAGACGCGTCCATCCGGAGCGAGCACGCGTGCCACTTCGGCCAGCACGGCATGTGGGTCCGGGACGACCGCGATCAACAAATGCAGCACCACGACGTCGAACGAGCCCGCCTCGAACGGCAGCGATTCGGCGTCACCGACTCGGGCGTCCACGTCGTGGCCGAGCGCCCGCGCGCGGGCCTGCGTGCGCTCCACGTTCGCCGGGATGAAGTCGAGGGCGGTGATCGAAGCTCCAGTGGGCAGATACGGCAAGTCGAGACCGGTCCCGCATCCGACGATCAGCATGCGCTCCCCCGGCCGGGGATCGAGCTGATGGATCGCCCGCTGGCGCCCTCGCTCAAACGGTTTGGCCGCCCCGTCGTAGATCGGCGCGTAGAACCGCCATCGCGCACGATGCCACCGGGTTGCCCAGCTCATAGCCGCCACCCGACATTGAGCGCAGGGAAGGGACTGAAGGCGCTTTGGTGGAACGTGTCACCGCCGATCGTGATGGGCTCGGCGCCCACCACGTAGGCCAGGCCGATCCAGGGCTTGACGTAGAGCCGGTCGGTGATCGCGGCCTTGTAGCCCACCGGGGTTACCCCGGTCCGGACCTGGAACTTGCGGATCGACTCGTCCGTCGGCTCATGGGTGGCGCCGAACGAGGTGAGATCCAGATCCAACCCGGAGAACCACCCCGACTCAGCGCCGTCGTAGTAGTAGTTCACCCGGATCGATAAGCCGTAGACACGGTTCGTGAAGCCCGCGTTGCCGTGCAGGGCCGTCGGGACTTGGAGCGAGAACGCCTCGAGATCAAGACGGAAGTCGTCCGTCATCAGCCCGACGCCGACGGAGAACCCATTGAAGACGTAAGGGAGCGGGTCGACTTCGACCTCGACGCTCTGCCCCTGGCCAACGACGGATACGCCGACCAGGACGAACAGCATCGCCAGACTCAAGCTGCGGGTCATGAGACATCCTCCTTGTGCTCGTGAATTGGGACTAAGCAGCGCCATCTTCGGACAGCGGGAACGGCCACGTCTCGCGCAAATAGGCCTTGACCTTCGCCGAGCCGCGCAGGCTGAGCCAGAGCTCGCCGTCGTTTGTGAGTCGCAAGTCGAAGGTGAAGAACGGGCAACAGAGCCGTTCTAGCGTGATGAACCGAGCGAGGTCCTCGATCATCGTTCGGCCAGCGGGATAGCGCACGGCGAAGCCGTCCCCGAGCTCCGCGACCGCCAAGTGCTCGTCGCGCATGCGGGCGACGACGCGCTCCTGGAAGCGCCGCTCGTCCTCGTTCAACGTCCTCAGATCGCACGATACGGGCGAACGTTCGGTGTTCATGGTAAACCCTCCCGATGAGATTGACTCGACCCTAAGACTTCAAGTACGCTTGAAGTCAAGGGAAGGGGGAAACGTCAGCATGGCGGAACTATCGATCGGCGAGGTGGCCGAACGATCGGGCGTGTCGGCCCCGACGTTGCGATACTACGAGGAGTTGGGCATCTTGCCTGAGCCGGAACGCGTCGGCGGCAAGCGGCGCTACAGCACTGACGTGTTGCGCATCCTGAACGCGGTGGAGGTCGCCAAGCGGGCCGGGTTCACGCTGACCGAGATCAAGACGCTTAGTGAGATGCTCGAACACGGCAGCCACAGCTCGGCCGCCTACCGCGACCTCGCGGAACGCAAGCTGGCCGAGGTCGAGGACCTGATCGCCCGAGCGCAGGCGATGCGGGATTTCCTCAAGGCGTGTCTGGATTGCGAGTCGGACGGGTCGGGCGAGTGCGGCTGTCCGGGCGCGGACCTTTTGGACCTGCGGCTGGCAGCTCCAGAGGTCACGACCGGTTGACCGGCGACCGTGCTTGCGGATCGCTACGCCGTCCCGGGGCCTCTGGGCTAGGGCCGGGCCGCAGAGTCAGCGTGCCATGCCTCTTCCGCCCGCTCCATCTTGGGCAGCCGCGAGACCCGTACGAATGGGGCATTCTCCTCCGCCGAAGATCCCATGCCGAAAACGAGATCGGCGACGCGACCGACACGGTGACACCGGACGTCGAATAGCTGCCGACGGCAGGCGCTCGGGACGCCCTCTCACCCAACGAGAGAGCGGTCCGAATGCCTCCGCTCCCCCAATTTTTCCTCCAATCCAGAACTGATGCGGCAAACCGATCGTCGGCCCACCGTAGGTGAGCAACTTCCCTCGGCGGCTTGAATCGGGCGTCCCTGCGGGTCGTGCCTCGTTCTGAGGAGCCCAGTCAGCGTTCGCCTTATCTCTTCCGAAGCTTCCTGGTGCTACAGGAGCTATCCCCCGTTGATTGGGCATTTCCGATGAGGGAGACCCTCAATCGACCTGTTGACATCCGCTGTGCCCCCCTGCTATGCTAAGGGCCGCGATCAGCTACAGGCCGCAAGAGAAGGGCCTGATCCCTGCCTATTTATGGTGAGAGGGCGAGCCGAGATCTTCCCAAGATCTCGTTGGGAGAGGTAATGTCTGCGATGCAGGTGGAGCGCGACCACGAGCCGTCGACGCCCCGGTCGGACTACACGTTCGTCCGGTTTGTGAAGGGCGAGGGGAACGTCCTCGCCTGTTCCGCCGCCCAATCTGTCGCGGACGCGCCCGGGCAGGCGTACAACCCGCTGTTCATCTACGGGTCGGTCGGCTTGGGGAAGACGCACCTCCTGCACGCGATCAGCAACCAGATTCGCGAGGCCCATCCCTGGGAGAACGTCATCTACGTCACCTCGGAGCGCTTTGCCATCCAGCTGGTCAACAGCATCCGCAACAACAAGACGGAACAATTCCGCCAGCGCTTCCGTCGAGCCGACGTGCTGCTCATCGACGACGTCCACTTTCTGAAGGACAAAAAGGGCACACAGGAAGAGCTGTTCCACACGTTCAACGAGCTCTACGAGGACGGCAAACAAGTCGTCTTTTCCAGCGATCGGCCGCCGGAAGAGCTTTCCGAACTCCAGGAGCGGCTCGTCTCGCGCTTCCGCTGGGGCCTCGTAGCCGACATTCAGCCGCCGGGCTACGAGACGCGCCTGGCGATCCTGCGCGCCAAAGCCCAGGAGAACGGCCTCGAGGTCGAGGAATGGCTGCTCGAGCTCATTGCACGGCGGGTCCGATCGAGCGTCCGGGCGCTGGAAGGGGCCCTCATCCGCGTGACGGCCTACGCCGACCTCCAGGGCCAGCCACTTGCGCAAGCCACCGTCGACTCATTGATCCCCGGCGAGGCCACGGATGCCCCCGAACTCGACATCGAGACGATCAAGGGCCAAGTCGCCGATCGCTACGGCGTCACGATCGACGAGATCGAAAGCACCAAGCGGGCCAAGCGAGTCTCCCAAGCCCGCCACATTGCGATCTATCTGGCCCGCGAGCTGACCAATAGCTCGTTCCCGACGATCGGGCACGCGTTCGGGCGGCGTGACCACACGACGGTCATGCATGCCTGCCGCAAGGTGACCGACATGCTCAACACGCCCCTGTTCACCAGCGAGATCGAGACGCTCAAGAAAAGCCTCTTGAACGGCTCAACGAGCGACGCTAGCGCGCAACGATGAGCCGGTCGTTCCAGCCCGTCCGTCCCTGCAACGCCGATGGCATGCCCCCTCTTCGATCCGCGAGACGTTGCTGGAGCCCGGCGCCGTCGATGCGCAGCAACGACGCTTCGCTCAAGGCCCGGACCGTCCAGGATGAGGCCGTCGGGCAGTCGACCCCGAACTCGCCGAAGATCCGACCAGGGCCCAAGACCTCGCGGCGTTCATGGCCGACGAGTTCGACCTCGCCGGCGCGAATCACGTACAGCGCATTGAGCCGCTCGCCGCGGGCGCAGAGCACCTCGCCCGCCGCCGCGTCAACGCGATCGTACGGTCGCTCGGTTCCCGCTGAGCGCGCGCCGCCGGACACGATCTAAGCCTCTCCGTTTCGACTTATCTTTCAACGTCATGAACGCTACATCCTGACGAGCGAGCTCCGTCCCATCGGTCCATGCTGTCCCTCGGCATCCCCCGATGTCGCACCCCGACGCTGGAAGCGTGTCCCCGATCGAGCGCCCATCTGGCATTGACGGTAACCCGGATCACGGATGGGCGCCGTCGCATGTGCTATGAGGGGGAGTGGGTGAAGGGGTCCAGATCGTGAAAACAAAGGAGGCCACACATCATGGACGACGGGGTCAACATCGCCTCCCTCGAACGCGAACTCCAGAGCTTCTGCCCGCTTGCCACCTACCGCGAGGGAGAGACCATCTATCGCCCCCGACAACAAGGCACAAGCGCGTTCCTGGTTCGCCATGGGAGGGTCAAACTGTACCACCTGGACGAGAGCGGAAAGCGACTGACGTTGGCGATTTTGGGCGAAGGGCACGTGTTTGGCGAAATGGCCCTGGCGGGGCAGCCCTTTCGCGAGACGAGCGCCGACGCCATGGAGGAAGTCACAGCCTGGGTGATCGACGAGGAGGCGTTGCAACGCCACATCCAGCACTATCCGGACCTTGCGCTCTCGCTGTTGAAGCTTTTCCTGCAGCGCATGAACGAGGTCCAGACGCGCCTCAAGGAGATGGTCTTCAAGGATCTGGAGACGCGACTGGCACGCACGCTGTTCCATCTCGCCGAGCGGCACGGGTTCAAACGGCTGGACCGCTGGGAGATCGGGTTGCGCATCACGCATCAGGAGCTGGCCGAGCTCGTCGGCAGCACTCGCGAGAACGTCACGACGCTGCTCAGTCGTTTCGCGGAGGAGGGGCTTATCGCCAAGGAACGCTACCATATCGACATTGTCGATCCCGTGCGGCTGAGCGAACGGGCCGCGCTACCCGAGGTTTTCTCCAAGAACTGAATGCGCCAACAGCGACGGGCGATTCATCCGTGCCTTGTCTGCTGGCGTCGTCGTGGCCAGCAAATGCTCCGAGCGCTCAAGTCATGGCGTTGAAGCGGGGCAGGCCATGGTCTAAGCTCAGCGGACATGGAGCGCCACATGCGCCGGGCACTGGAGCTGGCCCAACAGGGAACCGGCAGGGTGAACCCGAACCCCCTCGTCGGGTGCGTCATCGTCAAGGACGGCGAACCCCTCGCCGAAGCCTACTACGCCCAATACCGCGGCGAGCACGCCGAAGCGAAGGCGCTCGATCAGGCGGGCGAGGCGGCCCAGGGCGCCGAGCTGTACGTCAACTACGAGCCCTGCGTCGACTTCCCCAACAAGCGGACGCCCCCGTGCGTCGATCGCATCGTGGATGCCGGCATTGCCCGCGCCGTCATTGCCACGCGGGATCCGACGCCGGAAGTCCGCGGCCAGGGCATCCAACAGCTGCGTGAGGCCGGCGTCGAGGTCGTGGAGGGTGTTTTGGAGGACGAGGCCCGCCGCTTGAACGAAATCCGCCACAAGTTCGCCACGACGGGCCGCCCGTTCGTGCTTTACAAGTCGGCCCTGAGCCTCGACGGGAAGATCGCCACGCGCGCGGGCGACGCCCGTTGGATCTCGTCCGATCCATCCCGAACGCTCGTGCATCAATGGCGGAACCGGCTGGCGGCCGTGCTCGTCGGCACGGAGACGGCGCTCCGCGACGACCCGCGCTTGACCGTCCGACACGTCGACGGCCGCGACCCGGTGCGGATCGTGCTCGACTCCCATGGCCGCCTCCCGCCCGACTCGACCGTGTTCCACCTGGACAGCGACGCGCCCACGATCGTCGCCACCGTCGACATGCCCGCCGACACCGAAACCTCGCTCCGCTCGCTTGAGAGCTCCACGGCCATTGAGGTTTGGCGCCTGCCCGGCAACGCCGAGGGCCGTGTCGAGCTCACCGCCCTGATGACGGCATTGGGAAAGCGGGGCATCGACAGCGTCCTCGTCGAGGGCGGGGCGGACGTTGCGGCGGCGCTTCTCGACAGCGGCCTGATTGATAAACTCGCGTTCTTCCTCGCTCCCATGCTCGTCGGCGGCGACGAGGCGCCCGGCCCGCTCGGCGGCGCGGGCGCGCCATGCGTGCCCCAAGCCGTTCCGCTGCGCCATCCGGCCGTGGCGTGGAGCGGGCCCGATCTCCTCTACACGGCCTATCCCATCAACGAGGCCCCCCAACATGATTGAGCGCTACGCCCGCTCGCCGATGAAAGAGCTCTGGACCGAAGAGGCCAAGTACGGGCGTTGGCTCCAGGTTGAGCTGGCCGTCGTGGACGCGCTCGATGAGCTTGAAGCGATTCCCGCCGAAAGTGCCCAACGGATCCGCGAGCGAGCCCACGTCGACATCGACACGGCCCGCGAGATCGAGGCCGAGATCGGCCACGATCTCCTCGCCTTCGTGCGCTCGTTGGAAACCCAAGTCGGACCGGAGGGGCGCTACGTCCATCGCGGCCTGACGTCCTACGACGTGGTCGACACGGGGCTGTCCATGGCGATGCGCGACGGGCTCGACGTGCTCCGGGACGAGCTGGACGGCGCCCTCGCCGTCCTTCAGCGACGTGCCCTGGAGCACGAGTCGACCGTCATGATCGGGCGGACGCACGGCGTCCATGCCGAGCCCACCACGTTCGGCCTGAAGCTGCTCAACGGCTACGACGAGCTCGCCCGGGATCGTGAGCGCCTCGAGCGCGCCCGCTCGATCGCAGCCGTGGGCAAACTCTCCGGGTCGGTCGGAACGTACGCCAACGTGGATCCGGAGGTCGAACGCCGCGTCTGCGAGCAACTGGGCCTACAACCGGCCGATGTCTCCAGCCAGTTGCTGGCGCGCGATCGCCACGCTGAGATCCTGAGCACCTTGGCCATCACGGCGGGGACGCTGGAGCGGATCGCGACCGAGATCCGCAATCTCTCGCGCACCGAGATCGACGAGGTCCGCGAAGGGCGGCCCCACGGCTCCTCGTCGATGCCGCACAAGCAGAACCCCTCCAACTGCGAGACGGTCTCCGGCCTGGCCCGCATCGTGAGATCCAACGCGGTCGCTGGGTTGGAGAACATGGCTGTGTGGCACGAACAGGATCTGTCGCGCTCCTCCGCGGAACGGGTCGCCATTCCGGACAGCTTCCAGGCGCTGCACACGATGCTTTGCAAAACGACGAGCGTCCTGGAACACCTCCACGTCAACCCCGAGCGCATGCGAGCCAACCTCGCCACGACCCGCGGCGCCGTCTTCTCGCAGGGCGTCCTGCTCGCGCTCGTCGACGCCGGCATGGGCCGGACCGAGGCGCACGAGCGCCTAACCGCGGCCGCTCGCGAGAGCGAACGGACGGATCGTTCGTTGCTCGAGGTGCTGGGCGAGGACGAGGCCGTCCTCGCGCGAATCGGGCCGGATCGTCTCGAGGAGCTTTTCGACACGGCCTATCATACCAAGCACGTCGGCACGATCGTTGACCGGTTCTTCCCCGACCGCTGAGGGCACCGGGGTCTCGTCGATGGAGGCCGCGGACATGCGTGGCGTTTTCGCCTGTATGCGTGACGATGCCGCCGATTGACGCCCTCCATATCGAGGGATAAGATGGGCGGGTTGTCCTGGGGGGATGAGTCCATGACGCAATCCAACTATCCCAAACTGACGAGCGATGTGTCCGAACGCGAGGCCCGAGTTCTCGATTTCTGGTCGGAAGCGGGGATCTTCGAGAAGTCGCTGGAGCGCACCCAAGAGCGCCCTCGCTACGTGTTCTTCGAGGGGCCGCCGACGGCCAACGGCACGCCCCACTTCGGCCACATGATGGCCCGCGTCTACAAGGATCTCTTCCCGCGCTACAAGACGATGCGGGGCTATCACGTCGTCCGCAAGGGCGGCTGGGACACCCACGGGCTGCCCGTGGAGCTGGAAGTGGAAAAGCTGCTCGGGCTCAACAGCAAGCAGGAGATCGAGGCCTACGGCGTGGAGCCGTTCGTCGAGGCGTGCAAGGAAAACGTCTGGAAGTACGTCCACGCCTGGGAAGAGATGATCCGGCGCATGGGCTTCTGGATCGATCTCGACGATCCCTACATCACCTACACGGACGACTACATCGAATCGGGTTGGTGGGCGCTCAAGACCATCTGGGACCAGGGGTTGCTCTACCGCGGCCACAAGGTGCTCCCCTATTGCCCCCGTTGCGGCACGCCGCTCAGCTCGCACGAGGTCGCCCAAGGCTACGAGCGGACAACCGACCCGGCCGTGTACGTCAAATTCGCGCTACGCGATCGACCCAACGAATACGTTCTGGCCTGGACGACGACCCCCTGGACGTTGCCGGGCAACGTCGCGCTCGCGGTCGGGCCCGGCATCGACTACGCCAAGGTCCAGCAGGGCGAGGAGATCTACTACCTGGCCAACGAGCTCGTCGATGACGTCATCGACGGCGACTACGAGGTGCGGGAGACGATCAAGGGCCGCGAGATGGACGGCTGGGCCTACGAGCCGCCGTTCTCGCACCTCAAGGACGCCCTCGACGCGGACGGCGAATCCCCCGAGGCCTGGTACGTCATCGCCGAGACGGGCGAGATGGTCTCCACCGAAGAGGGGACCGGCGTCGTCCACACCGCCGTCATGTACGGCGAGGCGGACTACGAATTGGGGGAGACCTTCGGCCTGCCCAAACGCCACACGGTCGATCCCAACGGGCGCTTCACCGAGGACGTCGCCCCCTATGCGGGCTGGTTCGTCAAAGAGGCCGACAAGCAGATCACGAAGGATCTGGACGCCGACGGGAAGCTCTACAAACAGGCCACCTACGAGCACAACTATCCCTTCTGCTGGCGCTGCGACACCCCGCTTCTGTACTACGCGCTGGACTCCTGGTTCATCCGGACGACCGCGCGCCAGGCCGAGATCATCGCCAACAACCAGCAGGTCCACTGGCACCCGGAGCACATGCGTGACGGGCGCTTCGGAAATTTCCTCGAATCCATGAAGGACTGGGCGCTCTCGCGCGATCGCTACTGGGGCACGCCGCTGCCGGTCTGGGTCTGCACCGACTGCGGTCAAGATCGCTGCGTCGGCAGCCGCCAGGAGCTCGTCGAGAACGCGCAAGACCCTCAGCTGGCCCGAGACGTCGAGCCCCATCGCCCCTACATCGACGAGGTGACGCTGGCATGCCCCGAGTGCGGGGGCACGATGGAGCGGGTCCCGTACGTGATCGACTGCTGGTTCGACTCCGGCATGATGCACACGGCCCAGTGGCACGCGCCCTTCGAGAACGCCGATACGTTCGAGGAGCAATTCCCTGCCGATTTCATCTGTGAGGGGCTGGATCAGACGCGCGGGTGGTTCTACTCCCTGCTCGTCACGAGCACGCTGCTCTATCCTGATCGCGAGCCTCCCCATCCGTATCGCCACGTCATGGTGACCGGGATGGGCCTCGACGCCGAGGGCAAGAAGATGAGCAAGTCGCGCGGCAACGTCCTCGATCCCATGGACTTTGCCAGCGAGTTCGGCGCGGACGCGCTGCGCTGGTACCTCTACTCGGCCAGCGCTCCGTGGCGCGACGTCCCGCTCTCCAAGGAAGAGACGAGCAAGGTCCTCTACGGCTTCCTCAACCGCGTGGCCAACGTTTACAACTTCTTTGCCCTCTATGCCGCCATCGACGGCTTTGTCCCCGACGAGCACCAAGTCGAGCTCGCGGCGCGTCCCCCCTTGGACCGATGGCTCACCTCGCGTTTGTCACGGACGGCCGAGCGCGTCGCATCGTCGTTGGACGCCTACGACGTCGTGACGGCCACCCAGGCCATCGACGCGTTCGTGGACGATCTGAGCAACTGGTACGTGCGCGTCTCCCGGCCGCGCTTCTGGGGCGAGGGGCTCACCGACGACAAGCGCAGCGCCTATGCGACGCTCTACGAGGCGCTGCTCGGCCTGTCCAAACTGATGGCCCCGTTTACGCCCTTCTTGACCGAGGACATTTACCGCGGGCTGGGCGAACCCGAGGGCGAAAGCGTCCATCTGGCGCGCTATCCCGAACCGGATCCCGATGCCATGGACGACGCATTGGAGCGCGACATGGCGCTGGCGCGCGAGGTCGTCTCGCTCGGCCGCGCCGCCCGCCAGAACTGCGGGATCAAGGTCCGCCAGCCGTTGCGAACCATGCGGGTGCAGCACCGACACGCGCGCGAGCTCTCCCCCGAGCTCGCCGAGCTGGTCAAGCGCGAATTGAACCTGAAAGATTGGCAATTTACCGACGACGACCTGCGGCGCCAGCACGTGCGAACCCGCCTGGAGCCGAACATGGCCGCCATCGGCCCGGACTTTGGCCCGAAGGCGCCTGCGATCCAGACGGCCCTGCTGGAGCAAGTCGATCCGGGCGAGGTCGAACGGTCACTGCAGCGCGACGGCCGCTACACGCTCTCGCTGGGCGAGGAGGCCGTGGACCTCACGGGCGATCACCTCGAGATCCACCACGAGGCCGATGCCGAGGCGCCCGTGGCGTTCGACGACGACTGCGTTGTGGCATTGGACGCCGAGCTGACGCCGGAGCTGCAGGCCGAAGGGCACGTGCGCGAGCTGGTCCATCACGTGCAGCAGCTGCGCAAGGCGGCCGGCTTCGAGGTCTCGGATCGCATCGAGCTCTACGTCGCGGCCGATCGGGAGTTGAGCCACGCGCTACAGCAACACCAGACGCACGTCCAGGACGAGACGCTGGCGGTCTCGCTGAGGACGGATCTGCCGGAGGGCGACTCGTTGGAATACGTCGACGACGTCAACGTCAACGGCCTCACCGCCAAAGTCGGGCTCGCCCGAGTGGAGCCATCGTGACGACGGCGTCCCGCGACGCGCTGCAACGGACGCTCCGCAACGCGTTCCCGCACGGCCGGCTCCGCAGGCACGACGTCGTGGCCTCCACGATGGACCTCGCCCGCTCCGAGGCCGAGGCCGGCACCCCGGAGGGAACGCTCATCCTGGCGGGCGAGCAACGCCGGGGACGCGGGCGACGCGGTCGCGAATGGGCATCGCCGCGGGGCGGCCTGTGGGCCTCATTGGTGCTTCGCCCGACGGGGACCGCGCCGCCAACCCAGCCCAGCTGCTTCTCGGTGTTGGTGGCCGTCGGGCTCGCTTACGGGCTGCGCGAGCGGTTCCGGGTGCCCGCCACGGTCAAGTGGCCGAACGATCTCATGATCCGTCGCCGCAAGCTGGGCGGCACGCTCGTCGAAATGACCTTCCAGCGCGACCGGCCCGCCTGGCTCATCGTCGGCGTGGGGCTCAACGTCAACAACGCCGTGCCCGAGGACGCGCGCGTGGCCGCGACCTCGTTGAGCCGGGAACTCGGCACGACCGTCGAGGTCACGGACGCTGCCACAGCCATGGTCGAGGGGATCGCGTCAGCCTATCGGACGTTCAACACGGCAGGCTTTGCCCCGATCCAGCGCGAGTGGTGGCCCGCGGTCACGGCCCTGGGCGAACGCGTCTGGATCGTCCACGGCTCCGACAAACGCCGCGTCCAAGTCGAGGGGTTGGCGGAGGACGGCCGACTGCGAGTCCGAGCCGACGGCGAGCGACGCCTTTTGACGAGCGAAGAGACCACGTTGGAATGGGAGGACTGAGGCATGCCGGGCATTGCCGTCATCGGCGCCCAATGGGGCGACGAAGGGAAAGGCAAGATCGCGCACCGGTTGGCCCGTGAGGCCGACATGGCCGTCCGGTTCAACGGGGGCACCAACGCCGGCCACACCGTCGCGGTCTCCAACGGGGACGGCGCCGACGGCCGCGCCGAACAGGAGTTCAAGTTCCACCTCGTCCCCTCAGGGGCCCTCCACGAGGGATGTGCAGGCATTCTGGGCAACGGGATGGTGCTCGAGCCGCTGTCGCTGGCCGACGAGATCCGCCAATTGCGCGCCACGAGGAACGACACCCCCGAAGTGCACGTCAGCGCAGGCGCCCACCTCATTCTGCCCTACCATCCGATCGTCGAACGCCTCGAGGGGGCCCAGGGCAAGATCGACACGACCGCGAAGGGGATCGGCCCAGCCTACCAAGACAAGATCGCCCGTCGCGGGCTGCGAGCCGTCCATTTGCTCCAGCCGGACGCGTTCGTCGACCGGGTCGAAGCCAACGTGGAGCACTTCCGGGCCCGCTATCCCGACTCGAAGGCGCTGCGCGAGCTCGACGGGCGGGTCGAGGCCGAGCGACTGCTCGAGGCATCCGAAGATTTTGTCGGCGCCATTGCCGACACGATCGACGTCGTCAATCGCGCGCTGGACGACGGCCAGACCGTGGTGTTTGAGGGAGCTCAAGGGACACTTCTGGATGTGGAGTTCGGGACGTATCCCTACGTGACGTCCTCGTACGCCACGATTGGCGGGGTCGGCGTCGGCGCGGGCGTGTCGCCGCGCCGGCTGGATCGGGTCATCGGCCTGACCAAGGCGTTCACCAGCCGTGTGGGGGCCGGTCCCTTCCCCACCGAAGAGACGGGCGAGGTCGGCGATCGGCTACGCGGCACGGGCGAGAACCCCTGGGACGAGTACGGCACGACCACGGGACGCCCGCGGCGCTGCGGCTGGCTCGATCTCGTGGCCCTGCGCTACGCGGCGCGGGTGAACGGCTTCACCGAGCTGGCCCTGGTCAAGCTCGACGTCCTGTCGGGATTGGACGAGCTGAACCTTGCGACGGCCTATCGGCACGACGGCCAAGCGATCGAGGCGTTTCCCAACGACGCGACGGCGTTGGCGTCGTGCGAGCCCGTCTACGAGACGCTCCCGGGCTGGTCCGCCGACATTGCGGGCTGCCGATCGTGGGACGACTTGCCCCCGAACGCCCAGCGCTACGTGTCGTTCATCGAGGATGCCATCGGCGTGCCCGTGTCCATCATCTCCGTCGGCCGGGCTAGCGACGCCACGATCGACGTCCGCGCGTAACGCGCTCAATTTCCCGTCAGGGCCCAATCGCTTGCGAGGGCGGAAGCCGCATGCTACAGTAGGCTCTCTCGGAGGCGTTTTACATGGAAACCCGACAGCGCACTTACGTCGCCAAGAACGAAGAGATGGGCCAGGAATGGGACCGCGAGTGGTGGATCGTCGACGCCCGCGGCCAGACCCTCGGCCGTGTGGCTTCTCGGATCGCGCCCGTGCTCATGGGCAAGCACAAGCCCATCTACACGCCGCACGTCGACGTCGGCGACTACGTCGTTGTCGTCAATGCCGCCGAGATCGAAGTGACGGGCAATAAGGCCCAATCGAAGCTCTATCACAGCTACTCCGGCTACCCTGGCGGGCTGCGATCCCGCGCGTTCAACGAGGTCATCGAGAAGGCCCCCACCGAGCCCGTCTACGAGGCCGTCCGTCGCATGCTGCCCCAGTCGAAGCTGGGCGGTCTCATGCTGAAAAAGCTCCGCGTCTACGCCGGCGAGGAGCATCCCCACCAGCCGCAAGCCCCCAAGCCGCTGGACCTCTAGACGACACCTCGGCCGCAGCTCCACGCAGCACAGCGTAGCGCAAGCAACCTGTCCTCCTTGGGGCGGGATCCCCGACCGATTCGAGCGCTTGTCGATGGCGGTTGCACGATGCTATCGTGGCCCCAGAAATGTTCCATCCTTCGCGGAAAAGCGAATGTAGCCTAGACCACAGCTTGCCCCATGATCGGGTGCTATCGTGGAATTTGGATGAAGAGACTCGCCTTAAACGCGAAGCGATGCAAAGGAGGCCTGTGATGAGAGGTCCAACCCGCATGCTCCCTGTGTTGGGGGTATTGCTCTTTTTGTCGCTGTTCATGTCCGTATCCGTTGCGGCGCAAGTCGACGAGGACGCCACGTCGTACACGCTGGAGCAAGGCGACTTCAGCACGACCTTGGTCCCGCTGCAGGATTCGCAGTCCGTTACGGACTTCTACAACTACAGCAATTTCCAGTCCAACACGGGATTGGAGGTCGACGGTCGGACGCAGATCTTCCTCTACGAGAACACGAACACGGGCAACGTCAGTCTTGTCGTCCTGAACGGCTTGGCCGACGGCGGCCCGGGTGACGTCACGTTCTCGTTCGAGGGATTGCCCGACGGAACGGAGTTCCAGGTCCAGGACGACCCGGACGACACCTGGTCCCTCAACGATTCGACCGCCGAGGTCGAGTGGAGCTGGGACGAAGGCTTCAACGACGGCGGGGCCCTGGGCCCGCTGTCGCGCACGTTCGAGATCACCATCACGCCGCAGTTCAACTCCGGCATCGACGAGCTGGCGGCGCTGAGCGGCGACCTCAACAATCCCGATTCTCGGCTTCTGCCCAACCTGAATGAGCCGCTGACCATCAGCGCTCAAGCCGGCACCCCGCCGAGAGCCGAATTCGGCTTCAACCCGCAACAGCCGGGCGTAGGGACGTCGGTGACGTTCGACGCAAGCGCGGCCGAGGCGGCCGACGATCAAGAGATTGCGACGTACGAGTGGGACTTCGACGGCGACGGATCGTTCGAGGTCTCAACGGACTCGCCGACGACCGAGCATTCCTTCGAGGAGACCGGAACGTTCCGCGTGTCGTTGCGGGTTACTGACGACCGGGGCGTGAGCGCGACGGCGACACAGACCGTGGACGTCGTCGAGGTGAGCTCGCGCGCCACCCGCACGATCTCCACCCCGGAGGCGGCAGTCGGGTTCACGTTCCGCGTCACCGTGGAGATCGAGCTCGGCACGTCGGTCAACGGCCTCGGCATGGACGAGGACCTGCCGCCAGGCTACGAGATCACGCCCGTGAACAATGCCGGCGCGACGTTCAAGCGGGCCGAGACCCAATGGGTCTGGCCATCGTCGCTGCAGGCCAACGAGATCCGGCGCGTCGTCTACGACGTGACCGTCAATCCCGAAGCCAACGTCGGCAACCTGCCGAGTTGCTTCAGCATCGACGGCTTCATCGAGAGCGCGTCCCCCGCGTTCTTGACCGACATCCAGGGCCAGTCCGAGGTCTGCCTCGTGGACTGCCTCTCGACCCCCGTGGCCGTCAGTCACCTGACGAACGAGGGCGTCGTGGATCTGCGCCTGGACAATGAGATCACTGAAGATCAACTGCAGCGCTCGGTGTCGTTCTGGAAGGAAGAGGCCGGCATTCCGGGCACGTGCAACGCGCTCATCGACTGGGAGATGCTCAAGACGCTGACCGCGCACCAGCTCGACGCCGTCCCGGTCGACGAGGACCTCTCGAGGCGGTCCCAACGCGGCGCAACGGTCACCCGGACGATCCATACGCCGTTGCCCAACTTCCAGGTCCATCTGCCCAGCGAGGAAGGTCGGGTGTTCCGCGTCCGACTCCACATTGAGATCGACAGCGAGTTGCGCGGCTTCGGCCTCAAGGAGACGTTCCCGCAAAACTGGGCGATTCGCTCGATCAACAACGACGGCGCGGTGTTCAAGAAGTCCACCCGCGAGTGGGTCTTCACCGAGCGCCTCAATCCGCAGTTCAGCGACAGCCGGACGATCACCTACGAAGTGACGGTGCCCGAGGGCGAGAGCACCGGCTTCGTGCGCATGCAGGGCAAGCACCAAGCGATCATCCCCCGCTTCGAGTTCCGAGACGACGGCGACCGCGAGGTCGAGCTGATCGAGTGCGTGCCGGTGCCGGTGGCCGTTGCCCACCTGGACGCGACCGAGAATCGCCTCAACGTGGGCATGTCGAACCTGATCGAGTTCGATCAGATTCAGGCCGCCATCGCGTTCTGGCTCGAGGACGTCAGCGTTCCCGGCACGTGCGGGCAGACCGTCGGCTTCGAAACGATCAAGGCCCTGATCGCGCACTGGCTGACGGACACGCCGGTGGACCAATCGCTGCCGGGCGGCGTCTCCGTCCCGGACCCGACCAACTGAGGCAACCGAGACTGAGGCAACCACTCGAAGAAGGGGCATAGGCAAAAAGGAGGGCGAAGTGCGCACCATGACTTCGATACGATGGCGGATCGGCGCCGCGACGGTGATCGTCGCGGCGCTCGCGTTGCTCGGCGGCATCGCCAGCAACGCCCAGCAGGTGGGATCGCTCCAGATCTCGCAGACGGTGGAACCGCAAGAGCTGTTCGAAAAGGGATCCGGCGTCGAGGACGAGGAGACCGCCGAGGTCCGACTCGAAATCGAGGCACCGGAGCTCCCCGATCGGCTCCCGACGGACTTGATGCTGGTCGTCGACCGATCGGCCAGCTTCCCCATCGACGAAGCGAGCCGAGCGGCGGCGCGACTCGTCGACGCGCTCGACGCGAACGATCGCGTTGGCCTCGTGTCGTTCGCGACCGAGGCGACCGTCGACGCGCCCTTGTCAACGCCCGAGAACGCCGGGCGCGTGCGAGATGCGCTCGACGGCCTCGAGCCCGAGGGCAAGACCGGCCTCGGCGCCGGCGTCGCGGTCGCCGCGGACGAGCTTGATTTCGACGCTCGCGACGATGCCGAGCGCGTCGTCGTGGCCTTCACGGATGGCCGGAGCAACTACGGCCGCGATCCCGTCGAGGCCGCCGAGATGGCTTCCAATATGGGCGTCACGGTTCACGCCGTCGGGATCGGCAGCTTCCCCAATCGCGATCTGCTGACCGAGCTGGCCGAGACGACGGGCGGGCAGTTCTTCGAGACGTTCTCCGACAGCATTGCCCGAACGGTCTTCGAGAGCTCGATCGACGAGGACATGCCCTTTGCACGCGACTTGGAAGTGGTCACCGCGATCAACTCGGAGTTCACCTTCGAGCGGGCCCTGCGCAATCCGCCCGTCGACTCCTTCCAATATCCCGACGGCGCAACGGAGCTGACCTGGCGCCGCTCGGAGCTGGCGCCCGAATCGACGTGGGACCTGCGCTTTGAGGTCAGCGCCAACGAGGACGGCACGTTCCCGCTTTACAATTCCACGGCCGAGGTCCGCTACACCAACGTTCAAGGCCGCGAAGTGGAGCAGGAACTGCCGAACGTGGACCTCCGCGTCCGCGAGGCGCCGCCCAACGTCTCGGCCGACTTCGACTTCGATCCGGATCATCCCGATCGGTTCGACACGATCCGCTTCACCGACCGGTCGTCGGTGGAAAGCGGCGGCGAGATCGTCGAATGGGAGTGGGACTTCGGCGACGGCACGACGAGCAGCGAGCAGAGTCCGAGCCATCAGTACCAAGAGGACGGCACGTATCGCGTGGAGCTGACCGTCACGACGGCCGAGGGCGTGGAGGACACGGCGACCAATACGGTTCGGGTCGATACCGAACCGCAGGTCGTCAACGCCGACTTCTCCTTCCAGCCCGACGAGCCCACGCGCTTTGACGAGATCGAGTTCAAGGATCGCTCGACGCTGGAGCCGCGCGGCCAGATCGAGCGCTGGCGCTGGAACTTCGGCGACGGCACGATCTCCACGCAGCGGAACCCCACGCATCAATACGACAGTGACGGCACGTACCGTGTTTCCTTGACGGTCCGCACCGATGAGGGGAACGAGGACACCGCGCAGGAGACGATCGAGGTCGACACGCCCGAGCAAGAGATCGACGTGGCGTTCGACTACAGCCCCGACGATCCGACTCGCTTCGACACGATCAAGTTCACCGAAGATACCAATGTCGA
>CAZMNF010000034.1:0-22355 GCA_964567595.1 uncultured Thermotogae bacterium | reverse complement strand
GTTCGAGGATCTCGCGCTCGCGGCGGGTGAGGTGGACGGCGTGCTCGTGAGCGGTCGGATCACTGATTTTGCGGAACTCGTCCAGCATCTTGCGGGCTATTGAAGGGTCGAGCCAGGCTTCTCCTGCGTGAACGGCTCGGATGGTCTCGAGGAGGGTCTCCGAGCCGGTGTCCTTGTGAACATACCCTTTGGCGCCCGCCTTGACAGCTTGGAAGAGATGGTCCTCGTCGCCGTACATGGTCAGGATGATGACGTTGACTTCGGGGAATTGGCGATGGATCCGCTGGGTGGCGGTGATGCCGTCGGTGCCCGGCATGTGAATGTCCATGAGGACCACGTTGGGCTGGAAATAGCGGACGCGCTGGTAAGCTTCCTCGCCGTCGATTGCTTCATCAACGACGTGGATGTCGTCCTCAATGTTGAGCAAACGACCAAGTCCCTGTCGAACCAGCTTGTGATCGTCAGCAATGAGCAGTTCAATCATCGAGGGGGCTCCCCGGATTGCCCCGCATTCAGCGGAAGCACAGCCGCGACCT
This sequence comes from uncultured Thermotogae bacterium, assembly GCA_964567595.1. GTDB lineage: Bacteria > Bipolaricaulota > Bipolaricaulia > RBG-16-55-9 > RBG-16-55-9 > CAZMNF01. The sequence continues at coordinate 21,819 of CAZMNF010000034.1, read as the reverse complement.
GCGTCCCGTCTGCGGAAGAATTGATGGCGAAGGATCCACCAAGATTCTCGACGCGCTCCCGGAGATGGCGTAAGCCAAGCCCGTCGCCGTTGTGCATGGCCGCGTCCGCGTCAAACCCACGGCCGTCGTCGCGGATGCTTGCTTCAATCTGAGCGTCGTTGAGGGCGAACGTCACCCAGGCATGCTCGGCTTCGGCGTGTTTGGCGACGTTGTTGAGGGACTCTTGGACGAGGCGATAGAGCGTCCCTTCCAGTTCCGGATCGAAGCGCCGTTCGCTGCCATGGACCGACACCTCCACGTCCAGATCGACCTTGTTCTCGAGGTCGGCACTCAAGCGTCGAACGGCCTCAATTGGCCCGAGTTCTTCCAGTTCGACCGGCCGTAACGCCCAGATGAGCCTGCGTAGGTCGGCGATTGATTCGCTCAATAGCGACCGGAACTCGGCCAGTTCCGCCTCGACGCGCTCGGGATGATCGTGGGCGAGCTTCTTCGCCACATCCAGCTGCAGGCCGAGGAAGTACAGGTTCTGCGCGACGCCCTCGTGGATCTCGCGGGCAATGCGGGCCCGCTCATCTCTGACCGCTTGCTCTCGGCGCTCGCGCTCGCGCTCGGCTCGCTCCTCCGCCCGTTCCTTGGAGCGAAGTTGGCGTTCGATCCAGGCCAAGACGCCCCACGTCACGGCCGGGCCGGCCAATCCGTAAAACGCGATCTCCACCAGGTAGTGATACGTGGCGCCCAGCTCGTGGATGTGGCGGACGAAGTAAAGCTGATAGCCCAGGACGACGATCAGGATGGCAGCGGGCAGCAGGCGGCGCAGTAGCACTACCTGCTCGCGGGTCGAGCGCTGGAAAAAGGACATCTCGCGCTCATCGTATCGTTCGCGCTTCCGTGCCACTAGGGACAAATATCCCTACAGATATAGGGACATCCAACTCTAGTAGTCTGCTTTATCTCCGCGTACCCTCCTCCTGAATCCTTATCGGAAAGGGAGGTCAACATGACCGCAAAACGACTTCTGACGGCAACACTGGTGTTGGCACTCGGCCTCGGATTGGGGCTGATGGGCCTTAACTGGACGAGTTCGGCCCACGAGAGTGCGACTGCGGGGCCTTACAAGATTACGTTCGGAGGCACGGACGAGCCGCTGATCACCGGTGAGCGGATGTGGCTGAAGTTTGAGGTCCTCAATACGGAGACGGAAGAGCCTGCCGAGGGCCTCACCGAAACGCTCACGTTCTCCGTGGACAATGGGGCAAAGAAGCAAGAACTCAACTTGGGCAGCGTCCACGGCGAGCCCGGCAACTACAAGGCCGCCGTCATCATCACGGAGCCCGGCCCCTACGAGTTCCACATTGAGGGTGAAATCAACGGCACCATGATCCACGAGCATTTCGAGAAAGAGGTACTTGACCACAAGAGTCTCTCTTTCCCTGAAGAATAGGAGCTTTTTGGCAGCAGGGCCCGGCCCGAGCGGCCGGGCCCACACCATCCGGAATCATGGCACGCGCACCCCACGAACCCACTAGGAGGATGATCATGTCCCAATCAACCGGTCAGACGCGACGCCGATTCTTTCAGACCATGGGGGCAGCGGCCCTTGGGGGGCTGGCGCTCCAGACCTTCAATCCCCGACCGGCCCGCGCTCACTTGCCAGACGACGTTGACCGAACGATCACCGTGATCATGGGCGACACCTCGCCGGACAAGCCCACGTTCTTTTTCCAAATTGGCGATCAGATCAACGAGAACATCCAGCTCAGCATCAAAGCCGGCGAGACGGTCCGCTTCGTCTTCGACAACCAGGGAAAGGTCCTCCACGACGCGCACTTCGGGCGGGATGCCGACCTGGATGGCCGCCGCTACAAGCAGAACATGGCGGCTCCCTTCGAAATGCTCGAGCTCGAGTCCGGTCAGGTTGGCGAGGTCACCTTCGCCTTCACCGAGGAGCACGTTGGTGAGTGGGAAGTCGGCTGCTTCCAACCGGCCCACTACGAGCAAGGGATGAAGTTCCGGTTCGTGATCGAATAGCCCGATTGCACGTCTCCTGAGGGGGAGCCCCGGTCGAGCGCATGCACAGCCGGGGACTCCCTCTCTTCCCGGGCTCAACCCAGGTGGCCCTTTGCGCTTCTGCCCAGCAGCTCCTGCTTCGTTTCCGAATCTGCGGATGCGTGTTGCCGGCATCCCTCTTGGGCCGTTGGTCGAGGAGCTATGCGGAATGATTCCGATCATGTGGATGGGCTCCAACCGACGAGGTAGACCCCATCGGTGCTATCAATAACCCATCACGATGCCCGTTGGCCGCCTATCTCGTCGCCGTCGGCTTGAGTCTAGCAGTTGCGCTGGCGGCACTGGCGACGGCCACCGCCGACGACGGGCGAGACTGGATGGAACCGGCCGCGGCCTCCGAGCCGCTCGACCCATCCGGCAGCGGCTATGCCACGACGGGGCTGCGTGCTCGGCACCCCAGAGGCGATGACCGTGCAAATGGACGACTTCACGTTCGCGCCGGAGACGATCCGCGTGCAGGCCGGTCAGACGGTCACGTGGGTCAATCGTGACAGCGCCGAGCACAACGTCGTCTTCGACGAGACGGGCCAAACGAGCCCCATGCTCGGCCCAGGCGCGCAATGGAGCATCTCCTTCCACGAGCCCGGCACCTACACGTATGACGGCGGTCCGCACCCGTCCATGACGGGGACCGTCGTCGTGGGATAAGGAGGACCGAGCGGACCGAACGGCGACACTCGGTGGATGCCACGAAGAGCTCACGCTCGAGCAGCAGCGAGGTCCAGGTTTAGGGGCTTGAGCCCGTGCTGACGACCTGGTAGTCTCAAAGCGTGGCTCGACAAAGCGTCTGTCTCGGGATCGTCAGCCTGTTGATCGTGAGTGCCCTCCTCCCGGTGATTGGAGTGGCCACCCATGAGCATGGGCACAACGACAACTTGTGTCATCACGGCATCGGCGGGCATTGCAGTGCCAGCGCACCCGAGCCGTTCCGACTACCCCCGCTTGCCGTCGGCGATTCTCAAGGAGAATTGACGCTTCTCGCCTCAACCGCGTCCATCGTGCGCGAACTACCCCCGCCGCGACGCTGATACTTGCTATTGCCGATTTCCGTCGAAACGGAACGCGTCCGTTGACGCCTCATCGACCCGATTGGAGGCGTGTCAACGCCGTAACTTGCAACAAGGAGGAATTCGTCATATGGATTTGCGCATTCTGCTCGTTGTCGTTTTGGCCGGTGTTGTCGGGTTTTTCGCCATGCATCACACGCAGATGATGGACTCAATGGGCCCCATGGGGCCCGCGAAGCCCGGGTCTGAGGCCGGGGCGAAGCAAGACGGCCATCATGAGGCTGACGAATCCGAATCTGCGGAGGGCAACGTCCATACCGTGCGCATGGTCACCGAGAATGGAGAATTCCACTTCGAGCCGCACGTCGTCAGAGTCGACCCCGGCGACACCGTCCGCTGGGTACTTGACTCTGGTCGTCACTCCACGACGTCCTATGATCCGAGCAATGGAAAACCGTTGCGCATCCCCGAAGGTGCCGGCGGCTGGGACTCGGGCGTGTTGAGCGAGTCGGGCGCGACGTTCGAGAAGACGTTCACCGTCGAAGGCGTCTACGACTACTTCTGCATTCCTCATGAAGGGGTCGGCATGGTTGGAACGGTTGTCGTAGGCGCGGCGCACGACGGTCCTGGACTGGCCGAACCACACTCCGAGTTGCCCGAAGCGGCTCAAACGAAGATCCGCGAGCTGAACGCCTCGGCCCAGAACCCACAGGCAGACGGTGAAGCGGAGCATCATGAATGACGCCACATCGCGTTCAGCGGAAACCGCCCATGAAAGCCACGATCATCACGCCCAGATGGTGGCGGACTTTCGTCGGCGCTTCTGGGTCTCGCTCGTCCTAACGATCCCTGTGCTTGCCCTGGCGCCCCTGATCCAAGGGGCGCTGGGGCTGCGCGAGGCGCTGGCGTTCCCCGGCGACGCGCTCGCTCAGTTCGCGTTTGCGACGGTTGTCTTCCTCTACGGCGGCTGGCCCTTTCTGACGGGCACCGTCGACGAACTTCGCGGGCGCCAGCCGGGGATGATGACGCTGATCGCGCTGGCGATCGGCGTCGCCTACGTCTACAGCAGTGCCGTCGTGTTCGGGCTACCCGGCGAGGTCTTCTTCTGGGAGCTGGCGACGCTGGTCGTGGTTATGCTGCTCGGCCACTGGGTCGAGATGCGCTCCGTGATGGGCGCCTCGCGGGCCCTGGAAAAGCTCGTTCGGCTGATGCCGGACGACGCCCATCGCGTGGACGTCGACGGCTCCACCGAGGACGTGGCAGTCTCCGAGCTCGGCAAGGGCGACCGAGTGTTGGTGAAACCGGGCGAGAAGATCCCCGTCGACGGCAGCGTCATCGATGGACGCACGTCGGTCAACCAGGCGGCCGTGACGGGAGAGAGCCAGCCCGTCGAGGTAGGCGAGGGCGACGAGGTCATCGGCGGCACGATCAACGGCGACTCGGTGATCACCGTCGAGGTCCAGAAGACGGGGGACGAGTCGTATCTCTCGCAAGTCGTCCAGATGGTCCAAGAGGCCGAGGCGTCGCGTTCGCGCACGCAAGACTTGGCCGATCGGGCGGCCCTCTGGCTGACGATCATTGCGCTCAGCGCTGGCGCGATCACACTGACCAGCTGGCTCGTAGCTGGCAGCCCCGTCGTATTCGCCGTGGCGCGCATGGTGACGGTGATGGTTATTACGTGTCCGCACGCGCTCGGCCTGGCCATCCCGCTCGTCGTCTCGGTCTCGACGTCCGTTGGCGCTCAGAGCGGATTGTTGATCCGTGACCGCTCCGCGTTCGAGCGCGCCCGCGAGATCGACGCCGTCGTCTTCGACAAGACGGGGACGCTGACGGAGGGGCGCTTCGGCGTCACCGACGTCGTCGCGCTCAGCAACATGGACGAGACCGACATCTTGCGCCTCGCTGCCGGCTTGGAAAGCCAGTCGGAGCACCCGATCGCGGCCGGGATCGTCCGCAAAGCCACGGACGACGGCGTCGACTATCCCACCCCGAGCGATTTTCACGCTATTCCCGGCAAGGGGGCCCAAGCCCAGGTCCATGGCCGCGACGTGAAAGCCGTCAGTCCCGGCTATCTCGGCGAGCAGGGATTGAGCGTCGATCAAGCCCGTGTGGGCCGGCTGGCCGAAGGCGGCAAGACGGTCGTCTACGTCCTCGTCGATGATCACCTCGTCGGCGCGATCGCGCTAGCCGATATTATCCGCGAGGACTCGCGCAAGGCGCTGTCACAGCTCAAAGCGATGGGCATCCAGGCGATGATGCTCACGGGGGATTCCGAGGAGGTTGCGCGATGGGTGGCCCAAGAACTTGAGTTGGATGGTTATTTTGCCGAAGTGCTGCCGGATGAAAAGTCGGCCAAGATCCAAGAGGTCCAGGCGCGTGGCCTGACGGTGGCGATGGTCGGCGACGGCGTCAACGACGCGCCGGCGCTCACCCAAGCCGACGTCGGGATCGCCATCGGCGCCGGCACGGACGTCGCCATCGAGTCGGCCGACATTGTCCTGGTCCGCTCCAATCCGCAGGACGTCCTCAACATTGTCAGACTTTCGCGGGCGACCTACGGCAAGATGGCCCAGAACCTCGGTTGGGCGACCGGCTACAACGTCGTGGCGATCCCGCTCGCGGCGGGGGTGCTCTATCAGGCCGGGATTCTGCTGTCCCCTGCTGCCGGCGCGGTGCTCATGTCGCTGTCGACGGTCATCGTGGCGATCAACGCTCGGCTGTTGGGACGCGTGCGTGAGCGGCTCATGGCGTCCCCTTCATGATCGGCAACGCACGCCGCAAATCCCTCAGTATCGGAAATCGACGAGGAGGGGGGCGTCGACCTTGGCTTGTCCGTCATGGGACACTCAAAACAAACCCGTCTGCGACGGCGGCTCGAGGCAGCTGGCCATATCGTCTCGGTCGTCAATGATCAAGGAACCCGCTCGGCGGCGAATCCATCCGTGCTTGGCCCACCGCGCGAAGACGCGGCTGACGGTCTCAACACGAGCGCCGACGAACTGCGCCCAGTCCCATCGGTACAGGGCCAATGGAATGTGGATTGCCTCGCCGCGGAATTGGCCGAAGCGGTGAGCCAAGCCGAGGACAGCTGTTGCCAAGCGGGTCTCGACGTCCTCGAAATAGAACATGGTCAGTTTGGTCTGGGCCAGTTGGACGCGGGCGGCGTAGATCGACAGGAGCTGTTCGAGAAACTCGGGGCAGTCTCCCAGGATGGCCCAAAGTTCGTCGCGCGGCACGAGCGTCAGATCCACTGAGCGCAACGCCCAGGCCGACGTGCCGTGCTGCACGCCGTCGAAGAGCGTCTCCTCGCCGAGCGACTCGCCGCGATCGCGCAGGTGGAGGACGAGTGTCTCCGGGCTATCCGGCATCTGACGAGTGACTTTGACCACGCCCCTGTCGATCCGATAGAGGCCCATGGGACGGCTACCTCGGCGGAATATGGGCTCGCCGGGAGCGCACGAGCGGCGCTGCATGGCGTCGCGCAGGGCGTTCTGAACGTCGTCCGGAAGCGCGTCGAAGCGCAGCTCCAGGCGTCGGCGCCAGCAAGCCGATTCCGGCAGTGCGCTCTGTTCGACCGCGGGACCATTGCTGCGCACACCGAACTCATCTGACCTGACGCGGGCATCCTCCAGGGAAGGAAAGACACGGACCATCGATCGGCTCCTTTCGGTTGGGTTGGCTGTTGCGGTGGTCGAACGGCTTATGCAGGAGGGAGGATCGACGTCTGCGGTGGGTGAAAAGGACGATCGGCCATATCCAGCGGGGCGGGATGCCTCGTCGCTCGAAGCGGAAATTGGGCGTCGGGAGGCGTCAAGGTGGCAATGTGCGGAACTGTGGCTGATGCGCACCCCATGCAGTGGCCCATCGAGTTATCAGAATGGACGCCGTCTTGCGGGCAACAGGGCGCGGGGGACGCGTCCGATGCGGCATGCGACGAGTCATTCGCGGGCTTGTCACAGACGGGACTCCCGCCGATGCCCAACGCCGTCGCGAACAGCGCGAGCACGAGCGTGGCCCCGACGACTGATCGAATCCGTCCCCCACACGGGTTTGTCGTTGCCATTTCTTCGACCATGCCGGCGCGAACCGCGCTTGTGAATGACTTAAATCAATAAAAGATCTTCAGGTCCTGATTCAGATCATGGTAGCGACCGTGCGGCGACGCTATGCTCAAACCGCCATGGCAGCAAACCCGCAATCGAAGCGCCAAAGATACCGGTCGGCCGACATCCTGGTTTTGGCGATCGGGCTCGTCCTCTTGGCCTTTCCCATCGTCCAAGCCGGCGACGCCTGCGGGCACGCTTACGCCGATTCGCTCGGCTCAATGGGGAATACCCCGCTCGCCGACTGCGACTGCTGCCAGGGTTCGCGCGATGGATCGGCGGATTTGAGTGCTTCTTGCAGTATGTGTGCTGTGGCGGTCGCGGCGGGCGCACTCGACGTTCCGCGCCCCTTTCCTTTCAGCTTTTGCCTGATCGAACCTACCCTGCCGGGATTCATTGCTTTCTCGGGCTTGGATCACCCGCCGACCCATGATTGCTCCCCTCGCTGCTGACGTGACTCAACGGCGCTTGTCGTAACCGCTTGAGCTCACGGTTCCTGCCGCGCGTATAGCACGGATCGACCCGTTCCCTGCGAAAGGAGTTACCATGAATCGCCCCATGATCGTTGCCGGATTGCTCTTCATCCTAGCCGTCGGCCTGACGATCGCGCTCGGTCCCGGAAATCCGGACGACGCAGGATCGAGCGCCTCGTCGACCGCAGCAAGGGAGGTCGACGAGCTCACGGCCGTGCTCTATCACAACCCGAATTGCGGCTGCTGCGGCGAGTACGTCGCCTATCTGCGCGAACACGGCGTCGACGTTGAGGTCCAGACTACCGACGGTTCGGAGATGATGGAGATCAAGGACCGCTTCGGCATCGAACCCGCCATGCAGAGCTGCCACACCATGGAGATCGGTGGATACGCCGTCGAGGGCCACGTCCCGCTGGCGGCCATCGAGCAGCTGTTGAGCGAGCAACCCGACGTTCAGGGCATCGCGCTGCCCGGTATGCCGACAGGCTCGCCGGGCATGGGCGGCCCGAAGACCGAGCCGTTCGAGGTCTATGAGATCACCGACGACGGGGCGGAGCTCTACCTCACGCTCTAAGCGCATGTGGACTTCATCGAATCTTCACAGCGTCTTCACGCCTAGCTCACATGGGCGGTCTAGGGTGCGTTTGACATGGAGAGCGAAGGAGGGTTCCGGATGTCCAAAGGACGATTGACACTGACTGTGGCGCTGGCCGGCCTTCTCGCCGTGGGCCTGACCGGCCTGGCCCATCGGGGAGGCCATCCGCCGGAGAATCCCGGTGAAGGCCCCAATTCCGGGTATGGTCCGTCGTCTCCGATCGTGGGCGCCGCCTGCGGCATGGCCCAAGGCGGGGGCGGCATGAGGGGCGACATGCAGAGCCGTCCGTCGGGCTTCCAGCTTGGCTGTGGGTTCAACCCCGGCTTTCTGGCGACGACGCCCCCGGAGGCAGCACGGGCCGCCACGGCGTTCCTCGACGAGACGTTCTGGGCCGGTCAAGGGTTGACGAACGACCAGGTGTTGAGCTTCTCCAACCACTTCGCCGTCGTCGTCACGGAATCCGACACGGGTTACGGCGCGATGGTCTTGCTCGTCGACCGCGTCACCGGCGTCGTCTCGCCCGAGCCCGGCTCCAACATGATGTGGAACGGGCGCTACGACACGCGGGGCGGCGGCATGCACGGCGGGTCGGGGACCGCCCCGGACGCGATGCCGATCACCTCGACGGATGCCCGAGGCGTCGGGGCGCAGTTCGCCGAGCGGTTCGCTCCCGAGGCGCAGATCGCCAACGTGATCCCGTTCTACGGGCATTACGTCGTGGCGCTGACCCAGGGCGATCGGCGGCTGATGCTCTCCGTGGACGGGCACACGGGTCAAGTCTGGTACCACAGTTGGCATGGCAGCTTCGAGGGCGTACAGACGCTCGGAGAAGCTCAATAACAGAAAGGACATCACCATTATGAAGCGCATCGGTCTCATCGTCGGCGTCCTCGTCCTCTCGCTCGGCCTGATGCTGGGTCAGATCGGCATCAGCCAGATGGGGCAACGGGGATCGAACGACAGCCGCGCGTCCGATAACGCCATCTCGACGCAGATGGAGACGCACCTGCTCCGGGCCATCGGAGAAGCCGGGCTGAGCGTCGAGCAGATGCGGCAGATCCAGTCAGCCTTGGACGAGGTCCGGTCAGCGGATCAAGTCCTCCAACAGCGTCGCGAAGAGCTCCGGGATTTCCTCTACGGTTGGCAAGGCGAGCCCGAGGAGTTGGACAGCGCCTTGGCGTCCCCCGAACAAGCCTTGGACGAGGCCCGACAGGCCTACCAAAACGCTCGCCGATCGGCTGTCGCCGAGCTCCAGAACCTCTTAACGATCGCTCAGGGTCGGGCGCTCCACCAGGCGTTCCACAGCGGCATGGGCACGAACAACGCCCCGGGTCACGGTGCCATGCGCGGTCGCGACATGGGCCAGCGCGGCAGGGGAGCGCACGCCGGTCAAGGCCAGCAGATGCGGCACCACGAGTCGGGGCAAGGCATGGCTGATCAAGGTGGATCCGCTCCCCCATCGCAGCGCGGCATGCCCCCGAGCGCCATGGCCCAAGGCCAGAACCAGGGGCCGCCGGAAGGCCGCATGTCGGCCAACGACAACGCATCCGCCCCAGGCGGCGCCATGCAAGGCGGCATGCACGGCAACTGTCCCATGATGAACCGAGGCCGGATGGGCGCTCAGCAAGGTATGCAGGGCTCGGGCGCCGGCATTGGCCCCATCTTCATGGAGCACATGGCGATGTGGCAGCAGGTGATCGGCGAGAAGTTGGACCGACTCCAGGGCGAAGCCCAGTGACGATGGCCGCGACAGGCGAAGGGCGGAGCGGACATGAGCTCCGCCCTTTTGCTCGGGTAGATGGAGGGCTTAGAATCAGCGCGGAGGTGTCTGCATGGCTCAAATGAGCGACTACGTCTACGCGGTGGAGACGGACAAGACGTACGACGACGCGCTCGTCGCCGTTCGCAGAGCTGCGGAAGCCCGCAAGTGGGGCGTTCTCGGGGACTACGACTTCAAGGAGATCCTCGCATCGAAGGGGTTTCCCCAGGACGAGTCGGTCAAGGCGCTTGACATCTGCAATCCCGGGTTCGCGGACGCGTTCATGGCCGCCGAGCGACTGACGGCGCTGTGCATGCCCTGCAGCGTGCTCGTGTTCACCGAAGACGGGCAGACCAAGATCGGCACGCTGACCCCGTCGACCATGATGCCGCTGATCTTTCCCGAAGCGGCGCCGCAAGCCGAAGATCAACTGGAGCAGGTGACGGCCGACGTTCGGGCCATCGTGGACGAGGCCGCCGGCTGAGGAGGCGTGAACCCGATGTCATCAACCCCGACCGTGCGTGTGCCCATCTGGGTCGTGCTCGCGGCGCTGGCCGCGGCCGGCGTTCTGGCGTGGACGGCGCTCGGGCCCCCCGCGGATCCGCCCTCATCGGCCGCAATCCAAGAGGACAAGCCGGAGCGAACGTCGGAGGATCCGTCGACAGCGTCCTCGTCCCCGGGCGCCGAGCCGTCGGAGGCCGAGTCGACCCAGACGCCCTCCACGACGGCCGAGCCACCGCCGTCTCATCCCTTGGTCGTGAGCCTGCGTCAACAGCCCGCGCTTCTCTCCGTCGCGGGCGAGGTGCAAGCGCGCTGGCGCACGGATGCCGAGCTCCGCCACATCAAGGCCAGCCCCGATGGCTCGTGGATTTTTGGCACGAGCAGCACAACCGATCAACTGCTGGCCATCGATGGAGCCACGGGCGAAGTGGACGAACGCGTTGGCGTGGGCAACGAACCGCAAGGCATGGCAATTGCGCCCGACGGCTCACGGGTACTCGTGGCGAACCGTGGCTCGAACACGGTCAGCGTGGTTCCGTTGCGCAACGGATCCATCCAGACGCCCACCCGAGAGATCAGCGTGGGCGAGGCGCCACAGAGCGTGGCGTTCTCGCCGAACGGAAGCCGCGCGTATGTGACGAGCGCCGGCACGAACCGGGTCGCCGTGCTCAAGCTCTCGAGCATGGAAGTCGAGACGACGATTCCGGTCAGCGGCACGCCGCACGAGGTTGCCGTGTCGCCCGACGGCGGACGCCTCTACGTGAGCGCCCGAGAGCGGGGCGACGTCGCCGTCGTCGATCTGGCGCGCGGCGCGGTGATCTGGCGCGTGGTCGTCGGATCCAGCCCCCAGAGCCTGGCCGTCTCCCCCGATGGCCAACGCGTCTACGTCGCCAGCCTCGGGACCGATCGGGTCCATATCATCGACGCCGAGACGCTCGCCCCGCCCCAGGACATTCCCGTCGGTCAAGCGCCGCTCGGGCTCCAGTTGAGCCCGGACGGTCGCTATCTCTACGTCGCGCTCACGACGTCCAACGAGCTGGCCGTGCTCGATACCGAATCCCTGGACGTCGTCCATCGCATCGCGCTCGACGCGGAACCGTTGGCGGTGACGCTCTCCGCGACAGACTGACCCATGGGGATGATGATGCATGGCTGAGTCCTGGGAGCGTCCGACGGCCGCGTTCATCTTGGTGCTCATCGCCGGCATCTGGATCCTGGCGATGGCAGTCTCCTGGTGGGGATGGGGCCCGCCCCCCGGGGCGTCTCCGGGCATGATGGGCGGCGGTTGGATGCGCGGCCGCGGCGCCCTGGCGTTGGGCGGGCCCTGGACGGCCTGGCTCGCGGTGACGACAGGCGTCGTCTTGGTGGCGGGGGCGATCGGCATGTATGCGCGGCCGCGCACGGCAACCGCGTGGGGCGTCGTCGTCATCGTGGCCGCGGCGGTCAATCTATTCATCGGGTTGGGCGGCTTTCTCGCCAGCATTCTGGGAATCGTCGGGGGCGCGCTGGCGGCCGTCTGGCGTCCGACGGGGCCCTCGGGATCGTGAGGGCATGGCCAAGACCATCCTCGTCGTCGACGACGAGCCGAAGATCGTGCGGCTCGTGCGGGCCTATCTCGAACAGTCCGGCTTTCGGGCGGTCGCGGCCTATACGGGCCAGGAAGCGCTCGATCTGTTCCAGACGGAGTCGCCCGCGCTCGTCGTGCTCGACCTGATGCTGCCCGACCTCGATGGCATGGACGTTGCCCGTGAGATCCGAAAATCGGGGCAGACGCCCATTATCATGCTCACCGCCCGCACCGAGGACGTCGACCGCGTTGCGGGACTGGAGATCGGCGCCGACGATTATGTCGTGAAACCGTTCAATCCCCGCGAACTGCTGGCCCGTGTGCGCGCCGTCCTCCGACGAACCCAGGGCGGCGAAACGCCGCGTCGGATCACGTCCGGCCCGCTGACGATCGACCTGGACCGCCATGAGGTCCACTTCGACGATCGTTCGCTGGGGCTGACCCCCATGGAGTTCGAGCTCTTGCGGACGCTGGCGGAACGTCCGGGCCGCGTCTATGGGCGCGCCGAGCTCATGGACGTCCTCTACGGGCAGACGTATGCCTCCACGGAGCGGACGATCGACACCCACGTCAAGAACTTGAGGCGCAAATTGGAGCCCGATCCGCAGCAGCCGACCTACGTGCTGACCGTCCACGGCGTCGGCTACAAGTTCCGCAAGGACAAGCCATGAGCGAGAGGCGATGGGGGCTCCGAGAGGCCTCGTTGAGCGTCAAGCTGCTCGGCATGCTGGCGCTGGTGATCCTGATCGGCATCGGCGTCGCCTATCTGCTGACCAGCCAAGTGGCCACCCGGGAGTACGCCTCGTTCAGCACGACCCGTAGCGTCGCCCAAGCGGAACGGCTCGCGCCCTCCTTGGCCGACTACTACCGCCAGCAGGGCAGCTGGACGGGCGTGGCGGACGCCGTCGGCTGGATCGGCGCGTCCGATCGCGGGCACGGGATGGGCCCGCGCAACATGATGGAGTCGAGGCAGATGGGGCCGGACATGATGCGAAACATGCCGGTCCCGCTTCAAGATCTGCTGTTGACCGACGCCGAGGGCCAAGTGGTCGTCGATCCCCTGGGGTCGAGGATCGAGCGGGCCATCCCGCGCGAGGCGCGCCAAGCTGCCGGCGTTCCCATCGAGGTCGCGGGCGAGACGGTCGGCTGGCTCGTGGCCGGGTCCGCGCTGCAGCAGTTTTCGCCCTCGGAGCAGGCCTTTTTGGCGTCCGTCCGACGCGCCATCCTCATCGGCGGCGGCGCCGCGGCCCTCGTTGCGTTGGCGTTGGGCGGGCTCTTCCTGCGCCGGCTCGTCAACCCCGTCCGAGAACTGGACGCCGCCGCGCACGCGCTCGCCGAGGGCGACTTAAATCAGACCGTTGAGGCCGAGACGGACGACGAGATCGGGCGCCTCGCGAAGAGCTTCAATCGCATGACGGCCCAGTTGCAACGCTCGGAGACGCTCCGGCGGCGCATGATCCAGGACATCGCCCACGAGCTCCGCACCCCCTTGACCGTCATCCAGGGCGACCTCCAAGCCCTGAAAGAAGGGATCTACCGGCCCGACGAAGCGACGATCGACTCCATCCACGAGGAGAGCCTGCTGCTGGGACGGCTCGTGGAAGATCTGCGCGAACTGAGCCGGGCGGAGGCGGGGGATCTCCAGCTGGAACTCGACGATGTCGAGCTGAGCCATCTTGTGACCCGACAGGCCCAGCATCTGCGATCGGCGTTCGAGCCGAAAGGGGTCCAGCTCGACGTCGACCTGCCCGACACGCCCGTGGTCGCGACCGTCGATCCGGATCGCATCGGCCAGGTGCTGAGCAACCTGTTGAGCAACGCCGTCCGCCACACGCCCGATGGCGGCCGCGTCACGATGAGCGTGACCGCTGACTCGGCCGAGGCCACCGTCGAGGTTCGGGACACGGGCCCCGGCATCGCCGACGAGGACCTACCCTATGTCTTCGAACGGTTCTGGCGCGGCGAGGCGGCCCGCACCCACGACGGATCGGGCAGCACGGGCCTGGGCCTGGCCATCGCCAAGGCGCTCGTCGAAGCCCACGGAGGACGCATCTGGGCGGAAAACGCCTCGGAGGGAGCCGTCCTCTCGTTTGCGTTGCCGCTGGCGACGGCCGCGACGAACCGATCGACCGACGCCGCTCAGCCCGCGTCCGGTTGACGCGGGCTCGATCCGCCGTGGTCAGAGAGATGGCTCAGCGAACGACGCCTGGGTCAAGATGTGGGGCAGATACTCGGTGATTGGTGGACAAACGGGCGTGTCGGCTCCGAGCTCGTCCCGCAGCCGCTTGCTGGTATAGACGACGTCGGCCTCGATGAAGGGGAGATAGGGCGCGAGCTGGGCCATGAAGCGCTGCGCGTGTCGGTCCTCGGCCTGGCGCGACAGCCCCTCTCCCGATCCCTGAAAGCGGATGCGCCCCGCAGCGGGGAGGATCTCCGCGGCCGCGTCGCAGATCTCGGCGATCGTCCGCGACGCCTGGGGGCCGGCGGTGACGTGATAACAGCGATGATGCAGCTCCGGACGTCGCAGGAGCGCGTCGACCGCCTCGGCCACGTATCGAGCGGGGACGATGTCCAACCGCGCGTCGGCGTCGACGGGCACGTCGCCCAGTTGGGCCATGGCCGGGATGACCCAGAGAATCGATCGCCGCATGCGGCGGTCCTTGTGCGTTCGGTTCAGGACGATGCTCGGGCGCAAGGCGGCCGTATCCAGGTCGCTGTCGCGAACGAGTCGCTCGGCCTCCCGCTTGGAGCGGACGTAGTTGTTGTCGTAGGCCGTTGCCGATGCTTCGTCTTCGGCGATCTCCGTATGGAACGGGCCCATCTGGACATAGGCGGTGCTGATGTGGATGAGGCGGGGCGATGGGGCCAGCGTCCGAGCCAACGCCAGGACGTTCTGCGTGCCGCCGACGTTGATCTCGTCGGTCGGCGCTTCAGGTTTGAACGACGTCTCCGCCGCGCAGTGCACGAGCGCTGATATGCCATCAATGGTGGCCAGGTCGTCCTCGGACAAGCCCAGGCCGTCGCGGGTTACGTCCCCGGGCAGGGCTGTGAGGGCCGTTCCGTCGAGATAGGGGATCAGATCGGCCCGATCGGCCTCGTGCAGGCGATCCGTGAGGCGACGCGTGGCCATTGGTCGGTCCGCAGCCCGCACGAGGGCGCGCACTCGCCACCCGTGATCCATAAGCGTCGCCATGACTTCCGCGCCGATCATGCCGGTCGTTCCGGTGACCAACGCGGTCGGTGGACGATTGAGGGTTGAGGCGCTCATAGCTGTGCCGTCTATTATGCAAGGTGCGGAATGACGTATGCTACGCGGGAACCCACGCAGTCTCGTTGGTTGATGGGGCACGTTTCGGAACGGTCAGCCGGTGTCAGCCCGCTCCACGATGAGCCGCCCCGACTGGATGTCGGTTACGCGGACCTCGTCGTCCGCGTGCAGCACGTCGTCGGAGCGGATGCGCCAGTATTCGCCCTCCACGCTCGCCATTCCGTCCTGATCGGTCTCCGGGGGCCGTGTGACGAAGCCGGTCGAGCCGACCAGCTGCTCGGCGCCCAGCTCCGGCTGTTCGCGCTGGGAGAAGATGCCCTTCACGACGACGAGGCCGAACAGGCCACTGATGGTCCCAATCGTGAGCACGATAACCCACCAGTTCAGATTGAGCGCGGGCTGCTCAATGTCCTGGAAGTCAAACAGCGTCACCGACCCGATGGCGAGCGCAACGACGCCGCCGGCCGTTAAGATTCCATTGGTTTGGGCGTAGAAAACGTCGCCGATCATGAGCGCCATGCCGAACCCGAGCAACACGATCCCGACCAGATTGACGGGCAGGACGTTGAGACCGAGGATCGCCAGGGCGAGAGACAGGCCGCCGACGATGAGGCCGAGGCCGATCCCCGCCGACAGGATCTCCAGGACGAAGGCAAACAGCCCGACAAGCAGCAGAACGTAGACGATGTTCGGGTCGGATAGCTGATTGCGCAGCGTCTCGCGCCAGCTCATGGACAGCGACTCCACGCGCGCGTCCGAGGTTTCCAGCGTGCGGCCGTCGGCCAACTGGACGCCGTCCAGCTGAGCCAGCAGCGTGTCGCTGCTGGCGGCGATCCGATCAATAATGTTTTCCGCTTTGGCCGTCTCGGCGCCGGCCGTTACGCTCTGTCGCACTGCCAGCTCGGCCCAGTCGGCGTTGCGGTCGCGGGCGTTGGCGATCTCGCGGGCCCACTGCGCCAGGAAGTTGACGGTCTTCTCCGTCCGCGGGTCGGTCTCGCCGTCGTCGCTGTTGTCACTGTTGTCGCTGTTGTCGCCGTTGGAGCCGCCGCCGATGTTGACGGGATGCGCGGCGCCGATGCTGGTGCCCTCGGCCATGGCGGCCACGTTGGCGCTCATGGTGATGAACGTGCCGGCCGACGCGGCCCACGCCCCCGCCGGTCCCACCCACACGGCAATCGGGACCTCAGCGTTGAGGAATCGATCGACGATCTCGCGCGTGGAGGTCACCAAGCCGCCCGGCGTGTCAAGCTGGATCAGCAAAAGCCGAGCATTGTCGGCTTCCGCGCGATCCACGGCCCGCAGGAGGTAGTCGGCGGTTGCGGGATTGATCGAGGCGTCCAAGGACAGCTGGTAAATCACGGGCGCGGTCGGCGCTTGCGCATCCTGGCCTCCCGCGGGGGAGACGCTGACAAGGGCCAGCGCCAGGCAGACCAGGATCCACCGCCCTCGTCGATGCATCGTTTGCCGCCCGATCATGAGCTACGAGACGGGTTCGTGCTCGCCCTCGGATTGATCGATCAACGCCTGGGCCTCCTCGACGTCGTCCTTGTGGACGAGCAGGCGATACGACTGGCCGAGCGAGCGATCCCCGAGAAACGTCGTCGATTGGCTGCCGATGCCGGACCCGATCACCTTGAGCTTGCAGCGCAGGCCCCGATGGCGCAATCGCATGTGCAGCCGCGTCGTGTTGTCGGGACGATTGGCCGGGGATTCGTGCATCACGACCCAGCTCTGGTCCTCCTGGCGCCACAGAAAGAGGTACGCGGCGATCAGGCCGAGGATCGTCAAAATTGCAAGCATCAAGCCATTGCTCCTTCCATGCCGTCGTCACCATGTGCCGTCCCGATCATTTTAACACGCGGATGCGACGACGCGAGCAAACGTGGCAGCGCCCGTCGGCGTCGGAGCTGTCGGGCGCCATTGCGTTTGGTCACTTGTTGCCAACGATGGTATCGTTTTAGATCGACTAACACATACGACAAGTCGACAGAAGGAGGATCGCCATGAGCTGGATTGTCTACGTCGTGATTGCCGGCGCGGTCGCCGCGTTGGTCGGCGCGTCCATCCGAATTCTCCGGCCGTATCAGCGCGGCCTGGTGGAGCGCCTCGGGAAGTACAATCGAACGCTGGATCCAGGTGTGCGCTTCATCTTGCCCGTCATCGACCGCATGATCAAGGTGGACATGCGCGAGCGGGTCATCGACGTCCCGGAGCAGAACGTCATCACGGCCGATAACGTCGGCGTGGCCGTCGACGCCGTGATTTATAACCGCGTGATCGATCCCGTCAAGGTCTCCTACAACGTGAGCGACTTCGAGGTGGCGACCGTCAAACTGGCCCAGACCAACCTGCGAAACCAGATCGGTGACCTGAACCTGGACGACACCTTGACCTCGCGGGATCGCATCAACGCGGCGCTGGGCGAGATCCTCGACGAAGCGACGGACAAGTGGGGCGTCAAGGTGACGCGCGTGGAGATCCAGCGCATCGATCCGCCCCAGGACATCCTGGATTCCATGAGCCAGCAGATGAAGGCGGAGCGCGTCAAGCGCGCCAAGATTCTCGAAGCCGAGGGCGATCGCCAGAGCGAGGTCGAGCGGGCTGAAGGCTCCAAGCAGGCGGCCGTGTTGGAGGCCGAGGGTGAAGCGGAAGCGCTGCAGAAGAAGGCCGACGCGGAGCGCTACCAGCAGGTCGTCAGCGCCGAGGGTGAGGCCCAGGCCATCAATCAGGTGTATGAGGCGATCCACGCTGGCGAGCCCACAAGCGAACTGATCACGATCAAGTACCTGGAAGCGCTCGGGCAGGTCGCGAACGGTCAGGCCACAAAGGTCTTCATGCCCTTGGAAGCCAGCGGCGTGCTGGGCGGCCTCGCCTCGGTCCTCGAAGGCGCCACGAGCATGAACGGGGCGGACGACGACATCCAGAGTTCGTACCCGCGGCCGGGGTCGGCGTCGAGCGCGGGGACAAGCTCAAGCCAGGGGCAACAGGGCGGCTCGTCCCAGCGCAACAACGAGTGAGGGCTGGGTTCCCATCGGCATGGAGCGATGAGTTCCCCCAGCTTCCGAATCTGGCCCGAAGGAACCAACGAGCATGGCCGCTGAACTGGGATCGAGCGGCGATCGGCGCTGTCCACGGTGTGAGCGTCCCTGCTCGGTCGTCGAGCATCACGACGTTCAGCTGGATCACTGCGCGACGTGCGGCGGGACGTTCCTCGAATCCGGCGAGGCATCCGAGATCTTCGGCCCGTACGTCTCCCCGGCGACGTGGAAACGGGCCAAGGACACCGAACGCATCCGATCCGGCAGGCACCGCTGTCCCGCGGACGGTCACCCCTTCGACACGTATCGGATCGGCATGTCGATTGAGCGACGCCTCGGGCGCGACCAACACGAGTCGGTCGAGATCGACTTGTGCCCAGTTTGTGCAGGCATGTGGTTCGAACCCCAAGAGGGGAAGCGGCTGCGCGAGATCGTCATGTCGGCCGGCCAACAGAAGGAGACGCACCTGTCGGACTTCGCGTCGAGTCCGGGCATCGGGACCTATCTCTTCCAGCTGCTGAGCGGGCTCCCCATCGAGGTCTGGAATCCTCGCCATCGACGCCCGACCCTAACCATGGCGACGATCGGCCTGCTGGGCGGGATCTTCGCTGCGACGCTTCTGGCATCCCAGCCCCAGCAGGTCGTGCAAACTTACGCCATGTTCCCGGCCGACATCCGAGACGGCCAGCGCCTCTGGACGTTGCTGACGGGATCGTTCCTCCACGGGGGCTGGGGCCACATCTTGGCCAATGCCTACTTCCTCTACGTCTTCGGGGCGAACGTGGAGGATGCGCTGGGAGGTGTCCGCTTCGCCGGGCTGTTTGTCTTGGCGGCGTTGGTGGGATCGTTGCTCCAGGCCGGCTTGCAGGGCGATCCGACGGTCCCGGTTGTCGGGGCCTCGGACGCGGTCGCCGGGATGATGGGGGCCTATCTGATGCTGTTCCCGCGCGTCAAGGTCTTTCAGGTGATCTTCTTCATCCGCTTCCGTCTCGGCATCCTCTGGTATCTCGGCCTCTGGGTGGGACTCAACCTGGTCATGGCCGCGACGGGCGCACAGCACGTGGCCGTCTGGGCCCACATCGGCGGATTTGTTGCGGGCGTTGCGGCCGGTTGGCTCTACCAAGTGAGGCCGCTCGTCCAGGAGCTCCGGCCCACGCCGTAGCTTCCGTGGCCGGATCCCCGCCGTCCCGACGTGTGACGGCGAGAACATCACGATACACTCGATTGTGGAAGGATAATGCCGATTGCCGCCTCAGGAGGTGGGGACGGCGTGGCCGACAAGGCCGAGCTCATCCGGCGAGCCTACCACGAACTCGCCAAGCTCTGGGAGGGCCGGGGCGACAACTTCCCCTGGTTCACTGTGGAGCTGGAGCGCATCGAGGAGGAAGCGGACCAGCTCAGCTACGAGGAGCTGCGCGACCGCCTACGGCAGCTCTATCTCCAATTCAAGCGGGCCAAGGAGCACACCAAGCAGTCGTAGCCAGGCCCCCCATCAGAACGAGAGCGTCCCGCCCACGCCCCAACGGAACGCCCAAACGTCGGGAAGAAAGCCGTAATAGAACGTCCCTTCCACGGTGAAGCGGAAGTTAGCCATGGGCGGCGTCTTCAACCCCGCCAACGCGATGATCGGCACGCCGGCGCCCGATCCGGGCGCTCCGGTCAGGCCGACGACCCCGACGCCGGCGCCGAGATAGATTCGAGATCCGAACTGGATGTTCGTCAGAGCGAGGGACTCGATCTGGGTCATGATCTCGCCGGCGTCGTTGACGTCGAGGAGGCCGCCGACGCGGAACTGGAAGCCGTCCGGCGCTCCGGATTGGATGTAGCCGCCGGCGGTGTAGTAAAGCCCGATGCCGGACTCGATCATGCCGACGTTGGCTCCCAGATCCACCAACAGTCGCTGTTGGGCCATCCCCGGCCACGCCAGGGCCACAACGAAGCCGAGAACCAATATAACACCCACGAGGCGCCTCATGGCCGGATGCTAGGCGACGGCATGATTGAGCGTCAAGGTTGCAGCTCGCGCTATGGTGACGGGCACGGAACATGGGTTAAGCTAGAGGCTTGAGGAGGCATCGATGGATACGATTCGCATTCTGTTCGTCTGCACGGGCAACATCTGCCGGTCGCCCTTGGCCGAAGGCATTTTCCGCCAACTGGTGGAGAACGAAAGCCTCTCAGAGCGCTTCGAGGTCGACTCGGCGGGCACGACGAGCTTCCACGTCGGCGAGCCGCCGCACCGGGGCGTCGTCCGGCTGGCCCAGCAACACGGCATTGAGCTGAACGGCCGAGCCCGGCAAGTCACCAGCGGCGAAGAGCTTGAGGCCTACGATTGGATCATCGGGATGACGCCCGAGCATGTCGACCGCCTCCGCTGGATGAACCCGGACGCGGAGGACCGAATACGCCTGTTGTTGGAGTTCGCTGGCGGGGCCCAGCACGGCCCCGGGGGCGTTCATGATCCCTACTACGACGGCGACTTCCAGATGACCTACGATCAAGTCGAGGCCGGCTGCCGCGGCCTCCTGCAATATCTGAGGGACGAACACGCCGTCGAGTCGCCATGACGCTGACGGCTGCGCTGCATGCTGCCTTGGAGTCCGAAATCCGGCGCGTCTTTGGTGAGGGCGTGTCGATCGAGGACAGCGCCCCCGTCGGTGGCGGCGACATCAACGAGGCCGCCCGACTGACGCTCTCCGACGGACGTGTCGTCTTTCTCAAGCACAACCCGTCGCCGCTTCCGGGGCTGTTCCGCGTCGAAGCGGACGGACTCGAGGAGCTGAGGCGAGCGGGGGCCCTCCGGGTTCCGGAGGTTTACGCCGTTAGCGAGGCCTCTGAGGACCATCCGGCCTACATACTGATGGAGTGGCTCCCCGAGACGGGCCGACGCGGGTCCGACGCCGTGCGCGCGTTCGGCCGCGGCTTAGCCGAGCTGCACCGAACGACGTCCGAATATTACGGGCTGGATCACGACAACTACATCGGCTCGCTGCCGCAAGGGAACCGACCGACGGAGCGATGGGCCGACTTCTATCGGGACCAGCGGCTGGGCGTCCAACGCCGGATCGCCCATGACTACGGACGATTATCGCCCGAGCGCGACGCTCGACTCGATCGATTGATGGCTCGACTCGACGAATTTCTACCCGATGAAGCCGAGCTTCAGCCATCGCTGCTACATGGCGATCTCTGGGGCGGCAACCACCTCGTCACCGACGAGGGTGTCGCGCTCATCGATCCGGCGGTCTATTACGGCCACCGCGAGATGGATCTTGCGTTTAGCGAACTCTTCGGTGGGTTCCCGACGGCATTCTACGAGGGCTATAATGAAGTCTGGCCGCTGCGTCCGGATTACGACGATCGCAAGCCCCTCTATCAGCTCTATCCGCTGATGGTCCATCTGGTGTTGTTCGGCGAGGCCTACGGCGGCCGCGTCGATCG
>CAZMNF010000033.1:16459-25124 GCA_964567595.1 uncultured Thermotogae bacterium | reverse complement strand
GGCTTAGAACGTGCCGATGTTGGTGAATTCGCCGTTCTGGACCTGGACAACGAACAGATCCTCGATGCCGGCGTGATTGTCCTCCGAGTAGCTGATCGGCGGCGTCAGTCCGTTCGACCAGCCGTCGATGCCCTCGAGGGTGTCGATGAAGTTCTGACGTGTAAGCTCATCGTGGGTGTCCAGCGTTCGGGCCAGCGCGTGCGTGACGAGCTGGGCGCCGACGTAGGCGATTTCGCTGAAGCCGCCCGGCGTCTCATCCGGAAAGCCCGTCTCCGGATCGTTCAGGACGGCGCGGTAGAGCTGGGCGCTCGGCAGGTCGGTGGTGGGGAACTCGGCGAAGCCCGGCGCGATCATGCCCTCGACCGCGCTTTCGCCCGCCAGCTCGAAGATCTGGGGATCGGTCGTGGTGTTGAGGCCGATGAACTGGGTGTCGAAGCCGAGGTTCTCCGCATCGCGCAAGATCGCCGCCGACGACTCGACCGAGTCCTCGAGCAGCGCCACGGCGTCCGGATCGGCCTGTTGGAGCTGGAGCACGATGTCGCTGAAGTCGGTCTTGTCCGCGCTGTGACCGCGCATGAGGACCGGCTCGAGCCCCTTCTCCTCCAGCGTCGCGGTGAACGACTCGCGCAGCTCGTTGCCGAAGGCGTTGTCAACGAAGACAGCGGCAACGTCCTCCATGCCGAGCTCATCCACGGGGAAGCTGGCCGCGAAGTCGCCGAACCGCGCGTTCGTCGGCTGCAGGGCGAAGACGTTCGGCTTCGTCGGCTCGGCGAGGAACGTCGCGTTGGCGCCGGGGGAGAGCATGGGCACGTTCTGTTCGACCAACGTGTCGATCACGGCTTGGATCGGCGCGGTGCCGAGGGGGTTGGCGATGGCGAAGACGTTGTCCTCCTGGAGCAACCGCTCCACGCAGGAGACCGTGTTGGAGGGGACAAAGCTGTCGTCGCAGACCGTGAAGTCGATCTGTCGGCCGTTGACGCCGCCGTGGTCGTTGACCCAATTGTACCAAGCCCGGGCGCCGCGGCTGAACGGAATGCCGATGCTGGAGACCGGCCCGGACTGGGCGATGAACGCCCCGAGCTTGATGGTGTCCTCGGTGACGCCGGGCGTGCCGTTGTCCTGCTGAGCCTGACCCGCGCCGCCGATCATGAGACCGACCAAGGCCACGGCCAGAACCAACCAACGTGTGTGTCGCAACATAGAGAGACTCCCTCCTCAGTTTTTGGTCTGGCATCTACGGATATTGGGTTGACGTCGCGTCCGCACTGTCGCTGTCGGCTGTGTCATCACCTCCTTCTTGCAAGAACGATTCGGTCTCGCCGAGATAGAGCTTCCGGACGTTGTCGTCCTCGCGAAGCGCCTCGGCGGGTCCGTCGAGGGTGATCTGTCCCAAAGTGAGCACGTAGGCGTAGTCGGCCACCTTGAGCGCCATGTTGGCGTTCTGCTCGGCCAACAAGAGCGGAATCCCTTCCTCGTTCAACTGTTGCAGCGTCTCGTAGACCTGGCGGACCAACACGGGGGCCAAGCCGAGCGAGGGCTCGTCCAACAACAATAGGCGCGGCTTGGCCATCAGGGCCCGAGCAATCGCCAACATCTGCTGCTCTCCGCCGGACAGCGTCCCCGCCGGCTGATCCACCCGCTCCTTCAAGCGCGGGAAGAGATCAAGCACGTAGGCCCGATCGCCTTTCAGTTGAGCCCGATCCCGGCGGGCATACGCCCCCATCCGCAAGTTCTCCGCGACGGTCAACTCCGTGAAGAGCTGGCGCCCCTCCGGTACCTGCACGACGCCCCGCTGCACGATGGCCTCGGGACGGGTCTGGTGGATAGGCCGGCCCTCCAGGCGGATCTCGCCCGAACTCGGGTGAATCACCCCGGAGATGGTGTTGATCAGCGTCGTCTTGCCCGCGCCGTTGGCGCCGAGCACGGACACGATCTGTCCCTCGTCGAGCGAGAGCGAGACCCCCTTGAGGGCTTCAATCGGGCCGTAATGGGTGTGGACGGCCTCAAGCTCCAGCATGGTCGGTTTCTGCCTCCTCCACCGCACCGAGATAGGCCTCGATGACCCGCGGGTCGTTCTGGATCTCCGCGGGCGCTCCCTCCGCGATGACCTCGCCGAAGTCCAGCGCGGCAACGCGATCGCAGGTGCGCATGACCAGCCCCATGTCGTGTTCGATCAACAGGGACGTCGTGCCGAACTCGTCGCGGGCGCGCAGGATCAGCTCCCGCATGCGCTCGCCCTCGGCGCTGGTCAACCCGGCCGTCGGCTCATCCAGCAACACGAGCTTGGGCTCGGACACCAACGCGCGCCCGACCTCAACGAACTTCTGCGTGCCATAGGGCAGCGCCCGCACGTAGACGTCCTTCAGGTGGCCCATCTCCAGTCGATCCAACAACGCCACGACCTGTTGGCGCATCGCACGTTCTTCGGGTTGGCTTTCCGGCGCGCGGACGACGTTCGCCCAGGGCGAGGTCGTCCGGCGATGGTGCAGCCCCAGCATCAGGTTGTCCGTGACGGTCATGAGCGGGAACAGCCCGAGATTCTGGAACGTCCGGGTAATGCCGCGGTCGATGACGTCATGGGCTTGTGCTCGCCGCAGATCGGCCCCTTCGAAGCGCAGGGTCCCGGCCGTCGGATCGACGAATCGGCTGATGACGTTGAAGACGGTCGTCTTGCCCGCGCCGTTCGGGCCGATCAGGCCGACGATCTGGCCTTCGTTGACGGTGATGCTGGCCTCGTCAAGCGCCTTGAGGCCGCCGAACTTCACGGTGAGGTTCTCGATCTCAAGCACGAGACTCCCCTCCCAACAGTCGCCGCAGCGACGTCATCATCTCGCGGCTCTGTCCGCGCAAGCTGAGCAGTGCCCCCCAGAGGCCATACGGCATAAACAGGATCGCGCCCAACAACGCGGCGCCGTAGACGAATTGCGGGATCCATTCGGAAAATCCGCTCAATATTTCGGGGATGAGGGTGATGAACGCGGCGCCCAGCAGCGCGCCCGGCATGGACGCAATCCCGCCGATCGCGATCATGGCCAGGAACTCGATCGACAGCCCGAGGCCGAAGTTGCTCGCGTTGATGTAGCCGACGAGGTTGGCGTGCAACGCGCCCGCCACGCCCGTCAGGAACGCGCTCAGCAAGAACGCGTAGGCTTTCGTGCGGGGCAGGTGGATGCCGAGCGCCTCAGCCGCCAGCTCGCGGTCGCGCACGGCGACGAACGTGCGGCCGAGCCCGGACCTGAGCGCGTTGCGCGTCAGCCACCACAGGATCGCTCCCACGACCACGACGACGAAGTAGAGCTTGATCCGCGGCGTCAGCGTCAGCGGCCCGAGCGCCGACTCGACGTCGAGCCACGCGTCGAAAACCGTCACGCGGTTGATGTTGAGCCCCTGCGAGCCGCCGAGCAGGCTCCACTGCGGGATGACTTGTTGGACCGCCACGCCGAAGCCGAGCGTGGCGATCGCCAGATAGATCTCGGTCAGTCGAAGCGCGGGAATGACCAGAATGAGCCCGAACAGGCTCGTGACGATCCCGGCGACGGGCAGGCTGATCCAGATCGGCATGCCGAACTGGGTCTGGGCGAGCGCGGCGCCGTAGCCGCCGAGGGCGACGAATGCCGCGTGTCCGAGCGAGATTTGGCCCGCGTAGCCCGTCAACACGTTGAGCCCGAGCGCCGCGGTCGCGTTGATCAGCACGAACGCGGCGATGGTGACCTGATAGTTCTTCAGCACGAACGGCAGCACGACGAGCGCCGCCAGGCTGATCGCGATCCCGAGGCGTCGGGTCGCCATCAGGCTCGACCTCCCGCCACCGGCGCGCCGAAGAGCCCGCGCGGTCGGATCGCCAGCACCACGACGATCAAGAGGAAGACGAACGTCGTCTGCAGCTGGGAGGAGATGTAGACGCCGATGAGGTTTTCAAAGACGCCGATGAGCAACCCGCCGACGAACGCGCCCGGCAGGCTGGTGAACCCGCCGAGGACGGCGCCGGCGAACCCCTTGATCAGCACCAAGACCATGGAGTTCAGGTTGAGAAAGACGATGGAGGAGATGAGCACGCCGGCGATCGCGCCGAGCGAGGCGCCGATCCCCCACGACAGCATGGAGACGTTGCGGACGCTGACGCCCATGAGCTGCGCGGCTTGGCTGTTCTGCGCCATGGCCCGCATGGCCGTGCCCATCCGGGTGTATTTGAGCCCCAGAAACAGCGTCAGCGCCAGCACGCCAGCCACAATGAAGATGAGCAGGTTGTGCGGCGTGACGATGATCCCGGCCACGTCCAACGGCGCCCCCGAGATGGCGTTCGGCATGCGCACGGATTGATACCCAAAAAAGCGCCCGCCGAGCGCGTTGAACATGAACGAGATCCCCAGCGTCGCAATGAGCAGCGTCAGGATGGGCGCCCCGCGCAGGCGGGCCGGCCGCAACAACACGTCGGCCAACGCCCCGAGGCCGAAGCCGGCGACCACGGCCAGCGCCAGGCTCGCCGCGTAGGGCCAACCCCAGCTCGTCAGCGCCATGTGGGCGGTGAACGCCGAGATCATCGCCATGTCGCCGTGGGCGAAGTTGACGACGTCCGTGGTCTTGAAGATCAGCACGAAGCCGAGCGCCATGAGCGCGTACAGACTGCCCGCGGCCAGGCCGCTGGCGATCAGTTGCGGAAGAATATCCATATCTATTGGTCACCGCGTTCCTGAGGCCGACCAACGTGAGGTACGGCGGTCACGATCGGTCCCTTCTTCTCCGGATGGTCATGACGGCTCCGTCGTCCGTTCGGGCGCGATCACGAGGGCCTCGCCCGTCAGCACCGTCTCGCCCGAGCCGTTTTCGCAGACCGTCTTCAGCCGCATCCGACGTTCCGCTGCATCCCAACTGACGACCTCGACGCGGGCCGTGACGGCATCGCCAACGTAGACGGGCGCGGTAAAGCGGGCCGTCTGTTCCAGGAAGATCGTCCCCGGCCCCGGCAGTTCCGTGCCGAGCACCGAGGAGACGAGCGCGGCCGTCAGCGAGCCGTGGGCGATCCGCGCCCCGAATGGGCCCTCGCGCGCCACGGCCTCATCCAGATGGAGCGGGTTGTGATCGCCGACGATGTCTGCGAATTGGGCGACGTCGTCGGCTGTCACCGTTCGGGTGATCTCGGCGGTCTGGCCGATCGCGTAGCTCATGACGCCCCCTGTTGAGCGAGGAACCCGAGACAGGCCGTCATAAACTCAGCGGGACGCTCGATGTGGAGCGCGTGGCCCGCGTTGGGCACGGTGACGAACTGGGCGTCCGGAATGGCCTCGGCCATGGGGCGCATATCAGTCGGCGGCTTGATCAGGTCGAGCTCGCCGCAGAGGGCCATTGTGGGAACGTTGATATCCGACAGGCGGTCGGAGACGTCGTAGCCGAGGTAACCCTCGAGCAGTCCAGCGATCGAACCGAGATCGAGCGCGTGAAATCCCGTTTGGATCGTCGACATCGCGTCGGGATTCGAGGCGATAAACTCGGCGGAGAAGATGTCAGACGCACAGACGCGATAGAGCAGGTCGGCATCGCCCGTCCGCGCTGCAGCCCACCAGGCTTCCCCTCGGCAGGCCAAGTACGTGCCCACGACGGGGACGCTATCGGCAACCACGAGGCTCTGCAAGGATCCGGGATGGTCGACGGCCAGTTGCAGGCCCACCTCGCCGCCGTAGGAGATGCCGATCCAGTGGATCGGGGCCGCGTCCAACGCGCTCAACAGGGCCGTGGCCCCTTCGGCCTGTTCCGAGATGGTCAGGGATCGCTCTAACGGGTCGGATTGTCCTTGGCCGGGGAAGTCGAAGGTCAGGACGCGGTAATCGGTCGTGAGTGCCTCAACTTGCGAATGCCAGTCGCGCGCTTCCGCCAATACGCCGTTTGCGAGAGCGACGAGCGGGTCGCCCTCGGCCCCATGGAACTCGTAAAACCAGCGTCGGCCGTCGATCGTGATGTGGGGCATGGGGCTACCAGTCGAACGCCGCCGCGGCCATGGCGTAGCCGCCGCCAGAGGCGCAGAAGACGACGAAGTCGCCGGGTTGCGGCCCATGGCCTTGCTCGATGTGATCGTCAAGCGCCATGGGAATGCAGGCCGAGCCGGTGTAACCGTACTTGTCCATGACCCAGTGCGTTCGCTCCAAGGGCAGCTCCAGCTCGTCCATGACGTGCTTGATCGTGTTGACGTTGATCTGCGTGAAGTAGACGCGGTCGATCTCGCTCACCTCGCGGCCGGCGTTGGCGACGACCTCGCGGATGAGCTTCGGCCAGTTCGTGACGTTCAGCTCCGGCGGGAAGCGCTTGGCAATCACCAGGTATTTCTCATCGAGGTTGCTCTCGTCGGGAATCTGATACGTGCCGCCGACGTAGACGCCCATGTAGTCGTGGTATTGGCCATCCGCGGCCAGGCTGGAGCTGAGGATGCCCGGGTCCTCGGCGGCCCGCAGCGCCACGGCCCCGGCGCCGTCCGCAAAAATCGTGGCGGTTTTGTAGTCGTCCCAGTTGACGTACTTGCTCATCGCGTACGTCCCGATCACCAGCGCGTGACCGTAGCGCTCCGGCTCGGTTCCCACGTACTTGGACGCCGTGATCAGCCCGCTCACGAACGCGGCGCAGGCGTTGTTGAGGTCAAAGACGCCGGCGTTGGTGGCGCCCAGCTTGTGCTGGACGACGTTGGCGGTCGCGGGCGAGATGTAGTCGGGCGTGTCGGTGGCCACGATCAGCATGTCGACGTCGGCCGGGCTCAACCCGGCCTCGTCGAGGGCCTTCTGACCCGCGTTCGCGGCCAAATCCGAGCCGAGTTCGTCCTCGGCGGCGAAGTGGCGCTTTTCGATGCCGACCTGCTCGCGCAGAAACGTGTCGACGTCCTGGCCGTAGCGCTCGTTGAACGCCTCGTTCGTGACGCATTGGTCGGGGACGTAACGACCGGTCCCGACGATCTTTGCGGAGCCCATTTAGACGACAACACCCCCGTCGACGCTGATGACGGTGCCGTTGATGTAGCTGGCCTCGTCGGAGGCCAAAAACGCGTAAACGGCCGCGACCTCCTCGGGGTCGCCGAGGCGGCCCATGGGGACCTGGTTCTGCATCTGATCGATGACTTTCTCCGGCATGCTTTGGATCATCTCCGTGCCGATGAAGCCGGGCGCGACGGCGTTGACGCGCACGCCCTTGCGGCCGAGCTCCTTGGCCCAGGTCTTGGCCATGCCGATGACGCCGGCCTTGCTGGCCACGTAGTTGGTCTGCCCGAAGTTGCCGTGGATGCCGACCACCGAGGCGGCGTTGACGATCGATCCCGACCCTTGCTCGCGCATAATGGGCGCGACGGCCTGGGTGCAGTTGAACGTGCCCTTCAAGTTGACGTTGATGACGTCGTCGAAGTCGGTCTCCTCCATTTTGTGGAGCTGGGCGTCGCGCAGGATGCCCGCGTTGTTGATCAGCACGTCGATCTGCCCGAAGTGGTCGTGGACCGTCTGGATCATCCGTTGGGCGTCGGCGTGGTCCGCGACGTCGGCTTGGACGAACAACGCCTCGCTGCCTTGCTCGTCGACCTCGTCCGCTGCGGACTGACCCGTCTCCTCGTTGATCTCCACGACAGCGACCTTGGCCCCGTCGCGGGCGAAGCGCAGGGCCGTCGTCTTGCCGATGCCCTGTCCGGCCCCCGTAATGATCGCAACCTTTCCATCGAGTGTCATCGAACGTTCCTCCTATTCCGGATTGTCGTCGTCGAGCATCTGGGCAATGCGTTTGCGGTCGATTTTGCCGGCGCCCGTGAGCGGGAGCTCGTCCACAAAGCGCACGTGCTTGGGCACTTTAAAGCCCGCCAGGTGCTCGCGACAGAATGCCTTCAATTCGGCTTCGTCGGCGGACGGTCCCGATTCGAGCACCACCGCCGCCAAGCCGACCTGGCCCCATTCCGCGTCGGGAACCCCCGCCACGCCGACTTGGGCCACAGCGGGATGCTTACTGAGCGCATTTTCGATCTCTTCCGGTGAAATATTTTCGCCGCCGCTGAAGAAGACGTTGTCGGCGCGGCCGACAATCCGGACAAACCCCTCGTCATCACGCTTGGCCAAGTCGCCGGAGTAGACCCAGCCGTCCGCGTCGATGGCCTCCGCGGTCCGCTCGGGATCGTCGAGATACCCCTCGAAGTTGTGCGGGCTACGGAAGCGAATCTCGCCGACCTCGCCTTGCGGGACGGGCTCGCGTGAGTCGGGATCGACGATCTCCGCGTCGCAGTGGTACATGGGGAAGCCGATGCTGTCCGCATGGGCCTTGATGTCGGTCTCATCGAAGCTCGCCTCGTCCGGCACGAAGATGAAGTTGCTCGGACCGGCTTCGGTCAGTCCGTAGGATTGGGTCATCGGCACGCCCTTGGCCCAGAACGCCTCCATGACGTCTTCGGCGCAGGGCGCTCCCGCCGAGTTGATATAGCCCACGCTCGACAGGTCGGCGTCGTCGAATCTCTCGCTGTTCATCATGAACCGGAACATCGCCTCGACGCCGCCGAAGTGGATGATCCGCTCGCGCTCGATGAGCTCCAGCGCCAGGTCGGCCTCGAACTCGCGCATCAGCACCGCGGATCCGCCCATATGGAAGATGGGCGTGACGGTGTTCCAGCCGCCGACGTGGAAGAACGGGAACGTGACGAGTTCCTTGCCCTCCATGC
>CAZMNF010000033.1:0-16359 GCA_964567595.1 uncultured Thermotogae bacterium | reverse complement strand
TTCCAGCCGCCGACGTGGAAGAACGGGAACGTGACGAGTTCCTTGCCCTCCATGCTGGCGCCACTTGATCCCGTCGCAATGAGATTGAAGGTGTTCCAGATCGTCGCAATGAGGTCGAAGGAGTTCCAGATCATCTGACGGTGGGTGACGATGCAGATCTTGGGCGTGGCCGTGGTGCCGCCGGTGTGGACGTAGAGAAAGGGCGCGTTCATCGCCAGCGGTCGGTTGGTCTCGCGCAGCTCGGCGCTCGCGACGCGCTCGTCGAAGTCCGAGGCGCCGTCGTCGGACAACGCGATCGCGGCTTCTACCGAATCGGGGATCGAGAGCGCGTCAACGGTCTCGGCGAGGGCGGTCTCGTGGACGAACGCCTTCGGTTGCAGTCGGTGGAGCAGGTCGTCCAGCTCGGGC
Source organism: uncultured Thermotogae bacterium (assembly GCA_964567595.1). GTDB lineage: Bacteria > Bipolaricaulota > Bipolaricaulia > RBG-16-55-9 > RBG-16-55-9 > CAZMNF01. The sequence goes on along the minus strand of CAZMNF010000033.1, from coordinate 15,951 downwards.
TTGGCGAGGCGATGGCTGAGCGGCGCCAGGATCAACCCCGTCTTGCCGCAGGCGAAGTAGAGGTCGATCAACTCCACGCGATTGCGGGCGACGAAGCTCACGACATCTCCCGGGCCAAGCCCCACGTCATCCATGAGATAGGCCGCGAGGCGATTGGCGCGCTCGTTCAGCTCCTCGTAGGTGAAGCGCTCGTCGCCGCCCGTGTCGTAGAGCGCTTCGCGCTTCGGGGTCAGTTGCGCGCGGCGCCCGACCCAGTCGCCGACCCACGCAAGCGGAACGTCGTCGTAGGACTCGGGCAAGCTCATCATCTCTCCTCCAGAAACTCAACGACGGCTTGATTGAACGCGTCCGGCTGCTCGATGAAACAGAGGTGTCCGGCCCCGTTCAGGATCTCCAATTGGGCGTTCGGCAGCTTCTCCGCCAGCCGCTCGCTGTTGGATGGGGGCACAACCCGGTCGGCGCTGCCGGTGATGACAAGCGCCGGGTGCTCGATCTCGGCGAGCCGGGGCTCGGCGTTGAAGCTCATCGGCGCCATCGCTTGGCGTCGGTAGGCGTAATCGGGCTGGCGGTTCTCGACGAGATGTTGGCGGATTCGTTCCAGCGCGGGCGGCTTCGCTGCGAGAAAGTCCTCGCTGAACGACAATTCGAACCCCTTCTGGAAGCGCTCCTCAGGCGAGCCGGAACGCTCGGCGAGAAACTGGATGACTTCCGTGTCGGGATAGTCGATGTTGGGGCCGCCGTGGGTCGTGGCACAGAGGGCGAGCTGCTCGATCCGCTCCGGCGCGTCGAGCGCCATCTGGAGCGCGACCATGCCGCCGAGCGAGGCGCCAAGGACGTGGGCCTGGTGGATCGCCAACGCGTCCATCAAGCCGAGCGTGTCTCGGGCAAAAAGCTTAACGGAGTAGGGTTCATCGGGCTTGTCGCTGTCGCCGACGCCGCGGTTGTCGAACGTGAGGACGTCAAAGTGGGACGCAAGCTCCGGAACCTGTCCACGGAAAGCCCAACCGCCGTAGCCGACGCCCGCGATCATAACGAGCGCGGGACCTTGGCCGCGTCGATCGTAGGCGATGCGAATGCCGTTGGCTTCGACGGTGCTCACGTTGGAGTCAATCTTTCCTGACGCCTGATTCGCCTCTCATATTAGCCCCGAACGGCTGCTGGCGTCAACAGGGCACATCGGCCTGACCTCGGGGAATCCTCCCTTCAGAGCGGGCACGCTTCCAGCGGCGGGTCATCCCGAAACGCAATCCAGTCCAGCCGCTCGGGACGGTCGAGCAACGCTTGGGCGACCAAGGGCCCCGCCATGGACCAGGTCTGTCGCCGTCGCGATTGCTTGCCGATCAAGCGGCCGTATTTGCCATCGTAGTACTCCGGCCAGTCGTGGTCTGGCAGCGACCGCAATGCGATGTCGAGCGCCCGCTCGGCCCAAGCTTGTCGATCGGTTTGCAAACACGCGGCCGTCCACAGCCAGAGCAGCACGGGCCAATGGCCGCCGTTGTGATAGGACCAGGGCGTGTTTTTCGGGTCTCGGCCGGTGAGCAGCTCCCAATCGTCGCCCGTCAGCGCGGGATAGACGAGCTTCATCGGCATGTCGCCCGCGAGCGACGTCCATTGTTGCCCGATCAACGCCATCAGCTGGTCTGCCGTCGCGTCGTCAACGAGCGACCCCAGAAGCGCGAGCAGGTTGCCCTGCGTGAAAAACCGGAAGTCCATGCGGCCGGGGCCGACGTTGCCGACGAGATACCCGCCGTCGCTCGGGAGCCAGTCGTAGAGCCACGCCGGGATCGCGTCGGGATTGACGTTGAACTGGTTGGCTGCGCCGGCGCCGTACTCGTCGTCGCGGGCCCGGTAGATGTCGTTGAGGCGCGTGAGGTCCAGCCAGTAGTTGGCGCGCACGTAATAGGCCAGTTTTCCCACGCGCCGCCGGATCAGCTCGGGGGTCAGCTCGGCGTGGCCGCGTTCCGAGTCCGGGGGTGTGCCGTCCCAAAGCTCGAGCGCCGCCCGCAGCGCCAGATGGAACAGCGCCTGAATCTCGAGCGGATAGCCGTAGACGCCCATGCGCCGGTCGATCATGAACGCCCCCTCCGGCACCAGCAGCGCAGGATAAAGATCGAACTGCGTGGGCAAGCACAGGGTCAGAATCCGCGCGATCCCCCGTTGAACGTCGGGCCGATCGACGAACCCGGTGTCGGCCGTCGCTCGGACGTAGGCCCGCAGCAAGATGAGCCACCAGAAGACGGAGTCAGCCGGCGCCACCCGCCCGATCGCCTTGTCGCCGTAGTCGGCGTCGAGGTGGTCCCGACCTTGGTCGTCGGTGTGCACCTTGAAGCTGGCGGGCATGGCGCCACGCCCAGGGACGTGGCAGTCCAAGTGGGCATCCGCGATCTGCAGATCCAGAGCCGTCTCCAGGAAGTTGCGCACGATACCCGCCTCGCCCCAGCTCAAGAACGCCAACCCCGCCGGGACAAAGTCGCGGACGAAGACCTGATCGTAGTTGAGTTCGTCACCCCCGTCATCGCTGGCGGCGACCGTGCCGACGGGTCGGTCTTGGAACCGGACGATCGCCTGTTCAAGCCATCGGCGGGCTTCGTCGAGGTCGTGTCGACCGTCGTTCCTCGGGGCCATGGGCGAGATTGTCGCCCGCGAGGGTCACAGGGTCAACAGGGCGAACGCCCGCACACGCCCGTTCGACTTGTGAGTCGGGCAGACGTCGGCTTAGCATCGCGGACCATGACACCCCAGAGCCTGGCGATGCCATGAGACTACTCGCCGCGGGCGAGGCCCTCATCGACATGACGCCCGTTGAAGACCAACGGGGGAATCTCGCGTTTCGACCGCGTCCCGGCGGGTCGCCAATGAACGTCGCGGTGGGGCTGGCTCGGCTCGAATGGACGACGGGCTTCCTCGGCGGCATCTCATCAGATCCCTTCGGACAGACGCTCCGGTCTCACATGGCCGACAGCGGCGTCGATCTGAGCTACGTCCAGTCTCGCTCCGCGTTGAGCACGCTGGCGTTCGTCCATCCCGGCTCGACCGACACGGACGAACCGCAATACACGTTCTATGGCGAAGGGGCCGCCGACACTCAGCTGTCCGCCGACGATCTTCCCGACGCCCTGCCCCATGATGTGGCCGCGCTGCACACCGGCTCGATCGCCATGGTCCGGGAGCCGGTCGGTGGGGCTTTGGCCGAGCTGATGCGCCGCGAGCAGCCCCGTTGCTTCATCAGCTTCGATCCCAACGTCCGCCCGGATCTCATGGGCGACCCCGCGACCTATCGCTCGAGGCTCCACCGCTGGCTCGCCCACGTCGATCTGGTGAAGACGAGCCAAGCCGATCTGGCCTGGATTGATCCCGAGCGCACCTTGGACGAGACCGCCGCGAGCTGGCTCGATCTCGGCCCGCAAGCGGTCGTGGTCACCCTCGGCGCCGAGGGCGCCATCGGCTTGACGCCGGAGGGCCGGGTCGAGACGGACGGGCGAGCCGTGGAGGTCGTCGACACGGTCGGCGCGGGCGATGCATTCACGTCAGGCCTTTTGGCGCGATTAGCAGAACTCGACGCGCTCCGGCGTCCGGACGACAACAGGAGCATCCGGCCCGCGTCGCTCGCCGACGCGATCGCGTTCGCCGCGCAGGTCTCGGCGATCACCTGCACGCGGCCGGGCGCCGACCCGCCGAGACGCCACGAACTGAGCGATCCCGCAAGCTGAACGGATAGCTCCCCGAGACGCCACGGATCGTCACGGGCCGCGCGGCCCCGCGCGTCCGCGTTGCGCCTCGCCCGGACGACGGGGCTCAGTCGCTAGGCGCGCTCGGCGGGGCTCAGGCCATCACACAGCAGCCGGTCCAGCGTGTCGAAGACGCGGGCCGGCGGCATCGTCCGGTCCCACACGATCCAGCGCAAGCCCCAGAAGTGCGCAATGCCCATCAACGTCCACGCGAGCACCTCGGCGCTGCCCGGCCGCCACTCGCTGCGGTCCATGGCGGCTTGGATGCCTTGCACGTAGCCCTCCGCCAGCCGGCGATAGTACCATTGCCCGACGCGCTCTCGGGCCGTTCCGACGAACTCGGCCTCGCGGACGATGCGATACATGCGCTCGTGTTCGCCAATAAAATTGAAGAACGCGCGGAACCCCGCTTCTTCCGCCGCGCGCCGACTGTCCAGATCCTCGGTGTGCCGGCGGATCTGGGCGCGCAATTGCCGATTGATCTCGCGCACGACCTCGGCGAAGAGCGCCTCCTTGCTGGCGAAATACCGGTAGACCGTCCCGTGGGCGACGCCGGCCCGACGGGCGATGTCGGCCACGGACGCCGCATGGAACCCGTTCTGGCCGAACTCGGCCTCGGCCGCCGCGAGAACCTGGGAGCGGGTTGACGCGTCCCGTCGAGGCTCGCTCCCGTTGGCCGGAACGATCGGGAGCTCGCCCAGGCGTGCCCCCACGGCGGCCCGCGAGCGACGGCGGCGGGCGACGCCCTCGCGCAGCAGGCGCGCGATCGCGTCAACGACCCGTTCGGACAACGCCCGATCCCAGATGAGATAGCGCAGCGCGATGAACTCGCTCAGGCCGATCAGGGCGTACGCAAGGGCATCGGCATCCACATGATGGGCGATCTCCCCGCTGTGCTGGCCCTGCTCCACCCGCGATCGATAGAAGGCCCCGAGCCGACGGTAGAACGTCTGCGAGATCTCCAGGCGGACGAACTCGGCCTCGCGCATGATCTGATGGCGCTCCGTGTGGCCGTCGATAAAGCGCCAATACGCGCGCAGCGCGTCGACCAATTGATCGAGGACGGGGGCATCGTCGGAGATGCTGCGCTCAAGTTGGGCCAGCAGCTCCTCGCTCGTGTCGGCGACGAGCTCGAGGTAGATCGCCTCTTTGTCGGCGAAGTACTGATAGAACGTCCCGTTGGCGAGGTGGGCATGGCGACAGATGGCCGCCACCGACGTCCGGTGGAACCCATGCTCGCTGAAGGCGGATGCCGCTGCGCGCAGCAGCGAGGCAACGGTCTGTTCGCCGCGCGCGGTTGAGGGTCGCCGGCGACCGCGCGCGCTCACGGGAACCTCGTGGGGGCTCACTCCATGCGCGCCGGGCCGGTCTTCAGCTGCGGATTCCGCCCGCTGGCCCCGGGGTGCTTCTCGACGAGCATGTCCTTGGTGTAGATGAGCTCCTCGCGGGTGTAGCCCGCGAAGTCGTGCTCCTTGCTCAGGACGATGCAGTTGACCGGACAGACCTCCTCGCAGTCGCCCACGAAGATGCAGCGCAGCATGTTGATCTGGAAGTCAGCGGCGTAATGGGGCGACTTCGACTTCGGCTCGTCGTCCGGATTGGGCGCGTCCTTGACGTAGATCGCCTGCGTGGGGCAGACGATCTCGCAGAGATGACACGCAATGCAGCGCTCCATGCCGTCCTCCCACAGACGGAGGTAGTGCCGCCCGCGCATCATCACGGAAACGTCACGTGTCTGCTCGGGATACTGGATCGTGGGAGGCTTGCGGAAGAGATACCCGAAGGTGATGCGCATGCCGCGCAGCATCCCGACGAGCCCGTCGAACGCGTCGCGTGTGTCCACAGTGGAAAACCTCCTAGCGGTCGACGTCGCCCAGCACGGGGTCGGTGCTGGCGATGGCGACGATGGCGTCGGAGAGATAGCTCCCCTCGATCATAAGCGGCAGCGCCTGGACGTTGCCGAACGACGGCGAGCGCATGCGGACCCGGATCGGCTTGTTCGTGCCGTCGCTGACGACCCAGTAGCCCTTCTCGCCGCGGGCGCCCTCGATGGAGACGTAGGCCTCGCCCTTGGGCGGGAACAGCCCCTTGTGCGGGTGGGGCTTCTTCATCTTGTAGAAGCCCTCCTGGTGTTGGCTGAACCCGGTGTTGAACCGCTCGTCTTGGGTGACAATGGGGCCATCCGGGAGATTGTCCAGGGCCTGTTCCACGATCCGCATGCTCTGCTCGATCTCCTCCATGCGGACGAGATAGCGCGCGTAGGCGTCGCCCGCGGTCTGCGTGGGAACCTCGAAGTCGAAGTCCTCGTAGGCGGAGTAGGGGAACGCCTTCCGGACGTCGTAGGGCTCGCCGCAGGCGCGGATGATCGGCCCCGACAGCCCGTAGTCGAGGCACTGATCCAGCGTCACTTGGGCGACGTTCTGGAAGCGCATCTTCCAGAAGAGGTTCTTCGTCAGAATCCCGTGATATTCCTTGAGGTGCTTGCGGAACTTCTCGAAGAACGCCCGGATGTGCTCCTCAAAATCGTCCGACACGTCCTGCATCAGGCCGCCGATGCGGAAATAACGCGGAAAGAACCGGTCGCCGCTGACCATCTCGAAGACGTCGAGGATGTTCTCGCGGTCGCGGAAGCAGAACATGAACATGCTGGAGACGTTCAGCTCCAGCGCCGAGGTCCCGAGCCAGACCAGGTGGCTCGCGATGCGGCTCAACTCCGCGAGGATCACGCGGACGTACTGGGCGCGTTGCGGAATCTCGACGCCGTAGAGCGCCTCGGCGGCGAGGATGTAGCCGAACTCCTCGCTCCACGGGTTGAGATAGTCCATGCGGTCGATGAACGGCACGATCTGGTGATACGTGCGGAACTCGCACGTCTTCTCGATGCCCGTGTGGAGGTAGCCGATGTGGGGCTCGCAGCGGACGACGTACTCGCCGTCGATCTCCAGCTCCAGGCGCAGGACGCCGTGCGTGCTCGGGTGGTGAGGCCCGAGGTTGAGCACGAACGTCTCCGTGCCCGCCTCCTCGTTGTAGCGGGACGCTTCGACGTCGAGTTCCTCAAAGACGCGGTCGCGCGGTTCGGTCGCCATAGGGCCCCTAGTCCTCGTCCTGTTTCGGAATGATTTCGCTCGGGAGCATGTCGCTGGTGAAGTCGCGGAATTGGATCGGCTCTTCCGTCAATGGGTAATCGCGGCGCAACGGGTGCCCCATCCAGTCGTCCGGCATGAGGATGCGCTTCAGGTCGGGATGGCCGTCGAAGACGATGCCGTAGAGGTCGTAGACCTCGCGCTCGAACCAGTCGGCCATGGACCACAACTCGGTCACGGACGGCAGCGTCCCGCCATCGCGGGGCACGCGGACCTTGAGCATCAACTTGGCCGGCGGGTGGAGGCAGTTGAGGTGATAGATGACGTGGATGTAGGGCTCTTCCTCCAAGTAGTCCGCGGCGGTGAGGTCGTAGAGCTGGCGGAAGTCGTGCTCGTCCTTGGCCAGTCGCAGCACGTCGACGAGGGCGTCCGATCGGATCACGAGCTGGCGCGAGCCGGACAGGATGGTCTCGTCGGCCTCGATCGCCGCGCCGAAGCGGGACCGGATCGCCTCAATCGCGCCTTCGGTGTGGTCGGTGCTCATGCCGGAATCTCCAGACGACGAGGCATCACGGAAGCAGGGTAGCAGACGGCCCATGCCCGTTCAAGACGGACGGACCACGCGACGATCGCCATGGGCGGCCCGCCCCCGAGTCGCTCCTGCTGGGTGGGGGGCCGTATGGCAGCCCCGGATCCAGGGTGAGCCAATGTCCGCAAGTTTCGCCCACGTCGCGGCGATCGCTTAGCCCTTCTTTCGCGGTGATCAGTACGTGTCGCCGACGGGTTCGTCGTTGTACGGGTTGCGGACCGTCAGCGGGTCCGCCGTGCGGATCCGGTCTTCGGCAAGATGGACGGGATGCGACTCGGCCACGGCGGCGCCTCCGGGACGCGTCAATGCTTGCCCGTGGCCATCAGCTTGGCAACTTCGCCCGCCATGTGGAACCACCCGGCGACGCAGACGCCGCGATCGCCCTCGTTGGCCAGCGCCAATGCCCGGTGCAGCGCCGGCTCCAGCTCGGGCACGACCTCCGACGGCACCATGGGATCGATGGCATCCGCCCGCCGGCGGCACGCCTCCGGGCGCGTCCCCCGGGGGTTGGCCGTCGTGGTGAACACGAGCCGGGACGCCAACGGCAGGACCTCGCGCAGGTTGCCGTCGACGTCCTTGTCCGCCGGCGTGCCGAACAGCACGACCCAATCGACATCCGGATACGAGGCGCGCAGCGTCTCGCGCAGCGTGCGGAGCGAGTCGGGGTTATGGGCCACGTCGAGGATCAGCAACGGATCCGTCGATAGCCGCTCGATGCGCCCCCGGATGCCGACGGTGCGCAGTCCCGCTTGAACGGCCGCCCTGGATATGGACAGCGACTCGACCTCGCCCAGGGCCTCGAGCGCCCCCACGGCAACCGCGGCGTTGCGGCGTTGGTGCGCCCCGATCAAGGGGAGATCCAGATCGGGATAGGCCGCCATCCAGGTCCGAATGCCGAAGCGGCTCCCATCGCGCGGGCCCTCCAGCTCGAGGTCGGCCCCCAGTTCGTGCAGGGGCGCGGCCTGCGCCTGCGCAACGTCGCGGATGACGCCGGCGGGTTCGGCATCCGTGACCCCCGAGACGACGGGCACGCCGGGCTTGATGATCCCCGCCTTCTCGCGGGCGATCTGTTCCAGGGTGTCGCCCAACTGTTCCGTGTGGTCGTAGCCGATCGTCGTAATCGCCGATACCGATGGCGTGATCACGTTGGTGGAGTCGAGCCGCCCGCCGAGGCCGACCTCCAGCACAACGACGTCAACGCCCTCCTCCGAAAAGTGCGTGAGTGCCAAGATCGTGATCAGGTCGAAGAACGTGGGCGGGTTGCCCGTCTCGCGCTGGACTTCCAAATGGGGATGGAGCCGGTTCATCAGCGCCACGAACTGCTCGTCCGTGATCTCGGTCCCGTTGACCGAAATGCGCTCGTTGAGCCGGACGAGATGGGGTTTGGCAAAGAGCCCCACGCGATAGCCGGCCCGTTGCAGGATCGACGCAACCATGGCGCAGACGGAGCCTTTCCCCTTCGTGCCGGCGACGTGAACAATGGGATAGGTCTCGTCGGGGTGGTCGAGCGCCGCCAGGACCGTCCGCACCCGGTCGAGGTCGAACGCCTCGCGCGTGTAGCTGATATGGGCCATGCGCTCGTAGTTGGTGAACGCGGCGATGTAGGCGTAGGCGTCGTCGAAGGTCCGGAAGGGCCCTCGAGCGGGATGATTCGCATCAGCCACAGTAGGGATCAGGATACCGGGTCAATCGTCGGTTTCCCAGGCCGACGCTTCACCCCGCGTTTCAGTCGACGTTCGAGATCCCGCGCTTTGCGCCTCACTCCTTGAGGATCTCATAGAGAATGGCCGCAGCGAGGGCAACGACGATCCAAATCATGCATCATCCTTCAACTGGATCAGCACCTGGTCGCGCAAAAGTGCTGGCTTCTTCCACTTTCCGTGCCGCTCGAACGCGATGAAGCCGACGTTCGCCAGCACATGGAGGTCACGCGAGACCGACGCGATGGGTCGTCCAGCCCGCTCCGCCAGCTCCGTGACCGACTCGCTCGCGTCTTCCGCCAACAGCGACATCAAGTTGAGCCGCTGGGGCGTCAGCACTTGGCGCGACGCCTCTGGCGACAACGCCACCAGAGCGGGCGCCTGGTCGGCCTCGTCCCACGCCTCCGGATCCGACAGCTCGGCCTCGAAGTTGGCGAACCAGGACTCCATGACGCCCTTCGGCGTGGCCATTGCGTCGGCGGCCGCCTGCAGGTAGGTCACCCCCTGTTGGAGATACTCCAGGGCGCGGGAGCGCTCGCTCAAATCAGCTCGCTCCAGAAGGCGCCGCCCCCGTTCGGTCAGCTCCTCCAAACGTCGATCAGCCACTTCCTTAGCGATTCCACCCTAGTCCCTGAAGGGTAGAGGTCAGCGGTTTGGAGACTCACCGGCCTTAGGCAACTAGGCGGGCTGGGCATCCTCGGGCGCGAACACCCGCGACGGCTTCCAGTCGCTCAGGTCCTGCCGGGCGTCAAACAGGTCGAGGTTGCGCTGGGCGTTCAGCCACAGCTCGGGCGTCGTGTCCAGCGCCGCGGCGAGCTTCATGGCCACCTCCGGGGTGACGTTGACGTGACCGTTGACGAGCCGGCTCAGGTGCTTGCGCGAGATGCCCGTCGCCTCCGCCAGGGCCGTCAGCGTGACGTCCCGCGGTTCCAGGTACATCTGCTTGAGCATCGTTCCCGGATGCGTCGGTCGGCGATCCGTCGGAATCATCGTCGCCCCTTTCAGTGATAGTCCTCATAGTTGACGTCGTACACGTCTCGGCCGTCCCACTTGAACGTGAGCCGATAATTGCGGCTCACCTTCATCGCGTACTCGTCCTTGCGCTGACCTTTCAGCCTGTGGAACCCGTAGTGGCCCCAACAGTCCGAGATGTCGCCGATGGCGGCCAGGAAGTCGAGGATCATCAGGATCTTGTCGTGGTGGTCCGGGTTGATTTTGGCGCTGTGGCCGGTGTTATAGAGCTGTTCGAGGTTCTTATCCCGGAACCCGAATATCGCCATACCGAATGTTACCAAACAGGTAACAGAAGGTCAAAGGGGCCCCAATCCTAGGCCGGGCGCCTCGCCTTACCGATCGCCGCGAAAGCCGGGTCAAGCGATGGCCGCGGCGTGAGCGAAACTTGCGGCCATTGCGTCACTCGACTTGTGCACTGATCAATCGATGTGTCGTCGCCTCCCCGACCTTGCTACACTGTCTCCGATGCCCAAGCACCGCAGCCGCGGCGTCAAGCGCGACCACACCATCCTCCCGGGCTTCGAGGACGCCTTCGAGCGCCTCGCCGCCTTGGAGGCGGTCCAGTCCGTCATCCCCGGCCGCATCGCCTCCATCCGCTCCAGCAAGGGCCACAAGCGCCTCACCTTCCAGTATCCCACCGAGACCGGCGCCAAGCTCCAGGCCAAGGCCCGTGGCGCGGTCCAGGAGGTCTTTGTGGTCACCGGCGATCCGGAGGGCGTGCGGCAGTTCGTGGACGAGCTCAGGCTGGATGCCTGAGCACGGGAGCATCACGACTATGAACTCGTCGACGACGGGTCGTCCTCGGCATCAGCCGCATCGAGCTGTTCTAAAAACTCGGCTGGGCGCACCACGCCGACGCCCTGATAGCTCCCCAGCGCCAGTAAATGCGGGTCCCCGCTGACAACGTAGTCGGCGTTCGCCGCCAGCGCGCAGGCCACGATCGCGTTGTCGTCCGGATCGTCAGCGATCACGTCTACCTCCGGTTCGTCGGCCGTCATCGTCGCCAGTGCCCGCAGATACGTCAGATACGCCGCGATCTCGTCGTTGCTCAGTTGATACTTCCGTTGGATCCGCAGGTAACGGAAGACGCGATCGGCTTCGCGCAGAATCGCCTCGGAGAGAGCGAGCTCGTACTCGTCGGCCCGCCGCAGGATTTGGTCGGGGATGCCACCGCGGCTGCGTTTGAGCAGCGCGCTGACCAGGACGTTGGCCTCAAGCACCGCGCGAATCATGCGCGCTCTCGCGTCTGGCCGCGTCGATCGCCGCTCCCACGTCTGACGCCAACTCCGCGTCGTCGACGTCGGCGTTGCGCGCCCGGGCCTCGTCCCTCAGCTCGCGGAGCCGATCGACGGCCTCCGTCTTGTCCAGCACCACCTTCGGCTTGAGCACGATTCGGCCGTCCTCGAGCGCGGCCTCCAGGTAGTCGCCCTCCTGCAGACCAAGGGCGTCGCGGAGGTTGGCCGGCAGCGTGATCTGGCCGTGCCGAATCACCTTGACGAGCGCCATGGACACCTCCGAGTTTCCGTATCACGTAATCACGTAACAGCTTATCGGGCATCCCCGCCAATGGAGAAGCCCCCAACGTGACGTTGAGGGCTTCGCTCGTTGATCGCTCTGAGATCGAAACGAGATCGGTCGGCGTGCGTGACTCCTTCTTGCCCACCGCATCCTTGAACGCCTTGCCCGGCCGGAACTCGGGGACCTTCGTGACCTCCCGGTGATCGGCTGAAGCGCCGTGTCCAAGGGGGCTACGCGTCCTGCTTGGACAGATCCGTCCGCTTGGCGAGCCGGTCGACGAACTCGCGCTTGTGCATCACCGCTCCCCGTTTGGCCCATGGAATCCGCGGCGCTGAAGCGAGAGATCACCAAGATCCATCATTCGGGACAAGGGAGCCCATGCGCGCGGCCTCCGACCCAGCCGGATCAGGCCGCTGCCGAGTCGGGTCCAGCCCATATGAGCGCCGTCCCGAAAGCAGGCGATCATTCCGGACAGCGCCCGCTGTGCCAGGCGAGCTCCCCGTGATTGTCGATGCCCGACGAAGGGCCGATAATGCTCCGCTTTTTGTAGGTTCGCTTCGTGCTTGCGCTGCGCCAGCATGTGGATGCCCTCGGGATGCGTCATTGGAATGACTCCTTCCTCAAAATGTCCCGATTTGCAACCTTATAGATGACCGATACCGTCACGCCGGCGTCGACCGGCTAGCTTGGCCCACGTCCGGGGATCGACCCGCTGAAGGCCCGCAAAGCCACAGGACGAACACGGCACGCCCTGGATGGCGAAGGGCTCCCTCGAATTGACGGTCGCCCGATGGACGGGGCTGATCGGCTGCCACCGTCCGCACTTGTCGCACTGGAACTGCATCGAATGCTCCTTCCCCTCACTCGGGGTGGGGTGTGCGCGCTTGACCGACTCGGGCTTGTCCACCGCTCCCCGGACGAGCCGCCCACGACGAGGGACACTGCCAGGGCCGGCCGTCAACGGGAGCGCCGCAACGCTCCTTCAGCTCCGGGATGTGATCCACCAAGTAGTTGAACGCGTGCCGCGGGATGACCCCCAACGAGACCGGCGTCTGGGCGACGACCGTCGCCGCCTGGGGCTGGTCCTCGAGGCAGGCGTGGGCGCCGCAGACGTCTCCCGCCTCCAGGTGCCCCACGCCGCTCTCCAGCTCAACCCGAGCCGTGCCCGCTAGCAGCACGAGGACTTCCCCCGGAGGTTCGCCCCGGCGGGCCAAGACCTTGCCTGGAGCAACCTCCGCTTGATCCGCCCGGCGCGCGACCCGGTCGAGGTCCCGACGACCGAGCCCGGCGAACATGGGGACCGCCTTCAAGAGTCCGCGCTTGTCCATGCCTGCTCCCCTCTGGTGTCGACGGCGCGAGGCCGACCCCTCGTCCCGAGCGCCGCCACGAGACCGCCGAGCCGCCGCAAGAGCGACCGCCCAAGACGCCGACCTCGCTTATGAGACGGCGTTGGGGTCGGCAGCCGTTCGGTCTCCGCTTGCTGTAACATGGCGCGGTACTTCGCCTGCGCCAATTGCCGGTTGACCTCGTTCGCGTACAAGGTCATGGGTGATCACTCCTTTCTGGATGAGGAGCCTAAACGTCGGGCGTGATGCGATCGTGTTTCGAGATCGCAATGCCTTGTCACGCCGCTGTCACGCCCTCGCTTACCCAGACGAGGGCGCGCCACGTGCTTGCACGTTGCGGGAGGATAGGGCACCTTATAGGAACAGGGGGTGGTCCATGCTTCGGATCTATCTCTTCGGCACGCCCGAGATCGATCCCGGCACCGGCGAGGTCGCCCCGCTGGCGACGCAGAAGGCGGCTGAGCTGCTCGCCTACCTGTGGCTCTACCGCGATCGGCCCCAGCCGCGCGCCCAACTTGCCGGCCTCCTCTGGCCCGAGACGGACGAACGACGGGCGCGTCAGAGCCTGCGAACGGCGCTCCATCGGCTCCGGCAGGCTCTGGAGCCCGCGGGGGCCGAAGGGACGTACCTGCTGACGGGTCACCAATCGGTCCAGTTCAACCCCGACGCCCGTTGCTGGGTCGACGTGGGCGAGTTTCTGGATTGCTTAGAAAAGGCTGACGAGGCGGACGACCAGGATCGCTTGCACCTCTTGGAAGAGGCGGTCACATGCTACCGCGGTGATCTGTTGCAGGACTGCTACGAGGACTGGTGCCTGGAGGAGCGCGACCGCCTCAAGGATCGCTATCTCCAGGCCCTCGAAGACCTTGTCGCCGCGTATGCGGATCGGAAGGAGTATGAGCAGGCGATCGAGTACGCCAAACAACTGATCACGATCAATCCCTTGCAAGAAGAGATCCATCGCCAGCTCATGTATCTCCACTACGCTCGGGGCGATCGCAACGCCGCGCTTCGGCAGTATCGGGAGTGCGCAGGGATCCTCGACGACGAGCTCGGCATCGAGCCGCTCCCGGAGACTCAAGCCCTCATCCGGGAGATCGAGGAGCGGGTCAACCCGGAGCACCTGGAAGCCGTCTCGCCCCAGGCGATCATCGCCAAGTACCCCGAGCTCGGTGCGCCCTTCGTCGGGCGCGCCCAGGAGTTCGCTCGGCTCAAGGCCGCTTGGGATCAGGCGTCAGAGGGCCAGGGCGGCTCGGTCTTCGTCCGCGGCGAGGCCGGCATCGGCAAGACGCGCCTCGCGCAGGAGCTGGCCGACGCCGTCGCCCGCGACGAAACGGGCCTCGTGCTCAAGGGCGCCTGCTACGAGACCGAGGGACGGCTGCCCTATCAGCCCTGGATCGAGACGTTGCGCCAGGCAGTCTCGGCGGCGCCCGACGAGGCACTCCAGCAGCTCTCTCAACTCTGGATCGGCGAGGTCATGAAGCTCGTGCCGGAGCTGGCCGAGCGCTTCCCGGAGGTCCAACCCCGGCCGGCGCTGGCCTCGCCCGAACAGGAGCGAAATCGTCTCTTTGAAGGACTGTCTCGTTTCTTGGTTGAGCTGGCCCGAACGCGGCCGCTGCTGATCGTTCTGGACGACCTGCAATGGGCGGACGAGTCCACGTTGCAGTTCGCCCACTTCCTGATGCGGAGGCTCCCCGAGGCTCCGATCTGTTTCGTGGGGGTCTACCGCTCCGGTGACGTTGTTGACGACCATCCGTTGCTCGACGTGGTGCAACACGCGCTCAAGGAGGACCTAATCGAGACGATCGAGCTCGCCCAGCTCAATGCCGATGAAGTGACCGAGCTCGTCAGCCGGACCCTCAAAGTCGAGGCGGGCCTCGATCCCCTCATCGACAAGATCAGCGCGGACTCGGAGGGCAACCCGTTCTTCGCCGTGGAGCTGCTCAAGTCGCTCATCGAGGCGGGCGCCGTGCGCGCGGACGAGGACGGCACCTGGGAGGTCGAGACAAAAAAACTGACCGAGCCGGAGCTGCCCCAGACAGTCCAGGCCGTCGTTGAAACCCGTCTGCGCCGACTCAGCCGAACCAGTCGGGAAGTGGCCCAGCTCGCCAGCACACGGACGCGGACGTTCGACGTCGATTATCTGACGGAGGCGATCGAGCGGCGCCGCGACGACGTCGCCCCGCATCTGGACGAACTGCTCAAGACCCACTTCCTCGCCGCCGAAGGGCCGCGCTATCGTTTTCAGCACGACCTCATCCGCGAGGTGATCTATCGCGGGCTGACCGATGAGCGCCGCTGCAGCCTCCATCGTCAAACGGGCCGAACGCTCGAGGCCCTGCAATCCCGATCCGACGGCGACGCTCCGGACGGGCTTGCGGGTGAGATCGCCGAGCACTTCTACCAGGCTGAAGAATGGCGCAAGGCGCTCGATTACGCGCTCCACGCGGCCGAGCTCGCTTGGTCGAATGGCTACGCCAAGGACGAGGCGGTCCACTTCTACCAGCGGGCGTTGGACACCGCCGAGCGCCTCGACGATTCAACGGGCGTGATGAAGGCCTGCAAGGGGTTCGGCGAGGTCTGCGCGTTGACCGACGAGCCCGAGCGGGGTCTGGAATACTGCCAGAAGGCATTGGAGCTATGTGATGACCCCGTTGAGAGGGCCGACATATACTGCGCGATCGCCAGCGTCTATCATCATCGTCGCGAGCTGGAAGCAGGCTTGGCCTCCGCCGAGCAGGCCCTCCAGGAATTGAAACCGGACCATGTGAGGACGATGACGGGCGTCAAGGCCTACTATTACGCCAGCACGTTTCTCAATTGGCTTCAACGGTACGCTGAGGCAATCGACCACTGTGAGCGGGCGCTTGCGATTTTGAACGACCAACCGAATGCCACCAGGGAGGCGCTTGTCTATGCCGAACTGGGCGGCGCCTATGGGCGGCAAGGGAATCACCAAGAGGCGGTCGAGTA
>CAZMNF010000032.1:2785-25316 GCA_964567595.1 uncultured Thermotogae bacterium | reverse complement strand
CACCATCGCCAGCTCGGCGCCAAGCTCGTCGACTTCAACGGCTGGGAGATGCCGCTCCAGTATTCGGGCATTATCGAGGAGCACCGTGCCGTCCGCGAGAACGTCGGCGTCTTTGACGTGAGTCACATGGGCCAGATCGAGATATCGGGCGCCGACGCGCTCGGGCTCGTCCAATATCTGGTGCCGAACGACGCGGCCAAGCTGGACGTCGATCAGGCGATGTACACGCAGTTCTGTAACACCGACGGCGGGACGCTGGATGATCTGCTCGTCTACCGGCTCCCCGATCGGTATCTGCTCGTCGTCAACGCGGGCACCAAGGACCAGGACGTCCGTTGGGTACAAGACCATGCCGCAGCGTTCGCGGACGTCGCCGTGCGGGATGCCAGTTCGGCCTACGCCATGGTCGCGGTGCAGGGCCCTCAGGCCGAAGCGACGCTCGATCGAGACGTGCAGGCTGACCTCTCGCGATTGACCCTGTTCCGCGCGGTGGAGACCGAGCACGAGAAGGAGCCCATCGTCGTCTCCCGCACGGGCTACACGGGCGAGGACGGCTTCGAGGTCATGGGGCCGCCAGACGCGATCACCGCGCTCTGGAAGGCGCTCATCAAAGCCGATGCGACGCCCGTTGGTCTGGGCGCTCGCGACACCTTGCGCTTCGAGGCGGCATTGCCGCTCTACGGCCACGAGCTCGACGAGGCGACCACGCCCGTCGAAGCCGGGCTCGGTTGGAGCGTCAAGGACAAGGACGTCGACTATCTTGGAAAGGACGTCCTGTTGCGCCAGAAGCGCGAGGGCGGCCGCAAGCGGTTGGTCGGGTTCCGGATGGTCGATCGCGGTGTTCCGCGCGAGGACTACCTGCTCTATCGGGATGGGGAGCAGGCCGGCTACGTCACCAGCGGCATCAAGTCCCCGACGCTGGACGACTTCCTCGGCATGGGCTATCTCGACGGTTCGGAGAAGCCGGCGGAAGGGACGGAGATCGAGGTCGAGATGCGCGGTCAGCGCCGTCGCGCCGAGGTCGTCAAGCTGCCGTTCTATCGTCGCTCCAGTTGAGCTTGTCGGCGCCCGCGACGCCTTTCGGCATCCGCAAGCTGTCCGGAAAAAGCGCGACCCTTGGCCGAAGGCTCTCATGGCGTTCGCTCGCCCACCAACCGGGACGATCACCCATGGTTAAGCAGCCTTCAGCCAAGGGTCGGCTCCGCACATCCCCCTCACCGTTGGCTTAGGAGGTCGGCCATGATGGCTGCACCGCGAATTCCTCCGTCACAATTATTGCACAAATGATGGCTAACGTCAATAGAGGCAAAGCCATCAATTCGAGCGAACCCGTGGGCCAAGCCACGCATGGCTTGGATCCCCCGATCAGCTTTAGGGGAAGATGCCGAGCTGCTCGTAGGCCTCGCCGACCTTGCCGATGGCGTCGATAAAGGCGGCTGTGCGCAGGTCGATCTCGTCGTTGTATTGGCGCTGCGTCTCGCGAATCTCGCGGTAGGCGTCGACCATTGACTCCTCGAGGCCGCTTTCGACGAGTTCCGTCTCGCCAGGGCCCTGTGCCACCTTGGCCATGGTTTCCGCGTCGAACTGACTCTCCACCAGGCCCTCGACGGCTTCCATGATGCTGCGGTTGGCGCTCTCCTCGAAGCGTTTGCCGAGCCGCCCGAAGCGCACGTGCGAGAGGTTCTTGAGCCACTCGAAGTAGGAGACCGTCACGCCGCCGGCATTGAGGTACAGATCCGGCACGACCATGACGTCGCGCTCATGGAGGATGTCGTTGGCCGCGGCCGTGACGGGCCCGTTGGCCGCCTCGCCGATGATCTTGGCCTGAATCTGGTGAGCGTTGTCGCGGGTGATGACGTTCTCCAGCGCCGCCGGAACGAGGATGTCGCAGTCGAGCGCCAAGGCTTCCGTGGGTTCAGCGATGTTGGCCGCACCGGGGAAGTCGAGAATTTTTCCGTTGGTTTTGCGGTGCTGCACGAGCTCGTCAATGTCGATGCCGTTCGGATCGTGGATGGCGCCCTCGATCTCGGCGACCCCGACGACGACGGCCCCGCCCTGTTGGAGGTACTTGGCCGCGTGGTAGCCGACGTTGCCCAGGCCCTGGACGACGACGCGCTTGCCCTCGAGGCCTTTGGCCAGGTTGCGCCGGGCCATGTCCTCGCTGTCGTGGCACGCCTCGCGCAGGCCGTAGAACACGCCCTGGCCCGTCGCTTCGACGCGGCCGCGGACGCCGCCCTGGCTGATCGGCTTGCCCGTCACGCAGGCGATGGAGTCGAGCTGGCCATGGGCGACCATGTTGTAGGTGTCGAGGAGCCAGGCCATCTCCTGTTGGCTGGTGCCGTAGTCGGGCGCGGGGACGTCCAAACCCGGGCCCATGAGGTTTTTGCGATAGAGCTCGTAGGCGTAGCGTCGCGTGAGGCGCTCCAGCTCGCGCTCGGAGTACTGCGTCCGGTCGACGCGGACGCCGCCCTTGGCACCGCCGAAGGGGACGTTGACCAGCGCGCACTTGAACGTCATCAGGCTGGAGAGCGCGATCACCTCGTCCTCGGTGACGGTCAGGCTGTAGCGGACGCCGCCCTTGGTGGGCAGCTTGTGGTGGCTGTGTTGGGCGCGCCAGCCCTCCACGACCTCGATGGAGCCGTCGTCGCGCTGCAGCGGAAACGTCATGCGATAAATGCCGTTGCAGACTTTGATCTGATCCAGAATCCCCTGCGGGCACTCGGTGTAGGCCGCGGCGGTGTCGAAGCTGGTGTTGACCTGGTCGAGGAACGTGGACGCGGTCTCGCGTTCGGTGGCCCCGAGGCTCGGGGTGCCGTCGCGTTGGCCCGACGGGGCTTCGTTGGCGTTGGTGGAATGGGTTGCGGACATGGGCATCCTCCTCCGAAAGTCGTCGGAGGCAAGTGTAACGCGACGGCGATAGTGGACCAAGCCGGTCCTCATACGGGCTGTCCGTCGACGTCATGGGCGTTCGCGAACCGGACGCCCCGTCAGTCGTCGGCGGCGTTGAGGGCGCGCTGGATGATCGCCTGGCCGCGTTCGATCAGATCAAAGTGCGCAATGCCCTGGGCTTCCAGCTCCGCGGCGAACGCCTCCAGGGCCATCTCGGTCACTTCCGCGGCGTGGTCTGGAGGGGGCGCGTACTTGGGGTCGAACTCGAACTGCAGATCGACGTCGTCGTCATCGCGGCGAGCGGCCATGACGTAGACGAGGAAGACCGCTTCGTCCTCGACGACCACCTCGCCGTGGGCGAGGCGATCCCGGCGTTCGGGAAGATGGCGCAGGCTGAGCACGCGGGCCTGCATAAATCCTCCTGTCTCCGTCGTGAGAGCTTCGACGTTGTCGGGGTTAGTCTGCGTCAGTCGACGGGCGCTGCCTATGATGGCGGTCAGGCGGTTGAGTCGGGAACGCCGCACAGGGCACGGGAAGGGACGGGCTCAGGCGTGGACCTCCAGCACGTCGCCGTCGGCGATCTCGTGGGCCCGCTCGACGCGCTGGCCGTCGTACTCTGCCGACCCCCAAATGCGGGCGAAATCCAGGTTCTCGGCGAACTCCCGGTGGATGGCCCGGGCGGCGTCGATGACGGTGCTGCCGCGCTCCAGGATGTAGGGCGTGTCCATGGACGGGGCCTGGCCGGGCTTTTTGGAGTAGACGCGCACCACGCGCAACAGGTCGAACAGCGCGCGACGCAGCTCCTCCGTCCCCTCTTCGACGGGGGCCGTGACGGGGACCATGGGGTAGGCGTCGCCGTAGCTCTCGCGCAGCGAGCTGAAGTGCGCGCGGCTCTCGTCGAGGTCGCCCTTCGTGGCGATGACGAGCGTCTTCTTGACCGCCGTCGATCCCATCTCGTCGGCCTCGGGATGGGGCGGGCCGACAAGCCGGATCTTGTTCTCCGCCAGTCGGTCCAAGATCATCTCGATGTCGGTGGCCGCGTCGTCGCTGCCCAGGTCGACGACCAAGCCGACGGCGTCGGCCTGGCGGATGAGGTTGAACGTCCAGCCCTCGGTGAACTCGCTCAGGGGGGGCATATCCAAAAGCTGGATCTGAATGTCCTCGTAGGGCGCCATGCCGATGGTCGGCTCGAACGTCGAGTAGGGATACTCGGCGACCTCCGGCTCGGCGTTGGTCAGCATGTCGACCAGCGTCGACTTGCCCGAGTTCGGCAGCCCGACCAGCACCACTTGGCCGGCGCCCTCCCGTTCGACGTGGTCCCACGGGTGCGACCCAGCTCCGCCCTTGGCCTGCTGTTCCTTCTGTTTCTTCTGCTCCAGCTTCTTGAGGCGCTGTTTCAGGTCGACGCGCAGGCGCTCCGTGCCCTTGTGCTTGGGCACGAGCGAGATCATTTCCCGCAGCCACTTGATCTTCTCCTCGGCGCTGTCGGCCGAGCGATAGTTCTCTTCGGCCTCCTTGTATTCTGGCGGCAGATTCGCTGGCATGGCGATTCCCCTTCGCGCATTGTACAGGCTGAGCTTGACCGATCGCATCCGAGCCGTGATAGCCATGCCGCGTGCGTCGGCGGGCGAAGGCCCACGGCCGAGCGAGCACGAGCTCGACTCTTCCCTCCGCAATCGGGCATCGTGCCAATTGAGCCTGCGTACCGTAGCGTCTATAATGCCGCAGGAGCGCTGACGCGCTGGCCAAAGATCCGCTCGGGACCCGCCGGACGAGACAATGGGGAGGTCGGCATGGCCGAGGTTGAGCTGCACCAGCTTTCCGAATTTGCTTGGGAGATTCCGCAGAGTGGCGAGATGCGCGCTCCCGCGCGGGTCTACGCCAGCGAGGGCCTGCTCGGCAAGATTCGCAGCGACCTGACGCTGAAACAGCTCGTCAACGCCACGCACCTTCCGGGCATTCACAAGTTCGGCCTGGCGTTGCCGGACGCTCACCAGGGCTACGGGTTCCCCGTCGGCGGCGTGGCCGCGCTCGACGCCGAGGACGGCGTGATCTCGCCCGGGGCGATCGGCTTCGATATCAACTGCGGCGTCCGGCTCTGTCGGACCAACTTGAGCGTTGACGAGCTGCGCGGCAAGGAGCAAGAGCTTGTCGACGCGCTCTTCCGGATGGTGCCCACGGGCATCGGCAAGGGGAGCGCCGTCGGCGAGCTTTCCCACGACGAGGTCGAGGACGTGGCTCGCGAGGGCGTCCGGTGGGCCGTCCAGAACGGCTACGGCGTCGACGACGACCTGGCGCACTGCGAGGACGAGGGCGTGCGCCCGGGCGCCGATCCCCAGATGCTCTCTAACGATGCCAAGGACCGCGGGCGGGTCCAGCTGGGATCGCTGGGGTCCGGCAACCACTTTCTGGAGGTCCAGCGCGTGGCGGAGGTCTTCGACGAGGCGACCGCCGCCGCCTACGGACTGGCCGATGATCAAGTGGTCGTGCTGATTCACTGCGGCTCGCGCGGGTTCGGCCACCAGATCTGTGTCGACTGTCTGGAGCGCGTGGAGACCGAGCACCGCGATCTGATCAACCGACTGCCGGACCGCGAGCTGGCGTGCGCCCCGGCCCAGAGCGCGGCGGCGCAGGCCTACTACCGCGCCATGAACTGCGCGATCAACTATGCCTGGACCAACCGCCAGGTCATCATGCACCAGGCTCGGGAGGCGTTCAGCCAGGTGTTCCGCGACGATTGGCGCAACCTCGGCATGGAGCTGCTCTACGACGTGGCCCACAACATCGGCAAAAAGGAAGTCCACCGGGTCAACGGCCACGAACGGGAAGTCTACGTGCATCGCAAGGGAGCCACGCGGGCGTTCCCCGCGGGCCGGCCGGAGCTGCCGCGCGCCTACCGCGACGTGGGTCAACCCGTGCTCATTCCGGGCTCAATGGGGACGAGCTCGTACGTGCTCACGGGCAATGAGCGCTCGCTCGATCTGTCGTTCGGGTCGGCGGCGCACGGCGCGGGGCGGCTGATGTCGCGCAAACAGGCCAAGAAGCGCTGGCGTGCCGACCAGCTCACGGACGAGCTGTTGGACCAAGGCGTGCTGGTGCGCGGACGGAGCAAGCGGACGATCTCGGAGGAGGCGCCCGGGGCGTACAAGGACGCCGACGAGGTCGTCGAGGTCTCGCATCAGGTCGGCGTGGCGAGCAAAGTGGCTCGCTTGAGGCCGATCTGCAACATCAAAGGATAAGCGATGGCAACCCCCGCATGGACGACCGACGCCGACGGGTTCGATCGCCAGTCCGTCCACGACCTCGTGCGCCAGCTGTTGGAGCAGTTCGGCGAGGACCCCGACCGCGAGGGGCTGGCCGAAACGCCGCGGCGCGTGGCGGAGATGTACGGCGAGCTGACCTCGGGCTATCGGCGCGATCCCTACGAGCTCATCGGCGACGCGGTCTTCAACGTCGACTACGACTCCATGGTCGTCGTCAAGGACATCGAGTTTTACAGCCTCTGCGAGCACCACGTGGTTCCGTTCTACGGCCACGTCCACGTGGGCTACATCCCCGAAGGGCGCGTCATCGGCGCCAGCAAGGTCCCGCGGGTCATCGATCACTTTGCGCGGCGGCTGCAGCTGCAGGAGCGCATGACCGAGCAGATCGCGCGGTTTTTGGAGGAAGCCATCGAGCCGCGCGGCCTCGGCGTCGTCGCCGAGGGGATTCACTTGTGCATGGCGATGCGCGGCGTGCAGAAGCAGGACACCCGCATGGTGACCAGCGCCATGACGGGCGCCTTCCGCAAGGACCCCAAGACGCGCACGGAATTCCTCCAGTTCATGGACTCGCGCATGCCGAGCTAGCCGACGCCGTGCTCCCAGCCGCGGTCTTCCAACGGCACGACGCCGTTGCGCGTGTCGAGCTGCAGCCCTGCCTCGATCACTTCGCCAATGACGCGGAACGGCACGTCGCGCTGGGCTTGGTCCAGGTGTTCGGGGGCAACGGTGAAGAGCAACTCGAAATCCTCGCCGGTGAACAGCGCCTTATCTCGGCGCTCCGTCTCGCTCACGGCCCCGTCGTCGATTTCCGCCATCACGGGCACGTCGGCATCCGAGATGTGGGCCCCGACGTCGCTGGCCGCTGCTAGTTGGTGCAGGGAGCGAGCCAAGCCGTCGCTGATGTCCATCATGCTGCTCACGTGGGGCGCGAGTGCCTCGGCCGCGGCGATCCGCGCGGAGAACCGGAACAGCGCGTTGGCCCGGTCGGCATGTCCCGCCGAGAGGAGATCCATGGCAACGGCCGTGCGGCCCAGCTCGCCCGTGACGCCGACGAGGTGGCCCACTTGGGCTCCGCGCCGGCGGACTGGGTTGCGCGTTTCCCCCAGGGCTGAGCCACAGAGCGTCAGCGAACCGTGGCCGGAGAGGTCGCCACCGAGGTAGTCGGTGCCGGCATCGGCGCAGGCGTCGAGGACGCCGTCCAAGATGCCGTCCATGAGATCGGCTTCGAACGCGGGCGCGCCCAGCGCCAACAGGACGCCCCGGGGCCGAGCGCCCATCGCCGCCACGTCGCTGAGCGAGACGGCCGCCGCCCGCCAGCCGATCGTGTAGGGGGTCATGCCCGCCGGGAGGTCGGCCTCGCGCCAGAGCATGTCGGTCGTCCAGACCCAAAAGGCGTCCCCCGACGGGATCACGGCGCAGTCGTCGCCGACGGCCGGGAGGCGCGATCCGATCCGCTGCAGCAGTTCGCTTTCGCTCAGGTTGGTCGGCATCGGCTCAAGGGTACGCGAGCACGGCCGCGACGTCCACCGCGTTGGGCGAGCGGCGTTGTCGGTTGCAGACAAGACCACGGCGCTGTGCTAAGATGCCCGATCTCGGAATCCATATTGGAGCGAGGAGGGACGGCATGATCGATCCAGCGACCGTCCAGATAATGGGCGTCCCGAGCGATCTGGGCGCGGGCCGACGCGGCGTCGACATGGGGCCGAGCGCCATCCGCTACGCCCATCTCGCGGACGCCATCGAGGACCTCGGCATCGACTGTCATGATCAAGGGAACCTTGACGTGCCGCTGCCGGAGCGCTCGGAGACGCGCCAACCGACGTTGCGCCAGTCGTCATCCGTCGTCGACGTCGCGAGCCGCGTGCGGACGGGCGTGGCCGAGGTGCTCACCTCCGGCGAGCTGCCGCTCGTGCTCGGCGGCGATCACAGCCTCAGCATCGGCACCCTCGCGGGCGTATGTGCCGTTCGGACCAATCCGGGGGTTCTGTGGGTGGATGCCCACGGCGACTTCAACACCCCGGAGACGACGCCCTCGGGCAACATCCACGGCATGTCGCTGGCGTTGGGCTGCGGCCACGGTGCCCCCGAACTGTTGGAGATCTTTTCCGACGGGCGCTTCCTCGACCCCTCGCGGGTGGCGATCATCGGCGCCCGAACGCTCGATCCCGAGGAGCGCGATCTGCTCAGGGCGAGCGGCGTCGCCGTCTTCACCATGTCGGAGATCGACCGGCGCGGCCTCCGCCAAGTGCTGGACGACGCCCTCCGCCAGGTCACGTCCGGGACCGACAGCGTGCACGTCAGCTTCGACGTCGACGTGCTCGATCCGAGCGTCGCGCCCGGGGTGGGCACGCCCGTGGGCGGCGGCTTGAGCTACCGCGAAGCCCATCTGCTCATGGAGACGGTGGCCGAGTTCGGGCCCATGGGATCGCTGGAGCTGGTTGAGGTGAATCCCATCCTCGATCACAGCAACCAGACGGGCCAACTGTCAGTGGAGCTCATCGCCTCCGCGCTCGGCCGCCGGATCTTCTGATCGTCGAGTCGGTGCTGAGATGCGCATTAACCGGCAGAACTGGCTTCGGGCACGGGGCGGATTTCGTAGAGGCGCTGCGGCTCGTTGATCCCCTTGAGCTCGTGCGGGCCCTGATCCACGTACTCCACGTCGGGCACGGGCCCGGCCAGGTTGCGCACGAGGTCGGAGACGAGGACTTGGCCCCCGCGGGCAGCGCTCATGACCCGTTCCGCCATGTTGACCGTCCGCCCGATGACGTCCTGGTCCTCGTGGATCGTCTCGCCGGCATGCACGCCGATGCGAACGTTGAGCTCCAGGCCCTGCTCGCGCTGCAAGCGTTGGATCTCGTCCTGAATTTCGGTCATGCACTGCAGCGCGCGATGGGCGCTGGCGAAGCTGACCATGAAGCCGTCGCCGAGCTGTTTGATCTCCAGCCCGTTGTGGCGCTGCAGCGCCGAGCGAATGATCCGGTTGTGCTGCGACAACAACTCGCTGGCCGCCTCGTCGCCGTATTGGTCGGCGTACGTGGAAAACCCTTCGATGTCGGTGAAGCCGATGACCGCGACGCCGCTGTTCAGGACGTGCTGTTTCAGCTGTTGCTCCTCCCGTTGGGTGAGCTGCTGCTGCAGTTCGACGACCTTCTCCACCGCGCGCGACTCCGCGAGCTGCTCGCGCAGCTCAGCCACCTGCTCGCGCAGGTCCTCGACTTCCTTGGAGTCGCCCCGGAGGTTCTTGGCCGTCTTGGCCACCATCTCGCTGAAGACAGCGGCCAGGGGAACGCCCACGACCAACCCGATCAGAAGGAGCATCAGCCAGAACCACCACTGATCCACCGGCATGGCTCAACCACCTCCTCCGTCTAGGAGGCCTCGACGGCCGCGCGAGCGGCGTCGATGTTCGCCTCCGGCGTCGTCGTCAGCGTCACGCAGCCCGTGCTGACGATGACGCCCCGATCGTTCGTCTGCTCGCGGGCATCCCGGATGCTGGCTCGAACGTCCTCGGGCGAGGATTCGGCGAACGCGTGGCGGTCAATGCCGCCGCAGACGGCCCCGTCGGCGAACATCCGTCGGCCGTTCCCCAGCGAGGGCTCGGTCTCGCGGTCGTGCCAATTGACGATCTGGACGGGGTAGACGCTCGTCAGCCCGAACATCGGGTTCAGTCCGTGCAAGTGGAGCACCGTGAATCGGGATCGGGCCCGAACGGCTTCCAAAACGGGCAGGTCGTACTCGACGCCGAATTGACGGTACTCGTCGTCCGAGAGCAGGTCGTGGCTGGCGAACTGGGTGGCGAAGAAGATGGCGTCGGCGCCGTGGTTGAGGCACTCGGCCGCAAAGCGGGCGGTGGTCTCGGCGATGGTCCGCAGGCCGGCCTCGAGGTCGTCGGGGTGGGCGCGGAGGTGCTCGAGCATGCGGTCGCCGGCCATCTGCTTGGCGATCGTGAGCGGACTGAAGATCGTCGGCATCACCGGCACGTCGGTGCCGACGCCCTCGCGGATGAGCTCCAACGCGCTCAGCTCGCGCGCAAGCACGGCGTTCTCGTGCAGATCCAGCGCGCTCAGCTCGTGCCAGTCCTCCGGGGCGTCGACAACGCGCTGGAGGTAATGCCGCGTCCCTTCGTCGTTGCCGGCGTCCGCCAATTGGGCGCCCCAAGCCTCAGCGGGATAGCCCGACGCCTCGGTCACCTTGACGAGGTCGAAGTCGAAACGGGTCTGGAAGTCGACGACCGCGTTCGCCAGGCCGTCGACCGTCTGGTCGTCGCCCGGGAAATGGCGCCAGAGCGCGATCGGCGGTCGATCCGCCGGCTCCTGGGCGATGGCCGCCTCGATCCGTTCGTGGTGGGACATGCTCATGGCTGGGCTATGCTACGTCCTGACGCGTGCGCTTGGCAAGTGGCCCGCAGGGCCGCCTCGATGGAGCAGCAGACGATTCGTGGGCCGAGCTTATGACGCAGATCATAGGGTCTGAAATTCGGGGAGGCCAGAATGAGCGCCGACATCGAAGGAGGACCGATGGCCCAACACGATTGGATGAGCGACGAGGATCTGAGCCGACGTCTCAAGGGACTGTACGACTACGAGCAGGTTGAAGTGCCCAAGATTGCCGAGTCGGAGCGGCTGCTCAGCGCGGCCGAGGTCGTGACGGGCTACACGGACGCGCAGGCCCGCGTCGAGGCGGAACGCTGCATGCAGTGCCAGGACCCGCCGTGCGTGGCGGCCTGTCCGGCGCATCTGGACATTCCCGGCTACTGTGAGGCCATCGCCGACGGGGACCTGGATCGGGGGCTGGCGATCGTCCTCGAGGCGTTCCCGATTCCGGGCAGCTGCGCCCGCGTCTGCTATCATCCCTGCACCGACGTCTGTCTGAAGGGCGTCGAGGGCACGCCGATCGAGATCCCGCGCCTGCGGCGCTACATTACCGACAACACCGACCAACACGCGGTCGACTTCGCCATCCCCGAGGAGACGGGCCAACGGATCGCCGTGGTCGGCTCCGGCCCGGCCGGGCTGAGCTGCGCGTATCACCTGCGTCGGCGCGGCCATCAGCCCGTGATCTACGAACAGTTTGACAAGGCCGGCGGCACGCTCAACACCATTCCCGACTATCGGCTCCCCGACGACGTCCTGCAGGACGAGATCGAGGTCCTGCGCGAGATGGGCGTGGCCATTCGTCCCGACTCGCCGGTCTCCGGCGACGGCTGCCTCGACGAGCTGCTGAGCGCCCACGACGCCGTCTTCGTCAGTGCCGGGGCCGTGAAAGCCCGCGAGGTCCCCATCGAGGGGTCGGAGCTTGAGGGGGTGCATCACGGCTATCACCTCTTGAAGCGCCAGGACGCGGGCGAGTCGCTCTTCGGGCGCAAAGCGGCGATCGTCGGCGGCGGGGACGTCGCCATGGACGCGCTCCGGTCGGCGTTGCGCACCTGCGACGAGATCCATCTCATCTATCGGCGCTCGCCCATGGAGATGCCGGCCAACCCGGAAGAGGTCTTCGAGATGTCGGAAGAGGTGCTCCAACAGGGCTGGCATCACCTGGCCGTTGAGATCTCCACCGAGCGTCGCGTGGAGCGCTTCAAGCAGATCTTCCATTCGCTGGAATCGCTGACGTTGGATCGCATGGCGGAGGTTGAAAAAACCCTCACGCGCGAGATGAAGGCCGAGACCTTCGATCGCCTCGACAAGCGCGTCGGCCCGCTGGCCGTCCACTTTATGGCGACCCCGACCCGGGTCATGGACGATGGGGGAGGCCGTGCGGGCGGGTTGGAGCTCGTCCGCATGGAGCTGGGCGAGCCCGACGAGGACGGGCGACGGCGCCCCGTCGCGATCGAGGGCAGCGAGTTCACGCTCGACGTGGACACCGTCGTCTTTGCCATCGGCCAGCAGATCGACGCCGACTGGCTCGGCCGCGACCATGGGCTCGACTTGGAACCCGACAACCGCATTTCCGTCGATGCGGCCTACCGCGCGTCGCGGCCCGGCGTCTACGCAGGGGGCGACGCGATGCGCGGGCCGGCGAGCATGATCGAGGCCATGGGCGACGGCCGCTGGGCCGCCGAGGCCATTGACGCCGACCTGCGCGCAACGGGCGACGGAGCGTAGCCGAGGCGTCCGACGCGTTCGTGCTCGGCCGCGGGCAAGCAAGCGAAGGAATACAATACGATCAAGGGGCGCTGTTGACGGTCTGATAACGGGCGGACGTTAGGGTGTGCGCTTAAGGGGGCTAAAACGTGATGGCGACCTCCTTGATGACCTTCTTTTGAGGAATGGATGAGGGGCCGAACCGGGTTGGTTCGGCCCCTCGTTCGTTGGTCGGCGATAGGTGTTGAGTCAGTTCTCAGACGGGATCGTCGGTTCGCCCGCTGAAGGCTCGGTCGCGCCGACGCGCTCGATGACGAACTCGCCGTCGGCGACGTCCACGCGGACGAGATCGTCCTCGTGGAGCCGGTCGTCGATGAGCCGATTGGCCAGCTCGTTCTCCAGCTCGTCGCGGATCACCCGCGTCAGCGGCCGGGCCCCGTAGACGGGATCGTGCCCGCGCTCGGCGAGGAGATCCTTCGCCGCGTCGGTGACCTCGAGGTCGACGCCCTGATCGTCGAGCTTGTCGCTCAGCTCGGCCAGCTTCAGCTCGACGATCTGGCGCAGGTGCTCGCGCTCCAGGGGGCGGAAGACGAGGATCTCATCCAGCCGATTGACGAACTCGGGCCGGAAGGACTTGCGCACCTCGCCGAGCACCTTGGCGCGCATCTGGTCGTAGGAGGTGGGGACCTCGTCCGCGTCCCCGTTGGTGCCGGCTTCGAAGCCCATCTTGGCGCTCTCGGTCAACAGTTCGGAGCCGAGGTTGCTCGTCATGATGATGAGCGTGTTCTTGAAATCCACCGTGCGGCCCTGGCCGTCGGTCAATCGACCGTCCTCCAGCACCTGCAGCAGCGAATTGAACACGTCGCGATGGGCCTTCTCGATCTCGTCGAGCAGGATCACTTGGTAGGGCTTGCGCCGCACGGCTTCCGTGAGTTGGCCGCCCTCCTCGTGGCCGACGTAGCCCGGCGGGGCGCCGATCAGCCGCGCGACCGCGTGGCGCTCCATGTACTCGCTCATGTCGACTCTGAGCATGGCGTCCTCGTCGTCGAAGAGGAACCACGCCAGCGCCTTGGACAGCTCCGTCTTGCCGACGCCGGTCGGCCCCAGGAACATAAATGAGCCGATGGGGCGATCGGGGTCCTTCAGGCCGGACCGGGCGCGCCGCACGGCTTGGCTGATGGAGTGGACCGCCTCGGTCTGGTCGACGATGCGGCTGTGGAGGCGCTCCTCCATGTGGGCCAGCTTCTGGCGCTCCTCCACGATCATCCGCTCGGCCGGAATGCCGGTCCAGAGCGAGACGACCTCGGCGACGTCCTCCGAGCTGACGTCGACGCGCTCGCGCCGCATGGACCAGTCGTTGCCCAGCCGTTCGCGCTCGCGCTTCAGCTCGGCCAGGCGCTCGGCGAGTCGCTGGTGCTGGCGGTTGCCCTCGGCCGTGGCCTCGAGGTCGGCCTCGACGTGGCGAATCCGCATGTCCAGTTCCTCGATCTGGGGCGCAAACGTCTTGTCGATGCGGATCTTGGAGGCCGCTTCGTCCACCAGGTCGATCGCCTTGTCGGGCAGGAATCGATC
Organism: uncultured Thermotogae bacterium; assembly: GCA_964567595.1. Taxonomy (GTDB): domain Bacteria; phylum Bipolaricaulota; class Bipolaricaulia; order RBG-16-55-9; family RBG-16-55-9; genus CAZMNF01. The sequence goes on along the minus strand of CAZMNF010000032.1, from coordinate 11,512 downwards.
GGTGATGTAGCGCTCGGCCAGTTCCGCCGCCGTCTCGAGCGCCTCGTCCGTGATCGTGAGCTCGTGGTGCGACTCGATCTGGTCGCGGAGCCCCCGGAGGATCTCGACGGTCGCCTCGAGCGTCGGCTCCTCGATCAGGACCTTCTGGAAGCGGCGCTCCAGCGCCTGGTCCTGTTCGATGTGGCGCCGGTACTCGTCCAGCGTCGTGGCGCCTACCACTTGGAACGCGCCCCTGGCTAAGGGCGGCTTGAGGATGTTCGAGGCGTCGATGGCGCCCTCGGCGCCGCCCGCGCCGACGACGTTGTGCAGCTCGTCGATGAAGACGATGATCTGGCCGTCGGCCGATTCGATCTCCTTGATCGCGGATTTGAGGCGTTCCTCGAACTCGCCGCGGAACTTGGCGCCGGCGACCATGGAGGCGATGTCGAGCTGCAGGAGCGTCTTGTCCTCCAAGGTCTCGGGCACGTTGCCGTCGGCCATGCGCTGGGCGAGGCCCTCGGCGATGGCCGTCTTGCCCACGCCGGGTTCGCCGATGAGCACGGGGTTGTGCTTCTTGCGGCGCGACAGGATCTGTGCCGTGCGCCGGATCTCGCGGCTGCGGCCGACGACGGGATCAAGCTCGCCCTGGCGGGCCAGCTCCGTCAGGTCCGTGCTGTAGCGCTCCAGGATCTGGTAGCGCTCCTCCGCGTCGCGGTCGGTGACGCGCTGGGAGCCGCGGACCTTCTGGAGCGCGTTGTAGACGAGCTCCGGGTCGAGCCCGTATTTGTCCAGAACCTTGCGGAGCTGGGCGTTGGTCTCGCGCGCAATGGCGATCAGCAGGTGCTCCACGCCGACGTAGTCGTCCTTCAGTCGGCTCGCTTCGTTCTCGGCTGACTGGACGAGCGTCTCCAGTCGGGGCGTGACGTAGATCTGCTGCCCGGTCGTCTTGGAGACCGTGGGCTTGCCCTTGAGCAGCCCGTCGACGTCCTTGACGAGGCCGTCCAAGGGAACGCCGGTCTCGGCAAGGATGTCGCGCCCGACGCCCGCTTCGGCGGCGAGCACGTAGAACAGGTGCTCCACGTCGAGCTGGTTGTGTTGATACTGGCTCAACAGTTCCGAGGCGTCTCGGAACAAATTCTGCGCCTGTTCGGTCAGTCGGTCGAAGTGGATCATGGGTCATCCCTCAATTAGCAGTCTAGTTATCCGACTGCTAACAGGGATGATACCGATCCGCCTCCCCGGCGTCAAGGCCCAATAGCGACGCGGGCGCCGACGCTCAGGCCGAACACGAGCGTCGGGGCACTGCCTCCCGTCAGGAGCGTTGAGCTCCCCTCGAGGAAAAGATCGATCGGCAGTTCGTCGGAGGGGTATTCCACGCCGACGAGGCCGACGACGCCGGGGCGAATCTCGCCCGTGGCCTGCGCGTAGAGGCCGACGGCGCCGGCCCCGACAAACGGTCGGAACGGCAAATCGAGCAGCGTGTAGGGGCCCAGGTAGAGCTTCCCCGCTAGGCGTCCCTCGACCGTCACGAGCGGCGCGGTGAACCCGGGCAGGACCGCGGCCCCTTCGAGTCGGACGTCGTCGGCCACTTGGACGGAACCGACGCCGGCGAGCGGAACCTGGACGCCGGCCTGCGGAGCCAACGGGGCGGCCGTTCCCGCCACGCTGCCGATCAAGACGATCGCCAATACGAGCGCCGGATATCGTCGAGCGGTCATCATTGGACAACCTCCTGGGGGCAAAGTGGATGGGCGATTATAGCGGGGCCGGTGGGCAACGGCGCAAACGGGATTGCTCCCGGGGTTGGGAAATCAGGCGACTTCGGCGAGGGCCTCGTCGGGAACGTCGAAGTTGGCGTAGACCTCCTGGACGTCATCCAGGTCATCCAGCGCCTCGATGAAGCGGACGATCCGCTGGGCGTCCGCGCCCTCGAGGGGGACGGTCGTCTTCGGGACCATCGTCACCTTGGCGTCGTTGATCTCGACGCCCTCGTCCTGGAGGCCGGCTTTGACGTCCGAGACCCGCTCCGGCGGGCAGGTAATTTCCACGTCGGTTTCGTCCTCGGTCATGTCCTCCGCGCCGAGGTCGATCGCCGCCATGAGCACCTCGTCCGGGTCCTGCTCGGAGGTGAGCTTCGCATGGACCCGACCGCGGCGCTCAAAGATCCAGTCGACCGAGCCGTCCATGTCGCCGCCGTAGTCGTCGAAGACGTTGCGGATCGCGGAGACGGCCCGGTTGCGGCTGTCGGTCACGACCCGAACCATGACGGCCACGCCGAAGGGACCGAACCCGTCGTAGATGTATTCCTCGTAGGTGACGCCCGGCAGCTCGCCCGTGGCTCGCTTGATGGCCCGCTCGATGTTCTCCTTGGGCATATTGGCCGCCTTGGCCCGCTCGATCGCCTGCGACAGCGACGGGTTCTTCTCCGGGTCGGGCCCGTCGCGGGCGGCCATGGTGATCTCCTTGGTCAGCTTGGAGAACAGCTTCCCGCGGGCCGCGTCCTGGCGCGCTTTCTGGTGCTTGATGTTGTCCCACTTGGAGTGACCGGCCATGTTGATCGCCTCGGCGCACACTGTAAAATGAACGTCCTCACGATTCAAGTCCCTTGGGGGAATCCATGGCTCCGACTGACGAGCGAATGCCGCTGAGCGAGACCGAGGCCGTCCGCATCGCTCAGGCGCTCGAACAAGAAGAGGGCGAGCACGAGGCCCTCGAGACGCTGCGGGCGCTGTCGCCGGAGGACGCGGGCGAGGTGCTGCGCCACATGGACGAGCAGCGCTCGTCCCAACTGTTGGCATCGCTCCGCCAGCGCCGCGCGGCGGAGATCCTGGGCGAGATGGTTCCCGACTCGGCCGCCGACCTCATGGAGGACCTGAGCGACACGGAACAGGCTGAGCTCTTCGAGCGCATGGAGGCGGCCGACGCGGACACTCTGCGCCAGTTGATCGCCTACGAGCCGGACACGGCCGGCGGCCTGATGTCGCCGGAGGTGGCGGCGCTGCCCGTGCAACTGACCGTCGAGGAGGCGATCGCGACCTTGCGACGCAAGGTCGAGGAAGCCGAGATGATCTACTACGCCTACGTTGTCGACGACGGCCATCGGCTGCTCGGCGTGCTCACCATGCGCGACCTGATCGTGAACGATCCCGACACGCCCATCAACGAGATCATGATCGAGGACGTCCTCACCGTGCCGCCGGAGATGGATGCCGAAGAGGTCGCCCATCTGTTCAACCGCTACAACTTCCTGGCGCTGCCCGTCGTCGACGAGCGCCAGCGCCTGTTGGGCATCGTCACCGTCGACGACGTCATCGCCTCCATCCGCGAGGAGGAGACCGAGGACATGCAGCGCCTTGTCGGTATTGCTTCGGAGGACCGCGTCTTCGATCCGTGGCACCAGTCGCTGCGGCGTCGCCAGCCGTGGCTGCTCATCAACCTCGTGACGGCGTTCGCGGCGGCCGTCGTCGTTCAGGTGTTCGAGGGCACGATCGCCCAGATCACGGCCTTGGCCGTTCTGATGCCCGTGATCGCCGGACAGGGCGGCAACGCCGGCTCGCAGACGGTCACGGTCGTCGTTCGCGGGATGGCGCTCGGCGAGCTCACCACTGGCCACGGCCGGCGCGTGCTCGGCAAGGAACTGGCGCTCGGGGCCATCAACGGGGCGATCATCGGCGCCCTGGTGGCGATTGTCGCGTCGGTCTGGCAGGGGGATCCGGCCTTGGGGCTGGTGGTCGCGGCGTCCATGGTGCTGACGCTCGTGACCGCCGGCGTGGCCGGGGCTGTTGTTCCCTTGGGCCTGCGGATGCTCGGGGCCGATCCCGCATTGGCCTCCACCGTCGTTCTTACCACCGTGACCGATATTTTCGGTTTCCTCTACCTGCTCGGGCTGGGGACGCTGCTGCTGCTCTAGCCCGCTGATTCCTAGGAACAAGGGGATGATCTCTGGGCGTGAGGTCGGCCCAACGCGGCGGGCGGTCGGTCGGCGTGGGTCGCTCGACGCGGCCGCACTTCCTATAATCGGGGCCATCGTCCGTGTCCGTATCGGCGCGGCGGTTTCGGAGGGGGAATGGAAGGATGCCGAAGAACGACCGCTGGATTCGCGAGATGTGCGAGTCGCACAACATGATCGAGCCCTTCGTCGACGGCCAGGTGAGCCAGGGGGTCATTTCCTATGGCCTGTCCAGCTACGGCTACGACATGCGCATCAGCGACGAGTTCAAGATTTTCAACAGCGTCAACACCAGCCTCATCGCCGAGGGCCGTCAGATCGTCGTCGACCCGAAATCCTTCGATCCGAACTCGTTCGTGGACCACAAGGGCGAAGTCTGCATCATTCCGCCGAACTCGTTCGCCCTGGGGCATTCCGTGGAATACTTTCGCATCCCTCGCGACGTGCTGGCGATCTGTCTGGGGAAGTCGACGTACGCCCGCGCCGGCATCGTCGTCAACATCACCCCCGCCGAGCCGGAGTGGGAGGGCCAGCTCGTCATCGAGGTCTCCAACACCTCGCCGCTGCCGGCCAAGATCTACGCGGGGGAAGGGATCGCGCAGATGATCTTCTTCCCGGCCGAGGAGGCGTGCGAGATCTCCTACACCGACCGCAAGGGGAAGTATCAGAGCCAGCGAGGGATCGTCACCGCCAAGGTGACGGACTAGCGGCCTGCGTGGGGCCAGCGGGGCAGCGCCGCGCTCGGACGGGGGCGCGACATCGTTGCGAAGGCTCGCGGTCAAACCGTTGGCGAGCCCTCCGCGCATGAGTATAATGGGTCGACGTCCCGCAAGGGGGAACTTTTTTCATGGAGCTCGCAACGACACTCGTCTTCCTACTGGTGATGTTCGGGGTCTTCTATCTCTTCCTCATCCGCCCCGAACGGCGCCGCCGTCAGCAGCACCGTGAGCTGGTCGACAGCCTCAAGCGCGGAGACAAAATCGTCACAGTCGGCGGCATCTGTGGGGTTATCAAGAAGGTCGAGCAAGACCGCATCTGGTTGGAGGTGGCCGACGGCATGACGGTGAAGCTGGTCAAGGACAGCGTCGCGGAGCGCGACTCGATGGCCGACTCGACGTCGGAGGCGAAGGAGCTCGCCTCATGAACTGGGACACGGCCCGCTGGACCCGAGCGGCCCTGATCGTGCTCGTGCTCGTGGGCTCGCTCGTGGTCATTCAGCTCAAAGAGCCGATCTTGGGGCTCGACCTCCGCGGCGGGGTCATGATGCTGTTGGAGGCCCAGACGGACCGGCTCGAGGAGACGGACTTGACCCAGGCCGAGGCCATGGACCGCATCGTGGACACCATCCGCTTCCGCGTCGATCAGACGGGCCTGGCCGAAACCACTGTGACCCAAGCGGGCAACCGGCGCGTCTGGGTGGAGATTCCCTGTCCGGCGACCGGGTCGTGCGAACAGCCGCGGCAGTTACGCAATCTGATTGAACGGCGCGGCTTCCTCGTGTTCAAGGAGGTCGTCAACGCCGCTCCGTCGCGCGACTCGCTCTCGCCGTCGCCGACTCAGGAGATCGTGGGCCCTTACACCGCGGGCGGGCGAGAGGAGTTCCTCGTCGTCCCCCAAGAGCCCCTCATGACCGGCGCTGAGATCGAGTCGACGTCCGCGCAGGCGAGCCAGCCCGGCGGTGGGGCGACGAGCCCCTACGTCGTCCAACTGACGTTCACGGACGACGGCGCCCGGGAGTTCCAGCAGTACCTGACTGATGGCACCCTCCAGGTCGACGATCGGCTCGCCATCATCCTCGACGGCGCCGTACAGAGCGCTCCGCGCATTTCACAAGGGATCGTCAACGAGGCGCAATCCGGCTGGCGCTCCATCAAAGGCGGCACCTCGATCACGGGCCTGTCCAGCATCGACGAAGCCCGCAACCTGTCCATTGTGCTGCGCTCCGGCAACCTGCCCATTCCCGTCCGGGTCATCCAGGAGAACAACATCGGGCCGAATATCGGCCAGGACTCCATCGACAGCGGCGTTTTCGCCACGGTGCTGGCGGCCGTGCTGATCCTGTTGTTCATGGTCGTCTACTATCGCCTGGCCGGCGTCATCGCTGACTTGACGATCCTGTTGAACGTGCTCGTGCTCGTGGCCGCCATGATGCTTCTGGACGCGACGTGGACGCTGCCGGGCATCGCGGGGCTGATCCTGACCATCGGCATCGGCGTGGACAACAACGTGCTCATCTTCGAGCGCGTCCGTGAGGAGCTGCGCTCGGGCAAGACCGTCCGGGCCTCGATCGACTATGGCTACGATCGGGCGATCTGGACGATCGTCGACTCCAACGTGACGGCGCTCGTGACCGCCTTGATCCTGTTTACGTTCGGGACGGGGCCGATCCAGGGCTTTGCCACGACGCTCAGCATCGGCCTGGTCATCAACCTCTTCACCGCGCTGGCGGGGACGCGCCTGGCGTTTGACGTCATCAAGGACAGCGAGCCAAGGAGGCTGAGCATATGAGCGCGGGGGGACCCCAACAGCCGCGCATGTTCCAGATTCTCGGCAACACGAACGTCGACTTCCTGAGCCGGCGCCGCATCGCCCTCGTCGTCTCCATCGTGCTGGTGGGGCTCGGCCTGGTCGCGGCAACCCAGATCTTCGTCACCGGCACGGCGAACCTCGGCATCGAGTTCACGGGCGGGACGTCCGTGACGCTCGACTTCGAGGAGGAGGTCGCCATCCAGCAGGCTCGACAGGCGTTGGCCGAGGAAGGGTTCGGCAACGCCCAGGTGACCCACGCGGAGGGCGCGGGCGGCTATCGCCTCATCGTGCAGTTGAAGCAGGACGCCGTCAGCGACCTGGAGGTCGGCGAGGCGGCCGACCGCGTTCGGGAGATCATGGCGGGCACCTTCCCGGACAACGCCATCACCGACAGCAGCAACACCTCCATCGGGCCGGCGATCGGCTCGGAGCTGCGCCAGAAGGCCATTTGGGCCATTATCTACGCCATCCTCGGGATCATCATCTACGTCGGCTTCCGCTTCGACCCGAAGTTCGGCGTCGCGGCCACGGTCGCCATGTTCCACGACGTCCTGGCCGTGATCGGGATCATGTGGCTCAAGAACTTCGTCGTGCCCACGGAGTTCACGCTGCTGATCATGACGGCCGTGCTGACCCTGGCCGGCTATTCGCTGACCGACACCGTCGTCGTCTTTGACCGCATCCGGGAGAACCTGCGCAAGGAACGGCGCAGCGGGCTCTACGACCTGGTCAATCGCGCCATCAACCAGGTCCTCAGTCGCACCGTCGTCACGTCGACGACGACGCTGCTGGTGGTGCTGTCGATCCTCTTCTTCGGCGGGTCGGTGCTGTTTGACTTTGCGTTCGCGCTGATGGTCGGCATCCTGGTCGGGACCTACTCCTCGATCTTCGTCGCTAGCCCGTTGCTCGTCCTTTGGGCCGGCCGCGGCGGATCGATGATCGGGCGCTCGGTCTCGCCGAGCAGCTCCCCCGACCAGACGACGGTCGAACAACAGGCGCAGAGTTCCTGAGCCGCTCCGCTCTCTCAGGGGAGAGCGTCGACGGATGCGGCCCCCGACGTCGGTTCTAAGGGGCCGGCCGTCCAGGCGATGAGCACCGCCCAGAGCGACTCTTCCGGCTCGCGCGCGCCGCGTTTGATCAGGGCGTCCTCGGCGTGCAGACGTTGGAGCAGCCCGACCAGTTCGGCTTCGCTCAGTGACGCGACCTGCTTGCGGCGCTTGCCCACGAGCCACTTGAACGTCCCCGTGCGGCGGGCGATCTCGTCGTTGCTCGCGTTCGCGGCTGCGAGCGACTGGACCTGCAGCAGGGAGCGGACCTGGCCCGCCAGCAGAAAGAAGATCTTCCCTGCGTCCTCGCCGCCGGCGAGCAGCTCGCGCAGGCGTGCAGCGGCGTCGGGCCTCCGCTCGATCCAGGCGTCCAGCGCGGCGAAGACGTCGCCGCCGCGGTCGTGGAACAGCACGCCGCGCAGATCCGCCACCTCCAACGTCCGTTGGGCGATGCCTCCGGCGTAGATGGACAGTTTGTCGATCTCCTGGGCCATGCGCGAGAGGTCGCTCTCCACGCTCTCCAACAGATAGCGGAACGCGTCGCGCGAGAGCTCCAGACGGTGCTCGTCCAACAGGCCCTTGACGGCGTTCGGCAGGTCGCGCCGGTTGGGGGCGGGATGGTCGTGGATCTCGCCGCGGGCCTTGATGGTCTTGAACAGCGTCTTGCGCTTGTCGAGGTTGTCGGCTTCGACGACGAGCAGGCGCGAGTCGGGCAAGCCGCGCTCGATCGCGCGAGCCAAGCCCTCGGCCGCGTCCTCGGAGAGCTTGTCGGCTCGGGTGACGTGGATCAGGATCGCGTCGTCAAAGAGCGCGTGCGCCTGCAAAGCTTCGAGGCAACGGGCCAGCGAGAACGACTCGCCGTCGAAGCGGGCTTCGCTCCATGACGGGGAACTCGACTCGTTCAGCTGCTCTTTGCGTCGACGGATGGCGCGCCCGCGGCGCCACGCGTCGCCCGTGTAGAGTTCAACGCTCATAGGGGTTGCGATTCGTCAGTTTAGCCGTTCGGCTGGCATGTGGCCAAACCTGGCGATAGAATGGGCGTTGGGTCGGGTTGTTCGCACATCTCCTTCCCCTCTCACCACCGGACGGAGGCAGCCCGGCCCTCCTCTTCATTGCTCTCGGTCAGTCGGAGGACGAACTCCCCCTTGACCATGCCGTTGAGGGAGCACACCAGGCTCATCACGTCCGTGCTCATGCGGGCTCAGTGCTCCTCGTCGGCATCGG
>CAZMNF010000032.1:0-2685 GCA_964567595.1 uncultured Thermotogae bacterium | reverse complement strand
ACCAGGCTCATCACGTCCGTGCTCATGCGGGCTCAGTGCTCCTCGTCGGCATCGGTGGAAACTACCACGACAACGAATCGTAAGCAGATAACGCGCAACGATCCACCCGGCTCGATCGGAGGTCCGCCGCGCACGGGCATCGGCTGGGATGAGCGCTAGGGCAAGCGGCTCAGAAAGCGCTGGACCTCGTCGGCGTAGTCGTCGAAAGGATCCTCGAAGACGAGGGCCCGCTTGGCTCCGACCGTGACGCCGTCCCACTCGATGAGATAGTCCTGAACCGGGGCTGTCCGTAGCGCCTTGACGAGCTGGGCCCGCGCGTAGGCGCGCGTGGTCGGCGGACCGCCGTCCAGAGCTGCCTCAACCGTGGCGTCGTCGATCCGACGCTCCACGTCGCCCGACGCCTCCAGGGCGTGGAACAGGCCGCTGTCCGGATCGGCGTTGTGGTACTCCAGATCGAGGCTCTGGAGCGCGTCGTCGTCCCAGTCGAGCCCTTCCGATTCCCGATAGAGCTGCAGCAGCTGGTACTTGGCCACCCAGTCCAGATCGGCGCTCAGTCGGAGCGGATCCTCGGCCAGCGCGTCCAACACGCGCTCCCAGGTGTCGAGAATCTGGTCGGTCTCGGCGTCGCGGCCGCGGAACGCCTCGGCGCATTCGAGATAGCGCCGCTGGATGTCGATCGCGCTCATCGTGCGGCCATCCTCGAGCTCGACGATCCACTTCCAGTCCGGATCGTGCGAGATCTGCTGGATGGCGGAGTGACGGCCGCGCACCGGCCGGTCCAGGTTGAGGTCCCGCGGCGCGATGCCGGCTTCGATGGCGTCCAGCACGAGCGCGGTCGCCCCGATCTTCAAAAACATCGCCGTGTCGCAGAGGTTGGACTCGCCGAAGAGAATGTGGAGCCGTGGCCAGTTGGAGGCGTCCTGGAAGCTGTCCCACTTGGGGTTGATGAGCGCGCGGCTGAAGCGGACGCGCCCGGAGGCGACGTAGAGGATGTGGTCGGCGCGCTGGGAGAGCTGGAAGTCGACGTCCTCCAGCGGCTCCACGCCATAGATCTGGTCGAGGAAGGCGTAGTCGGCCCGATGGCCGCGAATGTCGCGGATCATGTCGGAGGGGTTGTCGGTGAGCAAGTGGCCGCCCACGCGCCCGGCTCCCGCATAAATCTGCCGGGTCACCAGGAAGGGAATCAGCGGCCCGAGGTCGCGGCCGTAGGGATGGGTCTGCGGATCGAGCGAGTAGTTCTCGTGGCAGCCGAACGTGTGGCCGCCGTAGTGGTCGACGTTGTTGTTGTGGAAGCTGACGCGCTCGCGCCAGTCGAGCTCGTCCACGAGCTTCACCAGCAGGCGCTGGCCCGCTTTGTTGTAGGCGATGAGGTCGTCGATGGCGGTGCACTCGGGCGAGGCGTACTCCAGATGGCTGCCGACCACGTCGACGTAGAGCCGCCCGCCGTTGACGAGGAACCCGCCGGCTTCGGCGGGCTCGAAGAACGCGTCGCGGGCGTGACGGTCGATCAGGCCCCAGCGGCCGTTCTGGAACGCTTGGTCCTTGACGATCTCGACGACCTCGTCCGGATCGCCGAGTGCAGGGTCGCGGACCAAACAGCCGAACTCGGTCTCGATGCCGCAGATACGTTCCATGACTCCTCCTATGGCAAGAACGGCTCCAGGTCGGTGCGCGAGAGCTCGCGCAGGTGGCGTTCGCGGTCGGTGTCCCGTTCGAGGATGCTGGCCTCGAGCGTCTCGGTCTCCAAGGCCTCCGTCAGCGCTCGATTCAATTCGCTCGCATCGGGCAGGTCGATCGTCTCGCCCTCGGCGCCGCCGGTCGTCAGGGCCCACTGGCCGGCCGACCAGGCCGTAATCGCCAACGCCAAGGCGTCCTCGCGTCTGGGCATGGTCGCGTCGTCGTCGGCCCCGGATCCGATCCGCTCGTCGAGGGCTGCCTGCATGTGGTCCTCGGCTAGGCTGGCGCCGGCGGCAACGCCGTAGCGGCTTCGGGCGACGAAATCGCCGTCGTAGTTGAGCACGTAGAACAGATCGTCGTCGGGAACGTGGCCGAGCTGGGTGAACACCCCGCGCAGCACGAGCGGCAGCCGCATCGGATCGGCATACGCCTGTTTCAGCAGCGGGCTGATGGCGAACCCGACGACGCGCTGGATGGACACGTCCTCGGGGCTGCGCTGATAGCCCTCCGCGTGGGCGAAGTCGACCGCCCGCACGCGCACGGCCTCCAGGTCCGAGGGCGTGCCGATGCCGGCGAACGCGAGCTGATCGTAGATTTCAAAGAGCTTCCGCTGGGATCGTTGCGTGGTGAGCAGGACGATCCCGTCGTCGGCGCTCACGGCGACGACGGGGCTGCCGCCCCATAGGCGATCGTCGGCGTAGTCGGCCTTTTGGCTGAGCGTCTGTTGCCAGTCGTAGGGCGTGTATGCCATGGTCCACACTTTATATCGTATCGGCTCGCCGAGTGCCAACAGAACGGATTTTTCGACGACGGAACGGCCCCCGACGTCGAGCCGCGCTCGGCTCAGCTCGAAGCCTCGTCCGTCGAGAATGGGGACCCGGAGCGCCTCGGCCAGGAAATGCCGAGCGGCGCAGCTTGCCGTCGCCGAACGAGTGGCGAGCGTTTCGGACGGATCAGGCGTTCGCCGCGGTCGCGGGCGGTGCCGCGGGGCCGAGGGCCCGGAGATAG
>CAZMNF010000031.1:0-25688 GCA_964567595.1 uncultured Thermotogae bacterium | reverse complement strand
CGTCGGCGAAGCGATGGGCTTCGCTGGAGTCGGTGTTCTGCGTGGAATCGTTCCAGGCCAGCCGAAGGAAGAGCTGATTTCCGTTGGTTAACGCCCGAACCTCGACTCGGCCGATCGCGCCGATCTCCGACTGCGTGACCGTCGAGGTGATGTACTCCGAGGGCTGCATGCCGACCGGCGTCGGCTGGAGGGTCAGTTGCGCTGCCTCGGCGTTGCGCCATTCGGTGGCCGTGGGGTCCAAGAGGGTCGCTTTGTCCGCGTTGACTCGCTTGATGACCGGCATCAGAACCACCCTTCTCCGGACGTGAACTCTATACGACAATTGACGTGATTCCACGATTCGCGTAGACTGACGATGCCATGGCAACGACTGAAAGTCCTGTTCTGTCGCTTGAGGAGATTCGCGAGCGATTTCGTGACAGGTGGGTGTTGGTCCGCGTCACGGAGACGGACGAGGTCGGGACGCCACGTCGAGGCGTCGTTCTGACCCACGGAACCGACCGCGACGAGATTGCCCGTGCCCATCGGGATAACGACGGCGACCTCGCCATCTTCCACACCGGCGACGTCCCTCAGCCCGGACACGCGATCGCCTTCTAACAGGCGCCGATGGGACGCCTGCGCTTCGATCCGAACACCTCGGCGGTGCTCGTCTTTGCCAACGTCATCGGAACGCATGCCGAACGCCAGCGGCGCCTTCGTCTGTTGGTCGACACCGGCGCCACTTACACGATGATCCCCCACGACGTCGCCGTTGCACTCGGCTATCGGCCCGATCGCGCCCCGCGGCGCATTCCGCTGATGACGGCCAACGGCACCGTCCGCGCACCGCTGGTCACGCTCGCTCGAGTCGAGGCATTGGGGCAGACGGCTTCCTCGTCGGAAGCTCTGGTCCATGATCTGCCTGCCTCCAGCCGTATCGATGGCCTGCTGGGGCTCAGTTTCCTGAGAGGCTTTCGCCTGACGCTCGACTTCATGGAGGGCTTCATCGAGCTGAGCTAAGCCCCTTTGATCTCCTCGCTCCACGGTGAGCCGTTGAGGTCTCGATATCGTCAAGATTTCACACGCTCCGCACCGGGATCGCCATCGTCGTCTCGTCCTTGACCGGACTCGAACAGTACTCGGCAATCTCGCAACTGTTGCAGGAGAACTGCTGGAACTTCGGGTTGGGCTCCTTGTCCAGCTTGAAGAGGTCGTCGTAGCTGCGCGCCTGCAACAGCCGCATCAGTTCCGACTCTCTACCGTCTCGTACCTTGTCGAGTTCCGTCTGCAAGGTGTTGAGCGACTCGCGGACCTGTTCGCCGAAGAGCCAGACGAGATAGCCGATGGGCACGCGCGGCACCTCGCTCAGCGTCCCGTCGGCGTTGTAGCGCGGCGGCGACAGCGGCGGGATGTAGTAGACATTGGGCTCGGTCTCGAACTCGCGGTGCAAGGGCAGCGCCACGCCCCACTCGTTGACGAGCTTGTGGGTCGGGCTGTCGGGATCGTCGAGGAAGCCGACGAAGCGGATCCGGCCGACGCACTGCGCAGCGCAGGCCTGTGGGATGCCCTGCTCCAATCTCGGATAGCAGAAGATGCACTTCTGCGAGACTTTTTTGACGGAATTCCAGAACATCTTGTCGTAGGGACAGCCCTCGACGCAGAAGCGATACCCATGGCAGCGTTCTTCATTCACGACCACGACGCCATCCTCGTCGCGCTTGTAGATGGCGTTGCGCGGACAGGCGTTCAGACAAGCCGGGTTCGTGCAGTGGTTGCACATCCTTGGGAAGTAGAAGAAGAAGCTGTTCGGGTACGCGCCGCTGCCCTGGTCCTCGTCCCAGTTCGGGCCCCACTGTGGGTTGTCCTCATCGGTCTGAATGTTGCTGGATTCGCCCTCATGGAGAGTCTCTTGGTAGTTGTAGTTCCACGCTCGCCCGTAGGCATCCATTGAGGGCAGATCGCCCTCGACGGAATTTCCATTGGAAAATCCGCCGCCGCGGCGGTCCCAGCCCTTCGGGTAGCCGTGGCCGGGTCGGGTCTCGACGTTGTTCCAGTACATGTACTCCTGGCCCTCGTCCTGGGTCCAGAGCATCTTGCAGGCCATGGTGCAGGTCTGGCAGCCAATGCACTTGTTGAGGTCCATGACCATGGCCACTTGACGATCGGACGCTCGAAGATCGGCTTTGTTCAGCTTCTCAACGGGCATGGTCAGGCCTCCTCGGTCACTGCTGGAGTCCGTATGGCGGCGGGCGTCTCCCCTGTTCCGTTTGCGGCCAAGGATCGCGTTGCGCTCGCTTGGGCGGAGGCCTTCTCGACGTCAACTCGGGTATCGCGGTTGACGCCGGTCGGGCCCCAGTAGTTGAGCGCGAACTGGAGCTGGCCATAACCACCCGCGAGTTGCGTGGGCTTGATACGTATGGGAACGGTGGCCTGGAAATTGCTGCGGTCGGCGAACTGATACTTCTCCCAGCCGTGATACATGGTGAGCTGGCCGCGCGGCGCATTGGGGTAGACGCGGGCGTTGGCCGTCATGTCGCCGAAGCCGTTGAACACACGGACGACGTCGCCGTCGGCAATACCCCGTTCTTGGGCATCTTGAGGATTGACGTAGACGACGGGCATGCCCCGGTTGAGCCGGAGCATGTGCTTGTCGTCGCGCCAGGTGGAGTGGATGCTCCAGCGCCCGTGCGGCGTGTTCCAGCGCAGTGGGTAGTCCTCGCGATCGATGGGCGGCTTGTAGACGGGCAGCGTCTCGCCGAGTTCCTGGAACCATTCGTGGTCGATGTAGAACTGCTGGCGGCCCGTGAGCGTGTTGTACGGCTGCTTCTGTTCCGTGTTTCGCAAGAACGGCGCATACGTCTGGCCCTCGTCGATGTCGCTGGTCCAGTGGTCGCCCGTGGCGACGAAGCGGCGCGGCTGTTCAATCAGATCGTCGAAGCTGATGCCGTCGGTCTCGGGCGCATGATTGAGGATGAACTCCGCGGCGGCTTTGTCCTCGGCCAGCTCGCCGTCGTTAGTGAACTCGTTCGGGAGATTGGCGAGGTCGACCGTCCGGTTGAATTCATCGTCCGTGAACTGCGTGAATCCCCGCGCTTGGGCTCGTTCGGCCAGTTTCTCCGTCAGGGATTGGAACGCCTGCCAGTCGGTTCGGGCCTCGAACATGGGCGGCACGGCCGGCGTGAACGGGTGGATGAACGTATGCAGGTCCGTCGAGTTCAGATCGTACTTTTCGTAGGCGGTCGCCGCGGGCAAGACATAATCTGAATAGAGCGCCGTCGTGTCCATGCGGAAGTTCAGATCGACGACGAGGTCGAGCTTCGGCAAGAGTTTCTCGATGATCTGCTCGTTCCCTTTGGCCTGATTGAGGTAGTTGGCGCGCCAGATGACCATGGCGCGCGGGTCATCGGTCAGGTCTCCGTTCTTTCCGCGTGGATAGAGCGGCATCCAGCCGCGTTTCACGCTTTCGTCAATATAGGGCTGCGGGTCGAGGTCGTGGCCTTCCATGAGGTCGTCGACCTCGGCGTGCATGTAGGTCCAGAGCGTCATGTTCTGCATGCGCTTGCCCTCGCGCGGGAACGACAACATCTTCCAGCCGTGGATGGGCCAGATCTTCTCTTGGCCCACATAGTGGTTGAAGCCGCCGCCCCGTTTCCCAACGTTGCCTGTAAGCGCCACGAGTAGCATCATCGAACGGTTCATGAGGTCGTTGTGGTACCAGTGGTTCGTCCCCGCGCCGTGGACGATCATGGCGGGATCGTTCTCAGCCAGCCCATGCGCAACTTGGCGAATGACGGATGAATGGACGCCGCACGCCTCGGCCATCGCTTCGGGCGTGTGATCTTCCAGCGAAGCTCGCAGTTGCTCGAAGACCGTCGTGACCTCGATTTCGCCATCGAGCCCAGCGACCGTGAACGTCCCTTCCAACGCAGGGTCGAGATTGCCCAACTGAAGCGTCACCTCAGCGCTTCCCTGCGCGCCAGGGATCAGTTTTGGGCTGTCTGATGGAGAGTTCCAGACGTAGAAGCGATCGTCGCGGCCGTTCTCGGCGAGATCCGACTCGCGCAGGAAGCGGCCCGAGTCCGTGCGGACCAACAAGGGCATGTCCGTCTGTTCCTTGACGTAGTCGGCGTCGTAGAGGTCGTTGTGGACGATCTCGTGGGCCATGCCGAGCGCGAGCGCGCCGTCGGTGCCCGGCTTGGGGCCGATCCAGAGGTCGGCATGAATGGAGCTCTGGTTGTAGTCGGGCGAAATGGAGACGACTTGGGCGCCGTTGTACTTGGCCTCCCAGAAGAAGTGGGCGTCGGGGATGCGCGTGACGTTCGGGTTGGAGCCCCAGAAGACGATGTATTTGGAGTGGAACCAGTCGGCCGACTCGGCCGCGTCGGTCTGTTCGCCCCAGGTGATCGGCTCCCCAGGCGGGAGGTCGCAGTACCAGTCATAGAAACTGCCGACGACCCCGCCCAACAGATTGGCCAGTCGCGCACCCGAGGCATACGAAACCGGGCTCATGGCGGGAATGGGCGAGAAGAACATCAGGTATTCGGGACCGCTCTCCTCGACGATGTCGAGCAGCCCGTCGGCGATCTCCGTGAGGGCTTGGTCCCAGGAGACCCGCTGCCACTTGCCCTCGCCGCGTTCGCCGACGCGCTTGAGGGGATATTTGATGCGCTGCTCGCCGTGGACGTAGTCCACATAGCAGGCGCCCTTATTGCAGCCGCGCGGGTTGACGTCGGGCACGTCGCCGTTGACGGCCGGGTAGTCGGCGGCCTGCTCCTCGCGCCAGATCATCCCGTCCTTGACGAACACTTTCCAAGAACATGATCCCGTGCAGTTGACGGAGTGCGTGCTGCGAGCGATCTTGTCCCAGGTCCACTTTTGACGATATAGGTCCTCCCAATTCCGATAGCCTTGGACGGTCACCGGCGCGGCGCCGGCGCGGACCTCGAAGAATCGCCAATCCAGCGTGCTCGCTAGCGCCGCCGCTCCCGCGCCCTTCAGAAAGCCTCGTCGACTGACGCTCATGCCGGCCCTCCTTCGGAGTCGTCGATCTATGGATAGGATACTCCCTTGTCCAGATACGCTCTTTGATGCAGGTCAAAGGACGGGATTCCCCCGGCTTGAGCGTTGCGATACCCCGGCAACGTCGCTGTGTTATGGGGGAATGCGACAAGGGCGGGTTGGTCGGCAAGCGCGCGGTCAGTATCATGTTATCCGTGATCGACCATGCCTTTTGACCATCTGGACGTTCGCCGCGACGAGCATTCGGCTTACGTGACGCTCAATCGGCCAGACGTGCGCAACGCCTTCAACGCCGAGCTCATCGACGAGCTGACCGACTGTTTCCACCAGCTGACGCAGGAAGCTGAGCTACGAGCGGTTGTGATCGGCGGCGCAGGCAAGGCGTTCTGCGCCGGGGCCGACCTCAACTGGATGCGCGCGTCGATTGATCAGTCCGAGGAGGCCAATCGCGAGGGCGCCCGACGCATGGCCGCCATGTTCCGAGCCATCGACGCAGCCCCGTTCCCCGTGATCGGCCGCGTCCAGAAGGCTGCATTCGGCGGCGGGCTCGGTCTCGTGTCCGTCTGCGACGTCGTCGTCGCGGATGAGAATGCCAAATTTTCCTTCAGCGAGACGCGGCTCGGCTTAGCACCGGCGGTCATTGCCCCGTTCGCGCTGCGCAAGATCGGACTCGCGCAGGCCCGCCGCTACTTTCTCACGGCCGAAGTCTTTTCGGCTACAGAAGCCGCGCGTTTCGGCTTGGTCCACGAGGTCTGCGACGAAGCTGAGCTGGACGATCACGTCAAGACGTTCACAGATCGCTTTCTGAAAAACGGGCCGAACGCCGTCCGCGAGGCGAAGGCCCACATCCACCGCATGGCCGAGATGCCGTTCGAGGAAGCGCTTGAGGACAGCGCCAGCCAGATCGCCCAGTTGCGGACATCGTCCGAGGGCCAAGAGGGCGTGCGGGCGTTTCTGGAGAAGCGGACGCCGAGCTGGGCCATCACGGACGATGATTGACACGGTCTTGATCGCCAACCGCGGCGAGATCGCGCTGCGGATCATCCGGGCCTGTCACGAGCTGGGGATCCGCACGGTCGCCGTCTATTCCGAAGCCGATCGCGGTTCCCCCCACGCCTGGGCTGCCGACGTCGCCGTGGCGATCGGCCCGCCGGCCGCGGCGGAAAGCTATCTCCACGTTGACAAACTCTTGGACGTCGCGCGCGAGCACGACGCCGACGCGATACACCCGGGATATGGGTTTCTCTCGGAGAACCCCGACTTTGCCGAGGCCGTTCGGAAGGCCGGGTTGACGTTCATCGGCCCGTCTCCGGAGGCCATGCGGGCGCTCGGCGACAAGTCCGAAGCCCGTCGCCTAGCCCAGCAGAGCGAGGTCCCCGTCGTGCCCGGCACGCAGGCGCTGGAGACCCCATCCGATCTGGAAGCTGCGGCCCGCGAGATCGGCCTGCCCGTGCTGCTCAAAGCCGCGGCGGGCGGCGGCGGCAAGGGGATGCGGCTCATTCAGGATGAGCGCGAGCTGGCCGAGGCGGTTCCCTCGGCCCAGCGCGAGGCCCAAGGCGCTTTCGGGGACGGCCGGCTGTTCGTGGAAAAGGCCGTCCATCCCGCGCGCCATGTGGAGGTCCAGATCATCGGCGATCGCGACGGGAACGTTGTGGCGCTCGGCGAGCGCGAGTGCAGCCTGCAGCGCCGCCATCAAAAGATCATCGAGGAGGCCCCCTCGCCCGTGGTCGACGCCGAGCTGCGCGAGCGGCTGCAGGCGTCAGCGCGCGCGCTGGGCGAAGCGTCCGGCTATCACAACGCCGGGACCGTGGAGTTCCTCTTGGGCCCGGACGGCGCTTTCTACTTTCTGGAAGTCAACGCGCGGCTCCAGGTCGAGCATCCCGTCACCGAGCTCGTCACCGGGCACGACCTGGTCCAGCTCCAGCTGCAGGTCGCCAACGGCGATCCGCTCCCGATCGCCCAGGACGACGTGGCCCTTCGCGGCCACGCCATCGAGGCCCGGCTCTACGCCGAAGACCCCGACAACCAATTTCTGCCCCAGACGGGCGAGCTCCTCGAGCTCCAGTGGCCCGAACGGCCCGGCCTGCGGATCGACACCGGCGTTGTCGCGGGCCAGTCGATCCACGCGCACTACGATCCGATGCTCGCCAAGCTGATCGCCCATGGCCCCGATCGCGAACGGGCACGGAAACGCCTCGGGGAAAGCCTCGAAGAGACCGTCCTGCTCGGCGTCGTGACCAACCGGGCCTATCTCATCGAGCTATTGGAGAGCGACGTTTTCGCCAACGCCGAGACGTACACGCACACGGTCGAGTCGATGGAGCGAGGCGAGCGTGATCTGCCCCCTGAATTGCTGCTGGCGGCAGCGCTGGCCGAGCGCCGCTCGGCCGCTCAGACGACGGACGGAGCGGAAGCTCGGGACGGCGACCCGTACTCCCCCTGGCAACGACTGGGGAACTGGCGAGGAGCGGCCTGATGGCGCACCGACGGACGTTGAGGCTGCGACGCGGCAACGCGCGTTACGAACTTCGCCTCCAGGATCACGGCGACGGGTCGGTTCGCTTGGCCGGCACGCGCGACGACGAGGCCCTGCCCATCCTGGATGCCGACATCGCGCGCCGGGGCACGGAGATCCGGATCCGGACGCCACACGGCACGAAGCGTTGCGCGGCCGTCCAGACGCCGGAAGGGATCTGGGCCAGCTGCGACGGCCGGACGGCGTTCTTCGCCTTTGAGCGGGAGGATCACGTCGCGGCGGACTCGGCCGCCGGCGAGCTTGCCGTGCGAGCGCCCATGACGGGAGTGTTGGTCGACGTGCGCGTCGCTGAGGGCGAGGAAGTTGTCGAGGGGCAACTGTTGGGCGTCTTGGAGGCCATGAAGATGGAGTACCGCATCACGGCCCCCGACGACGCCGTGGTTGAGCGCGTCGAGGCCGAAGCGGGCCAGAACGTCGACCTCGATCAACCGCTTTTCGACCTCCGCGCGCTCGAGGACGAGGAGGCCTCATGAGTCGGATTCGGGTCACGGAGGTCGGGCCACGAGATGGGCTGCAGACCGAGTCCGCGGTCATCCCCACCGAGGCCAAGGTCGCGTTCGTGAACGCATTGGGGGGCTCGGGCGCGGACGAGATCGAGGTGTCGGGCTTCGTCCATCCCCAATGGGTCCCGCAACTGGCCGACGCCGCCGACGTTTTCCGCCAACTGGAGCGGACCGCCGGTGTGGTCTACTCGGCCTTGGTGCCGAACGAGAGGGGACTTGACCGAGCCCTCGATGCGGGCGTCGACAAGATCGCGGTCTTCACCGCCGCCTCGGAGACCTTCAGTCGGAAGAACGTCAACGCCTCCATCGCCGAATCCATCGATCGATTCCGCCCCGTGCTCACGCGAGCCCAAGCGGAAAGCTTGCCCGTTCGCGGCTACGTATCGACGGCGTTCCACTGTCCCTACGAGGGCAAGGTCGACCCCGATCAGGTCGTGCCCGTGGTGGAACAGCTCCTGGAACTGGGCGTCGACGAGGTCTCGATCGGCGACACCATCGGCAAGGCCTCGCCGCCCGAGGTCCGAGCGCTGCTGGATACCCTCATGGCGAGGCTAGCTCCGGACCAACTGGTGCTGCACTTCCACGACACCTACGGCATCGCCATCGCCAACGCGCTCGCGGCTTGGGAGGACTACGGCATCGCGCGCTTCGACAGCTCCGCGGGCGGCTTGGGCGGGTGCCCGTTTGCGCCGGGCGCGGCCGGCAACGTCGCCACCGAGGATCTCGTCTATGCGCTCCAGGCGTCCGGGGCTGATGTGACCGTCGATGGGGCTTCCCTGGTCAACGCGGCTCGGGGGATCGAGCCGCACTTGAGCCGGCCGTTGAACTCGCGGCTGAGTCGTGTGCTTGCTGCCACGGACTGACCTAAAGCCCGAGCTCGTCGGAAATCCCCCGCATCGCATCGAGCGTCGCCTGAACGAGATCGTCAACGGGCTCGCCAAGCTCCTCGGCGCCCTGCTCGATCTGTTCGCGGTGGACGCCTTTGGCGAACGACTTGTCCTTCCACTTCCGCTTGACGGCGGCAACGTCGACCTCGTCGAGCGACTTGTTGGGCCTCACCAACGCCGTCGCGACGATCAAGCCCGTCAATTCGTCGACCGCGTAGAGCGTCCTCGCCATCAGCGTCTCGCGCGGGGCCCCCGTGTACGGGGCGTGAGCCAAGATCGCCTCACAGACGTCGTCGGGATAGCCCCTCTCGCGCAGTAGGCTGACTCCCCAGGACGGGTGCCCTTCATCCGGCTTCTGCTCCGGATTCGGGTGCATTTCGTAGTCGAAGTCGTGGAGCAACCCGACGATGCCCCATTTCTCCTCGTCCTCCCCGTACTTGCGCGCATAGGCCCGCATGGCGGCCTCCACGCAGAGCATGTGCTTGATCAAGTTTTCGTTCGTCGTGTGCGCCTGCAGGATGGCCATCGCGGCGTCTCGGTCCATGTTGCGTGCCTCCTTCCCTCAAAGATCCAACGCTTGCTGCGCCGTTGACGCTGGCGTCGGCGCTCGCGCGGCCTCGCGGCTGAGCGCGTCCGCCCGCCGAATCGGCTCCGGCAGCTTCCGCGACGACGTGGCCAGCACCAAATCGACCGCCGTGTCGAGATCGACCCGGTGTCCGACGGAGACGTAGATCGGATGCGCGCGCGCCGACGTTTTGACCGCCGCGCCCAAGCGTTGATCGGGCCGTTCGGGATCTCTCACCCAGCGGACCTCCCTCGGCGCGATGCCGTCGGTATCGACCGTGCCGTACAGCAGCCTCTTGGTGACCCCGACCGTCGGCACGTCCATGACGACGCCCAAGTGGGACGCGATGCCCACCTGACGATGGTGGAGCCGTCCCGTCCCGTCAACGAGCACGACATCGGCCAGTCGGTCCGTGTCTCGGACCGCGTCGAGCAAAGCGACCAAGCCGGGCAACTCGCGGAACGCCAGATACGTCGGAATGTAGGGGAACGGAACCCTCTGCTCGATTGTCGTCGTGGCCTGGACGCGCTTCCCTTCGGCATCCATCTCCACGTACGCGCCGACGCCCTTCCCGTTGTCCCGATAGGACAGATCGACGCCGGCCACCATCTCGACACGGCCCATGCTCGGCGTTCCATCGACCTGCGCCGCAAGCTCGTCCTGTAGGGCCCGCAGCCGCTGTAGCGGGCAGGCCGTCTCGAAATCCTCGAACAGATGGTCACGGACGCCGACGACTCGCCCCCCACGGACGGGGACCCCTTCCTCGTGGAGCCGCTCGGAGGCGGTGTCGACGCCGTCGCCCCCCACACGCCCATCGCTGTGGACCACGCGATGCGTGGGCAGGGAGGCGTTCCGGTCGGCTTCGGCGACGATCTGGCCCACAGCCCGGCTGGCCAGCTCGTCGCCGAGCGCTTGCGCGACGGCCCGATACGTCGTCACCCGGCCCCGTGGCACCTGCCGAATGAGGTCCCAGGTGGCTCGGTGGAGGTCGGGCACCTCGACGTCGGGGCGTCCCATGGCGCGCATTCTAGGCCCCACGTTCAACGGCCATCAAGGCGGCACAAATGGCCGTTGTGCGCTATACTCGCCGTGAGGTGATCTGCTCCGATGCCGTTGACCCGAATCCCGGAGAAGACGATCATAACGACGCTCTACTGCCCCCGGTGCGAGAACGTCGGGCGCCTCTATCGCAAGCCGAGCCACGAGGCCCCCAGCGAGCTGGCGGGGAATTCGGACGCCGAGTACTTCTACACGTTTCGCTGCTTGCAGTGCGGCGAAATGGAAATCTGGGCCGTGCCCCAAGAGGCACAATCGCCAGCCTAAGCCGAACATCTTGACTCGACGTCCAAATTGGCCTATAATTGCGCCAATTCAGCCTTAAGGAGGAGGGGTAGGAGATGAACAAGGCCGAGTTTGTCGATCACTTGGCCAAAAAGACGAACATGTCCAAGAAGGACGCCCGCGAGGCGCTCGACGCCGCCTTGGACCTGATCGTCGACACCTGCGCCAAGAACGACAAGGTCACCTTTACCGGGTTCGGCACCTTCGAGCCGCGCAAGCAGAAGGCGACCCAGCGGATCAATCCGCAGACGGGCAAGCAGATGAAGGTTCCGGCGAAGACGGTGCCGAAGTTCCGACCGGGCAAAGGGTTCAAGGACGCGCTCTGATCCTCCACCCCAAACGAGATCAGTGCGACGACGAGTTCACCCATGATCGGGGCGCCGGCTTCACGCCGGCGCCTCGGTCCATCCGTTTCCCCGCATTGAAGACGCCCTCGGTCCAGCCAACATCCTTCTAGGACGAAGCTTCCCCCAGCAAGCCATACCGTAAGTCATCGAGCGAGCGGCGGTTGATCGCCCGCCACGGACGATTGTCTCAAGCCCGAGTGACGCGTGGGGTCTGCATCACAGACCGACGTCCCCGAACGGCTTAACGTTTGGGCAGCATGGCACGGACACGGCGGGGCGTCACGGCCATCATGCTTCTCCTGCTCTGCATGGGCGCAATGGCACTCGGCAACGCCACAGGGCAGACGACGACCGCAAGCGGCCACGTGCCGCTCAAGGCGAACTGGCAGCTGTACGCCGATCGAGGCATGGTTACCTTCCAGGTGCCCCAATGCTCTTCCCCGCGACTGGCCCGGCTCGTCCCTCAGGCCGCCCAAGCGGCCGCCCGGGCCTGGAACCGCGCGGCGCAGCGCCCGATGATCGCCATTCGGGTCACAGACTGTACCGACCCGGCGTTTCGGGACCGGCGCAACGCGATCTACGCGGTGGACGCGATCAAGGGCCAGCGCCTCGGCTCGCACCTGAGCCTCACAAGCGGCCCCGACGGCCGCCTGCTCGAGCACGACATCCAGCTCTCTCGGACCCGATTGGCCGAGGACATCCAGGGAGCCCCCGACGGCGGTCGATCCGTCGTCTACAACGTCGTGCTCCACGAAATGGGACATGCGCTCGGGCTGGGCCACGTTGCGGCCCTGCCGCGCAACTGCGGCATGAGCGTCATGCGCGAGCAGCTGTGTCGCATGGGCGTCCGTCAAACGCCCACAACGGCCGATGTGACTGCGCTACAGCAGATCTACGATCTCACTGCCCCCACAGCTACCCCCCGATCCGCGCCGTCAAGCGATGCGTTGGCCGATTACGACACCAACGGCAACGGCATCATCGACGACGCCGAGTTCATGGAGATTCTCGATCGTTGGGCGGTCGAGCAGCTGAGCAGCCGAACGTTCCATCGTCTTCTCGACGCTTGGGCGCAGGGGAGGCAGCTCCAAGCGTCGGACGCTTCCGCGCCACGACGTTCGATCCAGGTGTTCGACCTGGACGGCCAGCCGGTTCTGACCCAGGCGTGTTCCCCCCAGGCTCTGGCGTCCGTTCAGGACCGACTGGGCCGATACGCATCGAGGCCGCAGACGTACGTGCTGCGGACCCAGGACTGCGACAGGGGGGCGACCTCCACCCGACTCATCACGATCGCGCCCCACTGACGCAGGCATGACAACGGCCCGAGGGAGATCCCTCGGGCCGTTGGTCCTTGACCGCCCTCAATCGCCGACGCGGGCGATCAGCTCGACCGCGTCGTTGCCGTTCGTTATCGCAGGAGCGCGAGCTGACGGACGTCGGTCTTGACGGTCTGCCCATGGGCATCTGTCAGGCGGACGACGTAGAGGTAGACGCCGTTCGCCAGCCGCTCGCCGGCCTCGGTCGTCTTGGACCACGCAAGCTGGCCATGTGCTGACGACCCATGGAAAACGCGCTCGCCGCCCGCGTTGAAGACCGTCACGCGCAGCGACGCAGCCTCCACGCCCTGAGCGGCAAAGACGATCCGATCGCCCTGCATCGAGAGGGTCAACGCGTCGGTCGTGAGCGGCTGGGGCGAGGCCGCGGCGCTGGCGACGCGCGCCCCGCTGACCCAAGCGTCCATGAGGGCAAAGAACGTCTCGTCGCTCATGATGCCGTTGACCCAGCGGTCCATGCCGTTGAGGAATTCGGCATCGTCGATGACGCCGTTGGCGTTGGCGTCAAAGCGGGCCAACTCGGCGTTCTCGGCCTGCTCGGGATCCGAGGAGCGCTCCGACGTCGAGGGCGCCCGGCGCGGCGTGGCGGGCTCCGATCCCGTCAGTTGATACGCTTGCACGATCGGGTCGGAGGTGTCGCCGTCGCGGTTGAGGTCCTCATCCGTCCAGCGCTCCCAACGGTACGCCGAGATCGTGCCCTGATGGATGTCCGGCTCGGTGCCGAGCTGCTGCGTGTTGACGATCCGATCGTCGTCCATGTCGTAGACGCGGATCACGGAGCCGACGATCCGGCCGTCGCCGTTCAGGTCACGGCCGACGGTCGCCTCGCTCGTGGCGAACGCCACCCGCTGGCCCGACATGACGGGATATCGACCGACCGCGCCCGTGTTGATCGTCTGGCCCGTCGACAGGTCGTGGACGCGTATGACGCTCACGCCGTCGGTCGTGCCGTTGCCGTTCAGGTCCTCGCCGGCGTCGCGCTCGGCCGTGGCGAGGGCGACCTTGGAGCCGTCGATCGCCGGATGCGTGCCGACGACGCCCGTGTCGCGAACCGACGCGCTCGCCGTGTTGAACACCCGGAGCGTCGGGGTCGAGCCGGCGCGGAACGCGATGCGGTCGCCGTCGACAACCGGCTCCATCCCCTGAATTTGGGGATCAATCCGCTCGCCCGTGTTCAGGTCGAGATAGCGAACCTGGCCGGAGGTCTCGTAGGCCACGGTCGAGCCATGGACGGCCGGATGCGACCCCGTCACGCGGAGGTCGCGCGACGTCCGGTCGGTGATATCGTAAGCGTGCAGTCGGCCGTCGCCGCTGGCGAACACGAGCGTGTCCTCGTGGAGGTCGACGTCGGCGTGTTGATCCGAGACCGACAGCCCCGTGTTGACGATCTCGCCCGTCTCGATGTTGCGGAAGCGGAGCACGTTGCCGCGCATTTGGCCGTCATCGTCCAAATCTTGGCCCATGGCGGGCTCGGGCGTCGGGAAGACTTGGACGTTGCCGAAGACCGGCGGATCGCCGCCGACGTCCTCCTCTTCGGGGCAGCCGTCGTTGGCGTCGGGACCGGGCTCGGTGGGGCAGACGTCGTCCCGGTCGGTCAGGCCGTCGTCGTCGCTGTCCGGGTCGGTCGGGTCCGTGCCCTGGTCAACTTCGTCCCCGTCGTCGAGGCCGTCGCCGTCGCTGTCGGGGTCGGTCGGGTCCGTGCCCCGATCGACTTCGTCGCCGTCGTCGAGGCCGTCGTCGTCCGTGTCCGGATCGTTGGGATCTGTGCCGTGGTCGTCCTCGTCGTCGTTCGGCAACCCGTCATTGTCATCGTCGCCGGTGTCCGGGGGCTCGGTCACTTGGAACGAGCCGTCCTGAACGTTCACACAGGCGCAGTTGTTGTTGGCCAAGGTCAAGCCCAGCGACGTCTGGCCCGCGTCATCGCCGACGGCCTCGACGACGAGACGAGCGAGAACGCCGTTTTGGACGCCCGCATCCTCGTCGACGAACTGGAAGAAGCTGAGCTCGCCCCGCTGGTTGGCCGTCGACAGCGATTCGGCCTGTTGGGGATTGGTAAACGGGGCCTCGCCCGATCGGACCTGGATCACGCGCATGACGCTGGCGTCGAAGCTCACTTGCAGGTGATAGTTCCAGATCCCCGGCTCGTCGACGTTGCTCGCCTGGACGTCGAGCACGGCCTGCTCGCCGGGCTCCACGGTTGCGGAACCGATCGCCAACGTGCCGTTCGCCTGCTGGGCGCCGACCGACCCGAATTGGGTCAGCGCCGAGCTCACCAGGGCATCGACGTCGATTTCGGCCGATGGGGCCGCGGCATCAGCGCTGACGAGTCCGCCGCTTCCCCCGATCATCATCAAACATGCCAGTGCGAGGACTGGCCCGATCTGTCGTTTCGGCATTGCTCCTCCTTGATGGTTGCAAGTCGAACCGATGGTGACACATCTCTCGGTGCCTGGCAACTCGGGGGCAATGCCCGTCGAGGCGCCCTCCCGGATGAGCTATCCCCATCTGCCGACGAAGCAACGATCCGCTTGCTGTGGCGCGTATCGCCCATTACAATCACGGCTCTCATGGCACGATACGCGGATACCGTTTTCCTCAACGCGCGCCTGTGGTCGCCGGACGCGCTGCTCGAGGGCGCCGACGCGCTCGCCGTCATCGACGGACGGATCGCGGCATTGGGCACCTCGGGCCGCATCCGCACGTGGGCCAACTCGGCCACCGAGATCGTCAACCTCGGCGGTCGAACCCTCATGCCCGGCTTCATCGACGCCCACACGCACTTGGTCACCGACGGGCTGCAGGCCTCGGGGCTGCATCTGGACCTGTCGGAGGCCGCCTCGCTCGACGACGTCCTCGATCGCGTCCGCGAGGCGGCTCGGTCGCGCGAGCCCGGCCAGTGGATCCGCGGCCGCGGCTGGGACGAGAGCCGCTGGGCCGACGGTCGTTACCTCACGCGCGAGGACCTCGACGGCGCAGCGCCCGACCACCCCGTTGCGCTCAGTCGCGTCGACGGGCACCTGTTGGCCGTCAATTCCCGAGCGTTGGCATCGATCGATGCGGGCGAGGACTCGAGCGTCGTGGACGCGACCCAGGGCCTGCTGCGCGAGGAGGCCGCGTGGGCCTTCCTCGACGCGATCCCGCTGACGGACGACGAGATCGCCACGGCCATCCGCGCCGGCATCGACAAAGCCCATTCGTTGGGAATTACGGCCATCCACGACGTCGTCGACGCGGACCGGATTCGCGGCTATCAACAGCTGCATCGCCGGGGCGAGCTGGACCTGCGCGTTCGGCTGAACCCCTTGGGGCAGCACCTCGCGGCGTTGGAGGGCGTCGGGCTCGGCTCGGAGTTCGGCGACGATTGGCTTCGCGTGGGCGCGATCAAGTACTTCACCGACGGCTCCGTCGGCGCCCGCAACGCGGCCCTGGAGGACGCCTACACCGACGCCCCCGCGTCGACGGGCGAATTGAACTACGATCAGTCGGCGCTGCACGGGCTCGTCCAGCAAGCCCACGACGCGGGATTCCAGGTGATGCTGCACGCCATCGGCGACCGAGCCATTGATGCCGCGCTGCTCGCCTTGGAGGCCGCCGACGTCGGCCCTGAGGACCGCGCGCGCATCGAGCACCTGGAGCTGCCGACCGACGATCACCTCCGCCGCATGGCCGAACGCGGCATCGTCGCCTCCATGCAGCCGAACTTCCTGCAGTGGAGCGGACAGAACGGCATGTACGTGGAGCGATTGGGCACGGATCGCGATGCGCGCATCGACCCCCATCGGGACGTCCTCGACGCCGGCGTGCCGCTGGCGTTCGGCTCGGACACGATGCCGATCGGCCCCCTCTACGGGCTCTCGCTGGCGGTCAATGCCCCGCATGACAGGCAGCGATTGACAGCGGACGAGGCGCTGCGCGCGTACACGTCGGGCGCTGCCCACGTCGGCTTCGCCGACGGCCGATGCGGCACGCTGCAGTCCGGGGCGTTCGCGGATCTCATCGTGCTGAGCGACGACCCGACGGCGCTGGAGCCGACCGACTTCGGCAAGTTGCGGGTCGAGGCGACCTACGTCAACGGACGGCGCGTCTCGGCCTCGGCCCTTGATGAGGAAGAGACGGCCCTGCTACCTTAAGATGCGTCCAGACGCCCCATCCCAGCCACGTTGGAGGTTCGGTCCATGAAAGCCGTCGTGTTGTGCGCAGGCGAGGGAACGCGACTCCGGCCGTTGACGTACACGAGCGCCAAGCACCTGATTCCCGTCGCCAATCGACCCGTCGTCCACTACACGCTGGACGCGCTGCGCGAGGCCGGGATCACCGACGTCGGCCTCGTCGTCAGCCCGAACGTCGAGGCCCAGTTCAAGTCGGCCCTCGGCGACGGCTCGCCATGGGGCCTTCGATTGAGCTACATCCGCCAGAGCGATCCGAAGGGGTTGGCGCATGCGATCCACTGTGCGCGCGAGTTCGTCGGCGACGATCCGTTCCTCGTCTATCTGGGCGACAACCTCCTTGAACAGGGCCTCGTGGAGTTCGTCCGCGACTACGAGGCCAACCCGACGGCGGCGGGCATCATGCTGACCGAGGTCGACGATCCGACCCGCTTCGGCGTGGCGCGATTGGACGACGGCCGCATTACGGAACTCGTGGAGAAGCCGAGCGATCCGCCGAGCAACCTGGCGATCGTGGGCGTCTATCAGTTCGACGCCTCCATCTTCGACGCCATCGACCGGATCGAGCCGTCGTGGCGCGGCGAGCTGGAGATCACCGACGCCATCCAGACGCTCATCGACGACGGCGAGACCGTCCGGCCGCATCAGGTGCGGGGCTGGTGGAAGGACGCCGGCAAGCCTGAGGACATGGTCGACGCCAATCGACTCGTGCTCGACGGGTCCCAACGAGCGCAGATCGACGCCGACCTGCGCGAGGACGTGCAGGTCGCCGGCCGCGTGGCGGTTGCGAGCGACGTCGAGGTGGCCAACAGCGTCCTGCGCGGGCCGCTCGTGATCGGGGCGGGGTCGGTCGTGCGAGATGCCTTCGTCGGCCCGTACACGTCCATCGCCGAGAACGTCCATCTGAGCGACAGCGAGATCGAGTGCTCCATCGTCATGGCCGAAGCGACAATCGACGGCGTTCGGCGGGTGGACCACAGCCTCATCGGCCGCAACGTCCAATTGCGGCAGCGCACGCGGCCGCCCGAGGCCTATCGGTTCGTCATCGGCGACGACGGCGAGGTGGATCTGACGTGAGCGCGGCGAAGTCGACGGAGAACGACCTGCGCCTCGCGGGCCGCGAGGAACTGGATCGGATCGTCTACACCGAGGCCGAGATCGCCGAGCGAGTCCGGTCGCTGGCCGCGGAGATCGCCGAGGACTACCGCGGGATCATCGGCCAGGATCGGCTCCATGCGGAACCGCCCATCGCCGTCGGCCTGCTGCGCGGCGCGTTCGTCTTCCTGGCCGACCTGGCGCGGGCCATGGAGATCCCCATGGAGTGCGACTTCATCCACATCTCCAGCTACGGACGCGGCACCGAGCCGAGCGAGGTGAAGCTGCTCAAGGACCTCGACAATCCCATCAGCGGCCGCCATATTCTGGTCGTCGAGGACATTGTCGACACGGGCGGGACGCTGGATTATCTCATCGAGATCCTCGAGGCGCGCCACCCGGCCTCGGTAAAGGTCTGCTCGCTCATCGACAAGACGCCGCGGCGCGAGGCGACCGTCAACGCCCACTACGTCGGGTTCCGCATGGAGGAGGACGCGTTCGTGGTCGGCTACGGGCTCGACTACGCCGACCGCTACCGCAACCTCCCCTACATTGCCGCCCTAGATCCGAACTCCGTCGGTTGAGATCATCCGTCAGAGGGATTGATCCATGAATCCGAGCTTGATTCGCTGAACCCAACTGGAAGATGACGACCTACACCCTCGGCATCGAAACGTCGTGCGACGAGACGGCCGCGGCCGTTCTGAAGGGCCGCCGCGAGGTGCTGTCCAACGTCGTGTACTCGCAAGCCAGGCTCCACGCCGAGTACGGGGGCGTCGTCCCCGAGGTCGCCTCGCGCGACCACGTCCGGAAGCTGCCGTACGTGCTCGATGAGGCCCTGGACGACGCCGGCCTGACGCTGGATGGACTCGACCTCATCGGGGCCACCCGCGGGCCCGGCCTCGTCGGTTGTCTGTTGGTCGGGCTGTCCGAGGCACGCGGGCTGGCCTATGGGCTCGACCTTCCCCTCGCTGGCGTCAACCACCTCGAAGGGCACCTCATGGCGCACGACGTCGCATGCGGCGACGAGGCGCCGCCGCCGCTGATAGCGCTGGTCGTCTCCGGCGGGCACACGTCGTTGGTTCACGTCTGCGACTGGGGCACCTACGAGGTCCTCGGCCAGACCCGCGACGACGCGGCGGGCGAAGCGTTCGACAAGGTGGGCAAGCTGCTGGAGCTCGGCTACCCGGCAGGGCCGCAGATCGAGACGCTATCCCAGGGCGGCGATCCGAGCGCCGTCGACTTCCCGCGCCCCATGCTGGAGAGCGAGGACCACGCCTTCAGCTTTGCCGGATTGAAAACCTCGGTGCTCTACTACCTGCGCAAATATCCCAATGCCGCCCGCGCCGACGTGGCCGCGTCGTTCCAAGACGCCATCGTCGACGTCCTCGTGGGCAAGACGTTGCGGGCCGCTCGAGCCTACGGCGTCGATCGCGTCGCCGTCGTGGGCGGCGTCGCCGCCAACGGCCGCCTGCGCGCGGAATTCCAAGCGGAGGCCGAGGCGATGGGCATCGACGTCCGCTTCCCGCCCATGGCGCTGTGTACCGACAACGGCGCCATGATCGCCGCGGCCGCGCACCTCCACCATACCTTGAGCCACGCCGAATGCGATCAGACGTCGGATCTGACGCCGAATCCGCGTCTGAACCTTTGAGACGAGAGCTTGTTGCCCTAGCCCAATCCCGGACGTCCATTCCTGCCTCATCTCGGCGATCTCGAGGAGCTACCGATCACCGCGAAAGACGGGTCAAGCGATGGCCGCGACGTGAGCGAAACTTGCGGACATTGCGTCACCCCCCACTTGTGCAGTGGCCCATAACTGCCGATTTCGATTCGGCCAAACCAAAAATTGAGAATCATTTTAGATTTTCACTTGGGGAAAACTCTGTGGAAAACTCTGTGGAAAACCTGTGGATAACCGGGCTGCGGCTGTGGAAAAGTCTTGTGGAAAACTGGCCGGCGGAGTTTTCCACAGGCATTCTCCACAGGCAGTGGGGACTTTTCCACAAGTTCTCCACAAGGTTTTCCACAAGCACGTGTCCCGCCCCTTGCGGACAAAGGGGAGTTTTCCACAAGACAGCCGTCCCCCTACAACGACTACAGGGGGAGATATATATTGACTGTCGTCCCTGTTGTGTCGTAACTGGGCCGTGGTCGACCGCGCCCCGAGCGTTGCTCACCCACTGATCGAGGCTTACAATTCACTCAATGGACGCGTCCCAAATCTCGCTGTCTGACCTGCGAGCGTTTTTCCACAAGCAGGGGCTCGACGCCGACTTCGACGAGCAGGCGCCGATGCTCGCCTGGTTCCAAGTCGCCGGCGAGCAGATGAATCGCCTCACCCGCCCGCTTCGGGTGCGCGGCGACACGCTCTACGTCGAGGTTGCCAACTCCGTTGTCGCCCAGCAGCTCAATCTCTTGAAGGACGACTATCTCGACCGCATCAACGCCCGACTGCGCGATCG
This sequence comes from uncultured Thermotogae bacterium, assembly GCA_964567595.1. Lineage (GTDB taxonomy): Bacteria > Bipolaricaulota > Bipolaricaulia > RBG-16-55-9 > RBG-16-55-9 > CAZMNF01. The sequence goes on along the minus strand of CAZMNF010000031.1, from coordinate 5,448 downwards.
CCAACTGAGCGACATCCGGTTCCGCGTGGGCTCCTTCCGACCGACATCTGCGGACGATGAGGTCGACTCGGAACAGTTGGACCTGCTCCAGACGGGCGAACTCCGCGAATCTCTGGACGAAATCCCGGATCCCCAGCTGCGGGAGGTCTTCGAGCAGTGGATCCTGACCAACGCCCGCATCGACCGCCGTCGGGCAGTCGCCGGCGGGCGCGAGTGCCCCACCTGTGGGGTCCACCACGAGGAGTCGACCGAGCTCTGCTACTTCTGTAAGCTGGAACAGGGGTACGGCCCGGAATGAGCCTGACGATCGGCTGTTTCTCCGACGCGTACGCGCCGCAGATCAACGGGATCACGACGCTTTTGAAGCTTTTGAAGCGCGAGTTCGAGCGCCGCGGCCACCGCTTCGTCGTCCTCGCGCCGCGCTACGCCCGCACGCAGCCAGCTCCTGAAGAGCCCGACGTCATCCGTTTCCCCGCCTTCAAGTTCATCCTGGACAAGCAGAGCCGCGTCACGGTGCCCATCCGGCGCGAGACGCGCAAGATCTTCCGGGAGCTCGACGTTGTTCACAGCCACACCGAATTTTCGCTGGGGCTGTTGGGCATCCGGGCGGCGCGGAGACAAGGCATCCCGCATCTGCACACCTACCACACGCTCTACGCCCAATATCGCCACTACTTCCCCAAGCTCGTCCGACCGAGCGAACGCTTCGTCGGCAGCGTCAGCGCGGCGTTCATCAACCGCTGCGACGGCGTCACGGTCTCCACGACGCCCATGGTCGAGGAACTCAAACGCTACGGCATCCGCGTCCCCATCCACCGCGTCCCCTTCGGCATGGATCTGTCGCCGTTCCAGACGAGCCCGGAATCCGACCTGCGGCGCGAGTTCGGCATCGGAGCTCATGAGAACGTTCTGTTGTCGGCCGGGCGCGTGGCCCACGAGAAGAACCTCTCGTTCGTCATCGAGGCCTTCGATCGTGCCCGTCGCGAGCGGGACGACATGCGGTTGTTGATCGTCGGGGACGGGCCCGCGCGCGCCGATCTGCAAGCCCAATCTGCCGAGCTCGGGTTGGGCGATCGCGTGATCTTTACGGGGTATCGCGACTGGGCCCAGCTCGTGGACGACTACAAGCAGGCCGATCTCTTCGTTTACGGCTCAAAGACCGAAACGCAGGGGATCGTCTTTATGGAGGCCCAGGCGGCCGGGCTGCCCGTGGTGGGCGTCGGCGCCATGGGCGCGCTGGAGGCGATCAAGTCGGGCGAGACGGGGGTGCTGCTCGACCCGGACGACGATGCCGCAAGCTTCGCCACCGCGATCTTGGATCTGTTGGCGGACGACGACCGACGTAAGCGATTGAGCCGCAACGCCGAGGCTTGGGCCGAAACGAACAGCCTCGAGCGCACTGTGGATCAACTCCTGGGCATCTATCGACGGATGCTTGCCGCCGAGCCCCCATCAACGGTCCGGTAGTCGACGTGGCTTTTGAAGCCGACCGTCGCGCTGTGCTACCATCGACAAACAATGCCGATTGAGGCCACGACAATCCTTGCCCTCTACGCCCCGGATCAGGGGCGGGCCATCCTCGCCTGCGACGGCCAAGCGACGCTCAACGACCAGGTCATCAAGCACTCAGCCCGGAAGGTCCGGCCCCTCCACGAGGGCCAGGTGCTCGCCGGATTTGCCGGCGCCACGGCCGACTCGCTGACGCTGTTCGAGCGCTTTGAGGGGAAGCTGAGCGAGTACGGCGGCAACCTGCGGCGCTCCGCGGTGGAGTTGGCCAAGGAGTGGCGCACCGACCGGATGCTCCGGCGACTGGAGGCGCTGATGGCGGTGACGAGCGAGGAGGGGTTGCTGCTGCTGTCGGGCGCCGGCGACGTCATTGAGCCGGATGACGGACTAATCGGCATCGGCAGCGGCGGCATGACCGCGCTGGCCGCGGCGCGCGCGCTGCGGCGCCAGAGCGCCGACATGCCCATCCGCGATGTCGTCCAAACCGCAATGGAGATTGCGAGCGAGATCGACGTCTACACGAACGACCAAGTCACGATTGAGGAGTTGGCGTGGTAATCCACAACCGCCATGCCGTCTGTAGGGGCGAACCTCTGTGTTCGCCCAGCGTTGAGGCGCCCCATCTGAGGAGTCGAGGAAATGGCCGACATCATTGAGATCGGGCGGGGCCAACCCGATGATCAACAGCGGCGCATGGACGAGCTGACGCCCCAGAACATCGTCGCCGAGCTTGATAAATACATCATCGGCCAGCGCGAGGCGAAGCGCGCGGTCGCGATCGCGTTGCGCAACCGGACGCGGCGCCAGCGCGTGGACGATCCCATCCGCGCCGAAATTCAGCCGAAGAACATCTTGATGATCGGGCCGACCGGCGTCGGCAAGACCGAAATATCTCGACGACTCGCTAAGCTCGTCGCGTCCCCGTTTTTGAAAGTGGAGGCGACCAAGTTCACCGAGGTCGGCTACGTCGGCCGTGACGTCGACTCCATGATCCGCGACCTCGTGGAGACGAGCATCGGCATGGTCCGCCAGGAGGAGATCGAGCGGGTCAAGCCCCAGGCCGAGCGCATGGTCGAGGACCGGGTTCTCGACGCGCTCATCCCCAAGCCCGAGCACGCGGATGAAGAGCGCCAGGACTCCTACGAGCGCACCCGCGAAAAGTTTCGTCAGCGGCTCCGGGCGGGCGAGCTCGAGGACCGCGAGATCGACGTCAACGTCCAGGAGTCCTCCATGCCCCAGATCAGCGTCTTCGGCGGCGAGGGCGACGATCAGATGGGCATGGACATGAACATCCTCTCCGACCTCTTTCCGAACAGGACGGTCGAGAAACGACTCCCCATCCGCGATGCCCGCGATCTACTGTTCAACCAGGAGGCCGAAAAGCTGATCAACGACGAGGAGATCCAGCGCCAGGGCCTCGAACGGGCCGAGGAGAGCGGCATCATCTTCCTCGACGAGATCGACAAGCTGGCCACGGGCGGGCGCGAGGAGCAGGGCGGGCCCGGCGTCTCGCGCCAGGGCGTGCAGCGCGACATATTGCCCCTGCTGGAGGGCTCGACGGTCCGCACCCGGTATGGGTACGTCTCGACCGACAACGTCCTCTTCATCGCCTCCGGAGCCTTCACCATGGCCAAGCCATCCGACTTGGTCCCCGAGCTCCAGGGGCGCCTCCCCATCCGCGTGGAGCTGGGCTCGTTGGGCGAGGACGACTTCGTCCGCATCCTGACCGAGCCGGAGGACGCGCTCATCAAGCAGTATCGCGCCTTGTTGGCCACGGAGAACCTGGATGTCCGATTCGAGGACGAGGCGGTCAAAGAGATCGCGCGGATCGCGCACGAGCTCAACAGCTCGACGGAGAACATCGGCGCGCGGCGGCTCCAGACGGTCATGGAGAAGCTGATGGAGGACCTCGCCTTCGAGACCGCCGATCTCTCCAAACGCGAGACGTTCACCGTCACGCCGGACTACGTGCGCGAGAAGCTGGCGCACATCGCGGAAGACATGGATCTGAGTCGGTATATTCTCTAGCACATTCGACCACCGTACTCACCCTCGTGTCTGTCTAGATGGACTTCTTGATTTCTGGTCTTGGTGGGGTTATGCTGAATCCATGAGGAGGAAAGCATGAAGAAAAAGATCGGCACGACGCTGAATGAGGAGTTGGTCAAATCGCTCAAGGTCTGGGCGGCCAAGGAAGACAAGACGATCTCGCAGGTGATTGAGGAAGCACTGACGGATTATCTGCGACGACAACGAGACCACAGTGTCGTGGAACAGACGTACGGTGGCATGAAGGCCTCGCCGGAAACCGTTCGCGCAATCATGGAGGAGGAAGAGGACTTCCTTGCCGCTTAGCCTCGAAGACCTTCCTTCGGGAGCCACCGTCTTCGTCGATGCCAACATCTTCGTCTATCACTTTGTGGAGAGCTCTGAGAAGTGCAAGGCCTTCTTGAAGCAGTGCGAGCAAGGGGAGCTGTTCGGCGTAACGGGCGTGCACGTCCTGCTGGAAGTGCTGCATCGCCTGATGATGATCGAGGCGGTCGAAGCGGGTCTGGTCAGTTCCGGCAACGTGCCGAGGAAGCTTCGCGAGAGACCAGGCGTCGTCGAGCAACTCCATGACTATCAGGCCTACACCGAGGCGATTCCCGACATGGGAATTGACATCCGTCCTTTGACGACCGACGTCATCGAAGACAGTCTGTCTTACCGACAGCGATATGGTTTGTTGGTCAACGATTCGGTCACTGTTGCGCTTGCGATCTCCGATGGGATTGACGCTCTAGCGACGGCGGATGAGGATTTTCGGCGAGTGGATGAAATGGCGACATATGAGCCAAGCGATCTGGATTGAGAAATCGCCGTCGAGACGGCCGACCTGTTCACGCGCTAGACGTCCACCGTCACACCGGATCACGTGCGCGAGAAGCTGGCCCGCATCGCAGAATTATGGACCTAAGTCGGGATATTCTCTGGATATCTAGTTAAATTCTGGGGCAGCCGGAAGTTAATATTTCCAACCAGCAAATTGGGCTTCCCGCCCATCCCGGCCAGACCCCAGAAATTAAGGTGATAATGCCCAATAGGAGCGGAAGAATGTGATCGAAGATACTCTGACGTCCGAGGATTGTGCCGGCAATCCCTGATAGGAATGGTAGCATGAAGCCCGAATAAGCAGCAATGCGAGCCCCAGCAGTACCTCCGTTCGGAAGTATTGCCTGGAGTCGAAGATTGAGAAATCCGCTATCTAACTTTAGACGAGCAACTTGCTGCCCAAATTCATTAGATTTCGATTCTCGAGTTGCCTTGTTTTTGACCGTTTCCACATACTGAGGCATTCTAGATTTAAGAGCAAGATTGAACGAGTGTTGCCAGTCATCTATGATTGCCCTTCGTACTTCATTGTAATCATCAAGTTGATATATCCGCAGTCCAAAGTAAACCCATACGATCCAGAGAAGAATATATATTCCGGTCTCATTGCCAATCTCTATTGAGGTGCCTTCTCTAGAAATGCCATTGATCGATGCTTCCGAAAGACGAAGGAATATAATTGCAAGTGAGGCCAGGTAGAAATTCCGACGAACTCTTTCGTAGGATTCTTCTGCCATTGGGATCAATAACTCAATGAGAAACGATATTCGCAGTGCACCAGCTTGAACTAGCTCAAGCTATTTGTCAAGAGTGGCGAACAGACCGCGGTCAATGCACCAAATTCACGGTGATGATTCTTTCTCCATCGAAAAGATGCACTGACCCCTTCATCGATCGATAGCTCGGGGTCTGACATGATCGCCGAAGAAAGCGACGCGAATCATGTCTCTGGTAACGACATTTATCCTTTCATCCGAATCCGCCTCGAAATACCGACACTTGAACCACCGTCGTAGGTTCCCTAAAATCCGCCCATCCTCCGGCGGAGGCAGGACTCTTTCGGCTACTGCG
>CAZMNF010000030.1:0-25750 GCA_964567595.1 uncultured Thermotogae bacterium | reverse complement strand
GGCTTCGGCGGCGAGTTTGACGCTGTCGGGGAAGGGGAAGAACGCGTCTGAGGCCGGGACGCTACTCGATGCGCGTTCACCCGCTTTGTCGATGGCGATCTTGACGATCGTCTTTGACTAAGCCCGTTCTCTATCCACAAGCATCAAATGCCGAATCCCGACGACCCGTATGTGTCACAGGTCGCCGGGATGTCTCCGTGATTCAACTCGCGATTGAGTCCAGCCGGAGCGGTTGATCTGACGACTCATACGTTCTGATTCTCGGCCGAATGCCGTGTGTCGATGTGGACGACGCCCCCGCAGACGAGGACCTCGTTGCCAGCCGGGACCTCGTAGGTCTCCACGGTGCCGTCCGGGCGCGTCACCTCGATCGGACTTGGCCCGTCGCTCGCGTTGGCGTAGCGGACGCAGCCGTTCAGGACTGTCGGCTCCCAGTCCGAACTCTCCATGAACGCGAGCTTGACAAACTCCAGCACAAGTAACCCGCCGGCCGTCGGCTGCGCGCCGACCGTCACGCGCACCGTGCCAGTCACGCTCTGATTTCCGGCCTCAAACCGGATGGTCGCGGTGTGCTTGCCCGGATCGAGGTTTGAAGGAACCACGGCCACCTCGACCTCCTGCGACGCGCCTCTGGAGAGCGCCCCGTCCGTCGGGCTGAACGAGACCCACGCCGACTCGCTGAGCGCTTGCCAGTTGAGCGTCCCTCCGCCGGTATTGCTCAACGTGACCGTCCGCGTGGCCGTTTCACCCGTGCTCAGTTGGCCGAAGTCGAGGTCGGGCGGGGCCGGATTGACGACCAGTTCCGGCGGCTCGGTCAAGTCGAGCGCGACCGTCACCCTCGCTGGGCTTCCCTGAGCACTGGGTGCACGGACCACGATCGTCCCCTGATGCTGGCCGGGCTCGAGGTCGCTGGGTTCGATCTGAACGTCCACAGTTGCGGGCGCCGTGCCGCTTGTCGTGCCGAGGTCGATCCAGTCGACGTTGGCGGTCGCCTCCCAGGTGAGCGTGCCGCCACCGGCGTTCGTGATCTCGATGGATCGGTCGTCGGGCGCGTCGCCCCCGGCCACAGCGCTGAACGCGAGGTCCGCGGGTACGACATTCAGTTCCGGTCCCTGCAAGACAGTGAACATCACCGAGCCGCTGTCGACTTGTCCGTTAGGCGTCGTCACCGTGAACGTCCGCTTACCGGTCGGCGCATCGGGCGCGATCTCAATCGCGATCGGGAGTTCGGCGTCGCTAGCGCCGTCTCGGATTTCGGCCGTCACGCCCGACCCACTGAACGTTACCTCCGTTGCCTCGCTCATGTTCGTGCCCGAGATTACGGCTTCGATGGTGGCTCCCTGCACGCCGCTGGCTGGCTCGATACCGTCGATGGCCGGCTTCTGACCTGGTGCCTGGCCGAGTGTCATTAGGCCGGCTCCGTAGTTGTTATCTTCTCCCGGAGAGCCGACGTCCTCTGCCTGATTCGTGAGAATCGCGTCGATTTCCTTGGGCGCAAGGTTGGGGAAGGCCTGTTGCACTAACGCCATGGCACCGGCAACGTGGGGCGACGCAGCGGACGTTCCGCCGAAACCGGAATTCTCGTCCTGCCCAAAGCCAGTCCAACGCCCGTAAGCGTTGGTGGAGACGTGGGTCGGGGCGGCGATGTCCGGCTTCGTGCGGCCGTCCTTGGTGGGCCCCCGGTCGGAATAGAAGAGCAGGCGACCGTCCGGGCACATGTCGCGCGGGCACTGGGACGGGCTGTGATGGGCAGCGCCGGCAGCGGTGACGTTGGACGATTTCGCCGGCTCCTGAATGCTGATGCTGCCCGCCGACGTGAGACGGTCGAACTCGCCTCCCGCGCACGTGGGACAACCGGTGATTAGCATATCAAGACGGGCGTCCGGCGCGCTGGGATCGGTCTTTTCAATAGCCAAGTGCAAGCGCGTGGTCGTGCCGATTCGCGAAGTGTCGTTTGACCAGATGAACGCACTGCCGGACTTGATGGGAATGCCGGGACGCCAGACCCAGTCGCCCTCTACGCGGATGGAGGGATCGAACTCTGGATAGACGACCGTCCGATAGTCGTTGTCGGCGTTGCCGCAGTCGGCCTCCCAACCGATGATCGAGTAGAACTCCACAGCAGCGACGCGCTGTCCGTCGACCTCTGCCTCCTGGAATTCGACCTCGACAGTGAAGGTGTCGTCAGAGGACGTGAAGTTGTGGCGGCCGTTGTTGTTCGGGTCCTGCCAGTTGCCTTGCCAATGCCCTCCCCCGAAATTACCGCCGCTTGAAGCCCACGCAATGCCGTTCTGGCGGGCCTCGGCAATCTGCGGCTCCAGCAGTCCTTCGCCTTTGCCGAAACAGCCGGAGGCGAACCAAACCGAGGTGTTGATCACGTCCACCTCTTGGTCGATCATCCAGTCCACGGCTCGACGGAACGAGACGTCGGTGAAGTCCAAGTTGGCCAGGGTCTGGCGCGCGTCCGGTGCCAGGTCGTGAACAATCTCGGCGACGCCCTTACCATGGAGTTGGTCGTTTTCGGAGCAGTCACTGCATTCCAGACTGCCATCTTCGCGGAAGGACTTCGTCGCAACATGCTCGGCCGATGGCAGATCGGAGCCGAGAAGATTCCGATAGCCTCGGAACCCCGTATCGATGATGCCGACGTTGATCCCTTCGCCGGTGAGGCCCGCGTCGTGCCACGCGTCGGCGCCGATCACATCAAGCCCCTCGCTGGTGACCTCATTCTGAGCGGCACGGGCTGCATCGGCGGCTTTATTCAGCGGCATCTTGAACATGGGGGTCGGGCCACGGCGCGGTCGGACGGGCAACCGCACGAAGGCGGTGCCCTCGTGTTCGGCTAACGCCGCCACGGATCCTATCGGGACGTCCGCCTGAATCGAGGTTTTATAAGCCATCTCCACGCGACCATCACGTTGACGCACGGCGGTCTGGACCGCTTCGACGGCGCGATCGTCGCTGGCTTCGATCACCACCCGGACGCGTTCGCCTCGGACCCGCTGCTTAAACAGGCGGAATTCCGGGGATAGCTCAGAGGGAGCCGATGTCAAACCGACTGGTGGCTCGTCCGGGTTTTGACGATCAATGAACTCCTCCAGTGTGTCCTGAATTTTCGGATGATCGTCTTGTCCCCAGGCGATCACGCTACCCAGCGTCAGCCCGAGCAACGCGGCTAGTCCGACCCAGAGCGTCGTTCTCATGGTCTGTACTCCCCCTCTATGGACCCTGCGAAGGTCGTGGGCATCCCCGGCTCGCTTCGGCGCCACCGGCAACGCACTTTGCCCACTCCATTGAGGCCAGGGTCGTGATTGTTTGTAGTTGTGCTCAGCTACCTCCGAGGCTGTACCGGTGCGCGGATAAACGTAACACGCGGGTGCTCTGCCAGCGTCAACAGTTCGCCGACCGGAATCCAGGCTTGAACGAGGGCCTCGTGCTTCGTCTCCACGCGGCCGCCGAGCGCCTTGACCGCCCATTGGAGGACGTCCGTCGATGTGGCTTCCTGGACCTCGATGACAATCTGAACTTGGCCATTCTCGACCGTCAAATTGCCTCGTGAACCGGAGCTATTTACCCCTTGCTCAGTTGCCAACTCAAAGAGTTGACCCTGCAGGGATGGATAATCCTCGCGGGCCGGCGGCGGGTTATCGTCTTGCATTGCTTGATCCGTCTGGGGATCCGATGACTGGCAGCCGCTCATTACCACCATGGCTAGACACAACCCTGCGGCGAGCGCTGTGATCCGTCCTTCTTCGCTTCGGTACCCCATGTTATCCTACCGTATTTTGTCGAATAATATAGTAACTCTGCGTTAACAAAACGTCAACACATGGTGATGAGCGATCGCGACGTGACGCCATATAGATACGGGGATGGACGAGGAGGGATTTCTGCGTTATAGCTATGCAAATTAACGAGGGAATAATGTTTAATGCCGAAACTCCCGAGTCCGCGTGAACGCCATGGCGATGCCATGCTCGTCGCATGCCTGAATGACCTCGTCGTCCCGCTTGGATCCGCCCGGCTGAATCACAGCCGTGACGCCGGCTTCGGCGGCGAGTTTGACGCTGTCGGGGAAGGGGAAGAACGCGTCTGAGGCCAACACGCTGCCCGATGCTTGCTCGCTGGCCTTCTCAATGGCGATCCGCACGGCGTCCACGCGGCTGACCTGACCGCCGCCGATGCCGACGGTCGTTCCGTCTTGCGCGAGCACGATCGCGTTGCTCAGGACGTGCCTGCCGACGCGCCAGGCGAAGAGCAGATCGGCTATCTGTGCGCTCGAGGGCTGGCTGTTGGTGACGATCTCAAGCTCGCGCGAGGTTATCGACCAGCGACTCGCCTGCTGGGCCACTATGCCGAACGCCGTCGAGCGCATGAAGCGTCCTTGATCGCCGGCATCCGTGGGCGCCCGCAAGAGCCGAAGATTCGACTTCTCGGCCAATATTTGCCGCGCATCGCCGTCGTAATCGGGAGCCACGACGAGCTCAAAGAATCGCTCGCCGATTCGCTCCGCCGTTGCGCGGTCGACCGTCCGATTCACCCCGACGATGCCGCCGAATGCCGAAGTCGAGTCGGCCTGATAGGCCCGCTCGAACGCCTCGCTCACCGTCTCGCGCACGGCCGCTCCACAGGGGCTCGTGTGCTTGATGATCACGGCGGCCGGCTCGTCAAAGTCGGACACGGCTCTAAGTGCCGCGTCCGCGTCGAGCACGTTGACGTAGGAGAGCTCTTTGCCCTGCAGCTGTTCCGGCGGTTGCGGGCCGTACAGGGCGCCTCGTTGGTGGGGGTTTTCCCCGTAGCGTAGCGCCCGTTGGCGCGGTTCCGCCACGGTCAACGACTCGGGCAGGGCCTCGTCAGCTCGGAACCACTTCGCGATGCGGGCGTTGTATTGCGTGACATGGTCGAACGCTCGGGCCGCCAATCGTCGAGATGTCGCGACGTTCAGGCCGCCCGATTCAATGATCTGCTGACCAACATCGGCGTAGTCGGCCGGATCCACGACGACCCCGGTCGAGGGGAAATTTTTCGCGGCGGCGCGGATAAGGGCCTCGCCACCAATGTCAACCCATTCCATCGCCTCCTCGGCCAACGTTCGCTCGTCGACTTGCGCGGTGAACGGATAAAGGTTGACGACGACGAGGTCGATCGGGCCGATGGCGTGCTGTTGCAATTCCGCCATCTGCCCGGGATCGTCTTGCTGAGCCAGGATGGCGGCATGGACGTGCGGGTGCAGCGTTTTCACGCGGCCGCCGAGCAGTCCTTCAAATCCCGTGATCGCGGCGAGGTCCGTGACTCGAAGCCCGGCCTCTCGGAGGACGCGGGCCGTGCCGCCGGAGGCGAGCAGCTCGACGCCCTGTTCTGCCAACTTTCGGGCAAACTCGGCGAGGCCCGTCTTATCGGAGACGCTCAGAAGGGCTCGACGCACCTCAACCATGGGCCTCAGCCTCCGAGGGCCCGTGGCCGCCGCCGCCCGGCGTCCGGATGCGAATCGCTTGGCCGGCCTGAAGCGACCGGCTCCCCTTGGAGGGAAACGCCGTCTCGTCGCCGTCGCGTGACAGAGCATCCTGACCGGCAGCTCCGGGTTCGCCCCCGTTGAGCCCATACGGCCGTGAACGGCGTCGGTCGGCCAAGAATGAAACCGTCATGGGCACCAGCGCCCGCACGTCGCGCCGCAGGCCGTGGCCCCCCCGCTGCTGGCCGTGCCCGCCGCTGCCGTCGCGGATCTCGTAGCGCTCGACGCGCACGGGGTAGCTCGCTTCGAGGACTTCGATCGGCGTGTTGAGCGTGTTCGTCATGTGCGAATGCGTCCCATCGGGGCCATCGTGATGAGCACCCGCACCCACGCCGCCGGCGATCGTCTCGTAGAACGTGAACGGCTCGTTCGTGTGGGGATCGATCCCCCCAAACGTCAAATTGTTCATTGTTCCTTGGCTGGCGGCGATGGCCCGGTCGGGCACAACGTCCGCCAGGGCCTTGATGAGAACGTCCACGATCCGTTGCGACGTCTCCAAGTTGCCGCCGACCACGGCCGCGGGCGGCTCGGCGTCCACGAGCGAGCGACCCGGCGTCCGGATCGCGATCGGCCGATAACATCCATCGTTGGGCGGAATCGTCGAGTCGGTCAGACAGCGGACCGAGTAGTAGACAGCCGAGGCCGTGACCGCGAATGGCGCGTTGAGCGGCCCGTCCGTTTGGGCGGCCGTGCCGGCGAAGTCAACCGTAAGGTGATCCCCGACAACCGTTACGCTCGCTCGGATCGACAGATCCGCGTGGCCATGGCCGTCGTCGTCCAAGACATCGTCGGCGTCGTAGGTCCCATCGGGCAACTGGTCGATCGCCGTCCGCATGCGGCGCTCCGAGTACGCGTTCAGTTCGTGCATGGCATCGATCAACGTCGGCCAGTCAAAGCGCTCCACCAACGACGCCAGCCGTTGGCGCGCCGTCTCGTTGGCCGCGTACTGCGCTCGGAGGTCGCCCTCGCGCTCGCGCGGCGTCCGGACGTTGGCAAGCAGTAGCGCCAAAGCCGCCTCGTTCGCTTGGCCCCGTGCCCAGAGCTTGACGGGCGGCATCCGGAAGCCCTCCTGATAGATTTCCGTTGCATCGCCAGCCACGCTGCCGGGCCGCATGCCGCCGACGTCGGCGTGGTGGGCTCGGTTGGCCGCGAACCCTCGCAGGTGATCGTGGCGGTCAAACAGCGGCGTCACCAGCGTCAGATCGGGCAGGTGCGCCCCGCCGTGGAAGGGATCGTTGAGCGCGACAACGTCGCCCGGCTCGAACGAATCGAGCGCGTCGATGGCCGCTTGGACAGAGAAGGGCATGGCGCCAAGGTGAACGGGCATGCTCTCCGACTGTGCCACCATGCGGCCATCCGCGTCGAACAGCGCGGTCGAGCAATCGTGCCGCTCCCGGATGTTCGGGCTGAGGCCCGTGCGGATCAGCGCCGCGAGCATCTCCTCCGCGACCCCGCTGAGCGCGTGCCGCAGGACCTCCAGCGTAATCGGGTCAATGCTCATGCTCCGAGCGCGTAGAGCGTCCCGTTGTTGTTGCCGATGACGATCTCCAAGTTCCCATCGTCGTTCACATCGGCCAGCGTGGGCGAGGAGAAGAAGATGTTGGCCGCCGGCGGCGTGAACGTCCACAGCTCGTCAAACGTGGATCGATCGGGGTCAGCTCGCAGCGCGTAAAGCCTGAAATCGTGTGAGCCGACGACAACTTCCATGCGCCCGTCGCCGTCGATATCCCCCATGGTTGGCGATGATTCGATGAATTTATCGGCATCGTGGGTGTATTTGACGTTGCCGGCCCCATCGAACGCGAACAGTCGACCGGCGTTGCTGCCGACAACGACCTCGGTCTGGCCGTCGCCGTCGACGTCGCCGATCGCGGGAGAGGAGACGACGCGCTCGTCTTCGCCAATGGAAAATTCCCATAGCTGGCGGCCATCGCCGCCCAGCGCTTGGACGCCCTTGAACCCGCTGGAGCCGACGAAGCCGACGCCGACGGCGATCTCCAATTGACCGTCTCCGTTGATGTCGCCGATTGCTGGCGAGGAGTCGATCGGGTTCGTGGCGCGGTGTTGCCAAACGGGCTGGCCGTTACGTCCCGACAGCGCATACAGAATGTTGTCGTAAGACCCGACGACGACCTCCATGTCGCCGTCGCCATCCAGATCGCTCACGGCAGCCGAGGAGAACGTCGTCGTCGCCAGCCGGAACTTCCACTTGACGCGCTGGGCGCGTGCGTCCAGCGCAAAGATCTGGCCGGAGCCGATGACGATCTCCAAGTCCCCGTCGCCATCGACGTCAGCAATCGTCGGCGAGGCCCGGACTTTGGCGCGTGTCGCAAAGCGCCACTGGACGCGCCCGCTCGGTCCGTCAACGACGTAGACGCCCTGATCGTCCGAGCCGACGACGACCTCCAGGTTGCCGTCCCCGTCAACGTCCCCGATCGCTGGCGAGGACCAGATCAACTCGTCCGTCTGAACTTTCCAGAGCGGCTCTTGGATCAGGCCACGCCCCGCTCCCGGAATCGCATAGACGGCCCCGTCGAAGGAGCTGATGACGACCTCCGTCTGGCCGTCCCCGTCGACGTCGCCCACGGCGGCCGACGGCTCGACAGCACCTCGGGTCCCGAAGCGCCAGGTCTGGGTCGGGCCTTGGACCTGGCCCGTCTGATCCGTCATCCCTGTGTGCTCAGGGTTTCCGCGGAACATGGGCCAGATCGGCACTGATGGCGACGATTGGGCCCATCCGCGGACGCGCCCGGGTCCGGCTCCCATCAGCGCCATCAGCGACAAGCCGGCCCCGCGAACAATGAGTTGGCGTCGCGTCAGCATTCGCTCGTCTCCTTGATCCATTGTTAACTCGTATCGTATCGGCCCGTTCCCGTGAATGCGAGCTAAGCGCCGCGGACCTCGTCCAGGACGATCCCTTCGTCGAACCCGCCGCGCTCGCGGACCTTCTGGGCGCGCATGTCGTCCAGTTCCGCCCAGCCGATGCCGTTCAGCTGGCCCAGCGCACGGATCACTTCGAGCAAATCCACCAGCTCCTCGATCTCGCCCGACTCGACGAACTCGTCAAACTCCTCGCGGAATTTGTCCAAAAGCTTGTCGACGTATTCGCTGTCAGCGGCCCGATGGGTAACGGGCACCTCGCCGACTTCGCGGATGATGCCGGGCACCAGATCGCGCACGAGTTTGCCGTGTTCCATCCTTCAACCTCCTTCCGCGTGTCGATGGGACGGATCCGAGATCCCGAGCCCCACAATGGCCGCAAACATCCCTGCGGCCAAACTCGCCCCGAGCGCGAACACGCCGTCCGTGCCCCGCCAGACGAAGATCGCCTCCGTGGCCAACGGCCTGATCGTCCGCTCCAGGCGCAAGAACATCCCATTGACCGACATGAACATGCCACGTTGGGCCATCGGCGCCAAGTCCGCCAAGAGCGTCAAAAGACTCGGAATGTTGATCCCTTGGGCCACGCCGAAGATGACCCTCAGGTTGGGATTGCGATGAACGTTCCGTGGAGGGGGAGATTCGGGTCGTCGCTCGGTCGTGGCCACGCCGCATGGTAGCCCGTGTCGGTGCTTCGCTTTCAGGTTGCGGCGTCAGACGTCGAAGTACAGATGGCGGTGCTCACGACAGCGCGGATTGAACGGCGCGCGACAGCTTGGACAGCGATCGCCGGCGTCGAGATACGTCCGGATCGTCAATTCGACTCGACAGTTCCCGCAGAGCACGCCGCGACGATCGAACTCCTCGCGCGGCCAGACTTGGGCCGGGTGAGCAACGGCCTCGTCGTGGCAGCGATGGCAGGGATAGTAGCGGCCGCAGCACTTGAACTTGATCGCGACGATGTCGAGCTCGCTGGCGTAATGGACGCAGCGAGCCTCCTCATCAATCGGCTGTCCAAACACGGTCATGGCGTCTGAGGATCACGTTTCCCCATCGATCGACGCTCGCCTCCCAAGCGGGCGGCACGACGATCGTCGATTCGGCGCCTTCGATCAACGTCGGTCCCCCCAGCTGCTGTCCGTGCGAGAGCTGGCTGCGCCCGAACACTGGCGTACGGCAGCGGCCGTGGCCCGGAAAGTGGACGTTCCGTCGGTCGGGAGTCGGTTCCACAGCGCGATCGGACAACGCCGCAAGCTCGGGGCGATCGCGAGGGGCGAGGGAGGTCAGCCGGAGGGCAACCCATTCGGTCGGGTGATCGCGCATCGCGTAGCCGAAGCGCTCGCGATGCCGTTCGTGGAACCGTGACAGAAGCTGAGCCATTGCGGCTTCCGTCAACGCATCCACTTCCAGCTCCACCGAATGCGCTTGGCCGCGGTAGCGGAGCTCCACGGATTTGCGATGCTCGATCCGCTCCGCCTGCAGCTCCCGTTCGGCGTCTTGTTGGAGACGATCAAACTGTCGCTGCACGTATTGGGGCTTGACCTGATCGGACGGTTGGACCAATGACTGCACGCGATCCTGGCGTTCGTCCGTGGCGAGCATGCCGAGGGCGGACAGGACGCCGGCGGAGGTCGGAACCTGCACGGCCGAGATCCCGAGGCGTTCCGCCAGCGAAGCCGCGTGGAGCGGCCCCGCGCCGCCGAAGGCCAACAGGGCACAATCGCGCGGGTCGTGGCCCTGCTCGACCGTGACGACCCGGATCGCCCGCTCCATGTGGGCGTTTGCGATCGCCAAGATGCCGAGTGCCGCCTCCTCCACCGGCATTGCCATGGGACGGGCGATCGTTGCCTCGATCGCGCGGCGGGCGCGTGTCCCATCGAGGGAGCGGCCGCCGAGCGGGCTTTCCTGGTCAAACCGTCCCAGCACGAGATGGGCATCCGTGACCGTGGGCCGATCGCCCACGCCGAACGCAGCAGGGCCTGGATCGGCGCCCGCGCTGTCCGGCCCCACGCGCAACGCCTGGCCGGAGTCGATCCATGCAAGGCTCCCGCCCCCCGCGCCGACGGTGTGGACGTCGATCATGGGGGCGCGAACCTCGTAGCCCCCGACTTGGGTTTCGGCTCGCGTTTGGGGCTGTCCGTTCTGGATGAGCGACACGTCGCAGCTCGTCCCGCCCATGTCGAGCGTGATGACGTTGGCGAAACCGGCCAGTTCGGCGGCGTACTGGGCGCCGGCCACGCCGCCGGCCGGCCCCGACAGCAACAGCCGCTCAGGGTGCCGCGAGGCAACGCGGGACGCAGCGAGCCCGCCGTTCGACTGCATGATCGCCAGGGGCGCGTGGACGCCGTTGGCGCTCAGCTGCTCCGACAGGCGCTCGAGATAATCGCTCACGACGGGACGGAGCGCCGCGCTCACGACCGTCGTGGAGATGCGCTCGTATTCGCGGTGCTCGGGCAACACGTCCGAGGAGACGACGATCGGAATCGAGAGCTCGCGTTCGAGGCGATCGCGGACTCGGCGTTCGTGCTCGGGGTTGAGATACGAAAACAGACAGCCCACGGCAACCGACTCGACGTCGCCGAGCTCGGGAACAAGCGGAGCCAGCTCGTCCTCATCCAAAGCACGGAGCACGTCGCCGTTGGCGTCGACGCGTTCCGATACTTCGTAGCGTCGCTCGCGCGGCACCATCGGCTCGGGTCGGCCGACGCTCCAGTCGTACAAGTCGGGCCGATTTTGACGGCCGATCGCGAGCACGTCGCGAAAGCCCGCGGTCGTGACGAGCGCCGTTTTCGCCCAACGCCCCTCCAGAAGCGCGTTCGTGGCGGTCGTCGTCCCGTGGACGACGCGGTCAATCGCCCCGCCGTCGAAGCCGATTTTCGTGGCAAGTTGGTCCAATCCCCGGATCACGCCGCGATCCGGGGGCTGTTCAGTGGGGACCTTGAGCAGCGTCAGCTCGCCCTCGTCAAGCGCAACCAGGTCGGTGAACGTGCCGCCCACGTCGATCCCGATGAATAGCGTCATGGTTCCGCAAGGGTAAGCGGGCCCGTTGCCCGCGACAACAGCCTACGCATCCGAGCGCATGGAGAGCCCGAATCGTCCGCGATTGACGTCGACGTCCACGACGCGCACCTCGACGACGTCGCCCACGCGCACGACGTCCCGTGGATCGCGGACGAATCGATCGGCCAGCTTGGAGATGTGGACGAGGCCATCGTGATGGACCCCGACGTCGACAAACGCCCCGAAGTCCGTCACGTTCGTGACGATCCCTTCCAAAACCATATCGACTTCCAGATCGCCGATTTCATGGACGTCCTCGCGGAAGCGGGCGTAGTCGAATTGGTCTCGCGGATCGCGGCCCGGTTGGTTCAGCTCCTCCACGATGTCGCGCAGCGTCGGCTCGCCGACGCCCTCGCCTGCGTAGCGATCTAGGTCAATGGCTTCCCAGGGGTCGGGATTCTCGATAAGCTCGGGAACGCTCATGTCGAGGTCGCTCGCCATCTGGGCCACCAGCTCATAGCGCTCCGGGTGGACGGCCGTGTTGTCGAGCGGGTTGTCGCCGTCGCGGATTCTGAGAAATCCCGCCGCCTGCTCGAACGTCTTCGGCCCGAGCTTGGGGACGTTGAGCAGTTCGTGGCGATTGGAGAACGGCCCGTGCTGGTCGCGGTAGCGCACGATCTCGCGAGCCACGGCGGCATTGAGCCCTGACACGTGCTGCAGCAGCTCCTGGGACGCCGTATTGGCGTCGACGCCGACGGCGTTGACGCAGGTCTCGACGGTCTCAGCCAGTTTCTGGCGCATCAGCTTGCCATCGACGTCGTGTTGGTATTGGCCGACGCCGATCGCTTCCGGGTCGAGCTTGACCAACTCGGCCAACGGGTCCTGGAGCCGTCGAGCGATGCTGATTGCGCCGCGCACGGTGACGTCGAGATCGGGGAATTCGGCGCGCGCGACGTCGCTGGCTGAATAGACGGATGCCCCGGCCTCGTTCACCATCACGATGGGGAGGTGGGGAGCTTCGTGCTGGAGGGCCGCTTTCAGGAACGATTCGGTCTCGCGGCTGGCCGTGCCGTCCCCGAGCGCGACGATGTCGATTCCAGCGTCGCGGATCACCTCTCGCACCGCGTGCCCCGCTTCGTGGTGGTCTTCGTCGGAGCCGTGCGGATAAATCGTTTCATGATGGAGGAATGTGCCGGTGGGGCCCACGGCGGCCAGCTTGCAGCCGGTCCGGAAGCCGGGATCGACGCCGAGGGTCGATTTGGAGCCGGCCGGCGGTGCCATGAGGCGATCATAGAGGTTGTCGGCGAAAACCTGGACGGAGGCGCGATCCGCCCGCTGCTTCGTCTCCTGGCGGAGCTGGGTCTTGATGGACGGCACCATCAGCCGATCCAAGGCGTCGCGCAGCATCTCGCGGTAGAATCGCTGCAGCTCGCTTGAGCCGGCATGCAGCACGGCTGCCTCCAGATCGGCCAACATGCGCCCGTCATCGCCCTCGATGTCGAGGGTGAGCACGTCCTCAGCCTCCCCGCGCAGCGCGGCGAGATACTGGTGCGGCGCAATGGAGCGCACCGGCGTCTTGAAGCCGCGATACGTCTCGTAATTGGTCGTGCCCTTGGGATGGCCCCGTTTGACGTTCGTTACGACGTGGCCGGTCTCCCACAATCGCTGGCGGACCTTGGCTCGTAGCTCGGCGTCCTCTGCCACGCCCTCGGCCAAGATGTCGGACGCGCCGCGGAGGGCATCGTCGGTCGTGTTGATCCCCTGGTCGGAATCGACAAACGGCTGGGCTTCCCGACCCAGATCAACGTGCGAGACATGGGGGCGGTTCAAGGACTTGAGACGGTCGGCAAGCGGTTCCAGCCCCCGCTCACGGGCGGTCGTGGCGCGAGTGCGGCGCTTCGGCTTGTAGGGCAGATAGAGGTCTTCCAGGTCGGTCTTCTGCGTGCAGCTTTCGATCGCCTGACGGAGTTCCTCGGTCAGTTTTCCCTGCTCGTCAATGGATTGAATGATCGTCTGTTTGCGGTCTTCAAGCGCCTTGAGATACGTGTGGCGCTCGAGCAAGTCTCGGAGCTTGACCTCGTCGAGCCCGCCGGTTTGCTCCTTGCGGTAGCGGGCGAGGAACGGGACCGTCGCGCCGTCGTCGACGAGCGACAGGACGCGGTCGATGGATCGTTGGCGGAGGTTGAACTCGTGGGCAAGCGTGGCGGGAATGTCGCTCATGATGCCCCATTGTGCGCGACGTGCCGCGAGCGGTTCAACCGGCGGACGTTCCGTCAAGCGACGGCCAATCCTGGATCAGTCGGAGCAACCGTTCGTCACTACCGCGTGGCCCGACCAACTGTGTGCCGACGGGCAGGGCGTCATGGGAAGCGCTCGGCACGGCCGCGACGGGCAGGCCGCCGAGGCTTGCAGGCGTCACTAACCCCAAGGTCGCCGATCGGAACGCTTGGGCTTGATGCGGATCTTGCAGATCCGACACTCGGGGCGCGACGTCGGGCGAGGCCGGCAGCACGAGGAGCGTCTCGCTGTTGCCAACGAAGTTGTCCAATGTTCGGACCAGCCCGGGTTCTCGGGCAAGCGCCCGACCGATCTCAGCAACGCGCAGTTGCGAGGTGGCCCTCAGCTTGCGTTCGAGGTCCGGGCCGAGGCGCGGTCGCTGTTCGGCAATCCAGGCCTCATGGACCGACCAGACTTGGGCGCCGCCGAGACCGCTCTGGACGTCGCGGATGGCCTCGAACGCAGCGAGTTCGACCTCCGTCACGTCGAGGCCGAGCGTCCGCAGTCGCTGCGCGGCACGTGAAACGGCGTCGAGGCCTATCTGTTCCGCAAAAGGCGCTGCGTCGCTGGGCACAACGGCCCGCTTGAACCCGTGCGAGGCCGGCATCGCGAAGTCCGGGATGAGGGCGCGCGCCACGCGCTGCAGCGTCGCGGCGTCCTGGGCCAACGTGCCGACGGTGTCGAACGAGGGCGCCAACGGCACTAGCCCCTGGACGGGAATCCGCCCGTGTGTCGGTCGAAGCCCGAAAATCCCGCAAAGCGAGGCTGGCAGACGAATCGACCCGGCCGTGTCGGTCCCGAGCGCGAACGGGACCATGCCGCTGCCGACCGCGGCCGCCGATCCGGAGGAGGAGCCCCCGGCGATGCGGTCCGAATCGTACGGATTGCGCGGAGTGCCGAAATGGGCGTTCACGCCCGTGAGGCCGTAGGCCAGCTCGTGGGTGTGGGTCTTGGCGATCAGCTGGGCGCCGGCGTTCTCGAGCGCCCGCACCGCCCACGCGTCGTCGGTGGGGATGCCGTGCCACTCAGCGTAGTCGGGGTTGCCGGCGCGAGTCGGGTGGCCGGCCACGTCGAACAGATCCTTCGCCATGAACGGCTGGCCGGCCAATGGGCCCGCGTCCCCGGGCGGGCGGTCGGGGATCCGTTCGACAATTGCGCCGAGCAGGTCGTCCATCCGTTGGCGATCGGGCTCTATGCGGGGTCCTCAGCGGGATCCAGCTGCAGCGCCACGGAGTTGATGCAGTAGCGTTGCCCCGTCGGCTCCGGGCCGTCGTTGAACAGGTGCCCGAGGTGGGCGTCGCAGCTGGCGCAGCGGACTTCGGTGCGGACCATGCCGAGGCTGCGGTCTTCGTAGAGCTGCACGTTGCCCTCGTCGATGGCGTTCCAGAAGCTCGGCCAGCCCGTGCCGGACTCGAACTTCGTCTCGGAGCTGAACAGCGGCGCGTCGCAGCAGACGCAGCGATAGACGCCGTCCGCCTTGCAGTTCCAATAGTGGCCCGAGAACGGCGGCTCCGTGCCGCCCTCGCGGCAGACCCGATGCTGTTCAGGCGTCAGCCCTTGTTCGGTGGGGTTGGGCTCAGCCATGTGTGACACCTCCGATGCCTTAATCATAGCAGGCCACGAACCGCCGTTCCATCCTTCCATCCCTCCATCGGGGGCAACATCCGGTGGCGAGCTTCGACCAAGCAGTCGATGGGGGCTCTCACGGCGATGCTGATATTGACGTGGTGAATCAGAGCGGTTAACATAAAGTAACAAGCGAAGAAAGTGGACCTGCCGTTTGTCTCGTCGTAGCTTCGCGATCTCTTCAAGGCAACCGGACCTGTCCGTTTGCTTCTAAACTCTGGGTCCCGGGGCCGTGCCCCGAGACCTCCGAACAGGGGAGATCCATGAACACACGAGACCAAACGCAACGCCGTCCCTCCCGCCCGTCGCCGACATTCGAACCCGTCCCGCAACATCGCGTCCCGAACGCCGACCCATCGCCGTCCGGCTTCGCTCAGCTGGGCCTCGGGGCCCCGACCTTGAAGGCCGTTGAGCGGGCCGGATTTGCGACCCCGACGGCCATCCAAGCGAAGTTCATCCCGGCTGCCCTAAGCGGGCACGACTCCGTCGGATTGGCGCGGACCGGCACGGGCAAGACGGCGGCATTTTTGTTGCCGTTCTTCGAGCGGGTCTATCAAGGCCGATCCGAGCGGATGCTCATCCTGGCGCCGACCCGTGAGCTGACCGAACAGACCGCGCAGGCGAGCCAATCGTTGTCGGGCTCGGATCGACCGACCGCCGTCGCCATCTACGGCGGCAAGCCGATCAAGGCACAGATCAACAAACTGCAGCATCGACCGGACATCGTGGTGGCCACGCCGGGCCGATTGCTCGATCACGCCGGGCGCGGCACGATCGATCTCAGCGCGTTCTCGGTCGTCGTGATGGACGAGGTGGATCGCATGTTCGATATGGGCTTCCGCCCCGACATCACGCGCATCGTCAACCAGTGCACGAATCGATCCCAGACGATGTTCCTCTCGGCGACGATGCCCGCCGCGATCATGAGCTTTGCCAATCAATACTTGAGCGATCCCGAGCAGATCTCGGCGATCGACGACGACAGCCCCTCAGTGGCCACGATCGAACAGCGCTACTTCCCGGTTGCGCCGGGGCGCAAGCGCCAGCTGCTGGCGGAGGTGCTCAAGCGGGAAGACCCTGAGCTCTGTCTCATCTTCACCCGCACCAAGCGCGGGGCGGAGAAACTGGGCAACGACCTGCGCAAGAAGGGATACCCATCCGGTCACATTCACGGCGGGCTCTCGCAGGGCCAGCGACAGCGGGCGATGGATCGCTTCCGCTCGGGCAAGACCAAGCTGCTCGTCACGACGGACGTCCTGGGTCGTGGCATCGACGTCGACGGCATCTCGCACGTGATCAACTACGACATCCCGGAGAATCCGAAGGATTACCTGCATCGGATTGGCCGGTCCGGACGCATGAACAATGCTGGCAAGGCGATCACGTTCGTGACCCCCGATCAAGGCGAGGAGATCACCGAGATTGAGCTGCTCTGCCACCGCCGGCTGCAGGCCGACAGCATTGACGCTTTTGACAACGGGATTCCTGGCGCTTAATTCCAGAAGGCCAGGTGTCCTGGCGGGAATTGTTGAGGGAAGCTGACAAGGGGCCGTCGGCAAAGCCGTTAGGGCGATTCGGGCATGAACCCGCCGACGAGGTGCCAATTCGGCCTAAAACTGTGGGCATCCCAAGAGGGATCAACAGCGGGTTGCCCTCGGTCTGACGTCCGGCCGAGGGAAGGCACCGGGGCGCTCGGCTGCCGACGACGGCCTGGGGAACCGTCCGGGAGCTAGCGCTTGGCTCGTTCTCAGTCGGAGTCGACGTAGCGCTCCGCCAGTGTCGGCGTCCGCAGGGGCGAGAGGACGACGTAGCCGGACCGGGTAATGAGCACGGCTCGTC
Organism: uncultured Thermotogae bacterium; assembly: GCA_964567595.1. GTDB lineage: Bacteria > Bipolaricaulota > Bipolaricaulia > RBG-16-55-9 > RBG-16-55-9 > CAZMNF01. The sequence goes on along the minus strand of CAZMNF010000030.1, from coordinate 8,616 downwards.
GCTTGCGGCCGCGCGTCAAATCGATCAGGCGATTCTGGTCATCGTACGTCTGGATCATCTCCTTGATCGGCAAGGAGTCCGGACGCGCAATGGCGACGATCTCGTCCTTGCTCACCATGTTGTCGAGGCCGACGTTCAGCAGGCCGTTGCTCATGGGGGTTCACCTATCCTTTCGTGGCTTCCGTCTCCTCGCGCTCGATGAACTCGTCGATGGCTTTCACCACCAGGGAGTTGACCGAGCAATCCTGTTGCTTGGCCGGCTTGTTGAACCTCGCAACGGGATCCTCAACCCGCTTGCCCTTCGGCGCGTAAGCGATCAGCTTATCCGTGCCCATTCGTTCGAATCTCCTCGTCAGTGGCGCTGTGCAGACCATGATAAGTGCCCCGCGCGATTCTCACCGGCATTGTGACATGTAACCCCTCATTCGGGCAACACTGACTCCTGCTCAATCCGTATCGTTCCGTCCTTGAAACAGAGGCGATGACGTCAGGTTACGTCGCTGCGCACGCGCACTGAGCGGGCTAGAGCGATTCGACAGGCGTCTCCGCCGGTTCAGCCGTGGACGGCGGCAATTCGGGAAGCCGCAGTCGGACTTTCAGGATCTCGCGCGCGGTGGCGCTTTCCACCAGGACGGTCACGCCATGGATGTCGGTGGATCGGCCCGGGCGAGGGATCTCCTCCAGGTGCTCGGTCACGAGGCCGCCGATGGTCACCGCGCCGTCGGCCGGCAGCTCCAGCCCCAGCTCCTCGTTGATCATCGTCAGCTCGGCGTCGCCCTCGACGAGGTATTCGCGATCGGAGAGCTGGCGGATCATGCGGCGCGGCTCGTCGTACTCGTCGCTGATCTCGCCGACGATCTCCTCCAAAACGTCCTCCAAGGTGACGATGCCGGCCATGCCGCCGAACTCGTCCACCACGATGGCCATGTGTTTCTTGTGGTTCTGGAACTCGCGCAGCAGATCGTTGATCGGCTTGACCGTCGGCGTGAAGAAGGGGGGCCGAATCAGCTCACGGTGGTCCTCCAGCGAGGTCGCGTGGTCGTGGTCGGCGCGGAGCAGGTCCTTGGCAAAGAGAATGCCGATAATGTTGTCCCGATCGCTTTCGTAGACGGGATAGCGCGAATGGCCTTCGTCGACGATGATCGCTTCAACGTCGCTCATGGACGTGTCGCATGCGAGCGAGACGACCTCCGGCCGCGGCACCATGACCTGGCGCACGACGAGATCGTCGTAGCTGAGGATGCGCCAGATCATGCGCTCTTCGGCTTCCTCGACGATGCCGTAGCGTTCGGCCTCATCGAGCAGGTGTTCCAAGAGGTCGCGGACTTGATCCTCGTTGACGGGAGATTCATCCGTCGTATCGGCCGCACTGGGGAAAACCAGGCGTCGCAGGCCGTGCCGAATCCCCTCGGAGGCACGGACGAACGGGAAGAGCGGCCGAATGATCCAGTAGAGCGGGCGCATCAGCGCCAGGACCCAATTGGCGATGCGGTGGCGGCCGATGTAGTAGGGGACCAACTCGCCGAGCACGATGAGGTAGACGGCAGCAATGCCGAAGGCGAGGCCCGCTTTGGCTCCGAGCCCCCAATCGGGGGCGAGCGAGAAGCTCAGCATCGCGGCAGCGATGCCGGTCAGGGCCAAAACCAAGTCCGTTAGAAGCGCGATGGCCCCCATGACGCGCTGTGGCTCGGCCATCAGCGCGTGGACCATGCGATGATGGCGGGGATCCGTGTCGGACAGGGCCGTCAGTCGCAGCCTGCCCAAGGAGGCGACCGCCACTTCGAGCGCGGTCATCATGCCAGCCAGCAGCGATAGGGCGGCCAACACTACGAATCCTAAGCTAGGATCCATTCACGCGTGCACCCCAATGGAGCCATTCTAGCCGGATTGAGCACACGTTGCAATTGGCGGAACAAGTAGAGTAGGCTGGATCTCATCGGCGGCTGCAACGTCCGCGTGGCGTGATGGGCCGCACGCTGTGCATTGTCGTTACTGCGCGTCTGAACGGCGTGGCGCACAGCGCCTGATAACCTCACCGGAACGGGGGACGGGCGACGGTGAACATTGACGACATCGAGACGCTCATCAAGTTGTTTGACCGCTCCGGCCTGGCGGAGCTGGAGCTCGAGCATGGCGAGACGAAGCTTGTGCTACGACGCACGCAGGCTAGCTCGGCCGGCGTGGCTTGGACTACTGAGCCGACCGCAGGGGGACGACCGACGCCCGCCGACACCGCCGGAACGGCTGAACCTCAGCCGCAGGAGACGCCGGCATCCGACGGCAGCGCGGGCGAGAGCCCGGCCGAGGGCTATGTCGTAACTTCTCCCATTGTCGGAACGTTCTATCGGCGCCCCTCGCCGGAGGAGGAACCCTACGTCAACGTGGGAGACCGGGTCGATGCTGGGGATACCGTCTGCATCGTGGAGGCCATGAAGGTCATGAACGAAGTGCGCACGGAGCGGGCCGGCATCGTCAAGGAGATTCTCGTCGAGGACGCGGCCGCCGTCGAGTACGGCCAAGCCCTCATCCAGATCGATGAGTCCTGAGCGATTGTTCAACAAGATCCTGGTGGCGAATCGGGGCGAGATCGCACTGCGCGTGGTCGAAGCCTGTCGCCAGCTTGGCATTCCCTCGGTGGCCGTCTTTTCCGAGGCTGACCGTGATGCGCTCCATGCTCGACTGGCGGACGAAGCCTACTGCATCGGCCCAGCCCCCGCCCAGGACAGCTATCTCAACCTCGCCGCGATCATGAGCGCGGCGGAGATCTCCGGAGCCGAGGCCATCCATCCGGGTTACGGGTTTCTCTCCGAAGATGCGCAGTTCGCGGAGGTTTGCGAGGACTCCGGCTTTACGTTCATTGGCCCCTCGCAAGCGACGATGCGCCTCACGGGAGACAAGCTGGCCACCAAGCAAGCGCTCGACGCCCATGACCTGCCCACGGTGCCGGGCACCGACGCGATGACCACGGAAGCCGAAGCGCAGGACGCAGCCGAGCGGCTCGGCTATCCGCTCATCATCAAGTCGGCGGCCGGCGGCGGCGGGCGCGGCATGCGCTTCGTCCACGACGCCTCTGAGCTGTTCGATCGGTTCCACGCGGCCCGCCGCGAGGCCGAGGCCGCGTTCGGCAACGGGTCTGTCTACTTCGAAAAGCACCTGGGCGACGCGCGCCACATCGAGGTCCAGATCGTGGCGGACGGCCATGGAAGCGTCGTCCATTGGGGCGAGCGCGAGTGCTCCATCCAGCGGCGTTATCAGAAACTGATTGAGGAGACGCCCGCGCCCAACCTCGATCCCGAGCTGCGCCAGCGGGTCTGCGAAACGGCCGTGGAGGCGGCCCACGCGCTCGGTTACCGCAACGCCGGCACCGTCGAGTGCCTGGTCTCGGGCGAGGACTTCTACATCATCGAGATCAACGCGCGCATCCAGGTCGAGCACCCCGTCAGCGAGATGCGGGCCGGCCGTGATCTGGTCATGGACCAGATTCGGATCGCGGCGGGCGAGCCGCTCCCGTACGAGCAGGGGGATCTCGCCCTGAACGGCCATGCCATCGAGTGCCGCATCAACGCGGAGGACCCGATGAACGACTTCATGCCGGCGGCGGGCGACCTGCGGGTCATCGGCTGGCCCGGCGGCCCCGGCGTGCGCATCGACACCCACATCTACGACGGGATTCGCATCCCGCCCAACTACGACTCGCTGTTGGCCAAGCTGATCGGCTACGCCGAGGACCGCGACGGCGCTCGCGGCCGCATGATCGGGGCGCTGCGGCGCCTCCACCTCGAATCGCTGCCGACCACGGCCGAGCTCTGTCGGGAAATTCTGGAACACCCCGTCTTCATTGCCGGCGAGGCCACGACGCGCTTCCTCGAAGAGCAGCTCGCCGCGAAGTCGAGCTGACCCTCCGCCCGAACCGTTGCAAGCCCTCCGACGACCGCATAGAATCGATGAGCCGGGACCGATTCGTCACCACGCCGAGCCAAGCTGGCACGGGTGAGCTGATGGCAGGGGATGGAATGACCCATGTTTGACGCGCTGAGCGAACGACTGAACACCGCGCTCACCAAGCTGAAGCGCCAAGGCAAGCTGACCGAAAAGGACCTCGACGAGGGACTCCGCGAGGTCCGCCGGGCGTTGCTGGAAGCGGACGTCAACTACAAGGTGACCAAGCGCTTCGTCGAACGCGTCCGCGAGAAAGCCGTCGGGCAGAACGTCATGGAGAGCCTGACGCCCGGTCAGCAGATCATCAAGATCGTGCGCGACGAGCTGACCGAGCTGATGGGTCAACAGGCGCACGACCTCGATCTGTCGGCCCGCCCGACGGTGTGGATGATCGTCGGCTTGCAAGGCTCCGGCAAGACGACGACCGCCGGCAAGTTGGCCAATCGCTATCGAGATCAGGGACGCCAGCCCCTGCTGGCAGCGACCGACGTCCATCGGCCCGCAGCCATCGATCAGCTGCAACAGTTGGGATCCCAGCTTGACCTGCCCGTCCACGGCGAGGGCGAGACGGCGCCCGAGATCGCCCAGGATGCCGTCGAGGACGCCAAGCGCCGCACGCGCGACATGGTGCTCGTCGACACGGCCGGACGGCTGCAGATCGACGAGGCGCTCATGGACGAGCTCGCCGAGGTCAAGGCGCGGATCGAGCCGAGCGAGATCTTGCTGGTTGCCGACGCCATGACGGGCCAAGAAGCCGTCTCCATTGCGGAAACGTTCCACGAGCGCCTCGGCTTGACCGGCATTGTGCTGACCAAGATGGACGGCGACGCGCGCGGCGGCGCGGCGCTGTCGATGGTCGAGGTCACGGGCGTGCCGATCGTCTTCCTCGGCACGGGCGAAAAGTCGGACGACTTGGAAGTGTTCCACCCGGATCGGCTCGCGCAGCGGGTCCTCGGCATGGGCGACGTGTTGGGCCTCATCGAGGACGTCGAGAAGCGTGTCGACCAGGAACAGGCCGAGGATTTGGCCAAGAAGCTCGAAAGCGACAAGTTCACGCTGGAGGACTTCCAACAACAGCTCTCCCAGGTTCGGGATCTCGGTCCGCTCGACAAGCTGATGGAAAAGATGCCCGGCATGAGCGAAGCCCAAGCGAACCTCGACGTCGACGAGGACGAGCTCAACAAGGTCGAGGCGATCATCAACTCCATGACGCCGTGGGAGCGACGCCATCCTGAAAGCCTCAATGGCAGCCGCAAAAAGCGCATCGCAGCCGGGGCGGGCACCCGCGTTCGCGACATCAACTCGCTGTTGAAGCGTTTCAAGGAAGCGAGGAAGATGATGAAGCAGATGAAGAAGATGGGCGGGTCGGGCCGCGGCGGCGGTCTGCCCTTCTGAACGGATCCCCAACAACGCATTCGGAATGTCAGGTCTCGGACGCGTCCCAGGGGATGGCCGAGATCGATCACGATCGTGAAAGGAGAAGCGACCATGGCTGCAAGAATTCGACTCAAGCAGGTCGGCAAGCGAGGCCAGCACACTTTCCGTATTGTCGCCATCGAAGGGAGCAAGCCCCGCGGCGGCCGCGTGCTGGAGGAGATCGGCCACTTCGACCCCCATTCCGACGAGCTACACGTGGACGAGGGCCGCGCCCTCGATTGGCTCGGCAAGGGCGTCCGGCCGAGCCAGAGCGCCAAGCAACTCTTGACCCGCGCCGGCATCCGCCAGGACAAGGACGTCCGCACCGGCTCGGGCGCCTAGCTCCGAACGCCGAGCGGACGGGAGATTCGGGATGCTGCGTGAGCTGCTGGAGTTTTTGATCCGGCCGTTAGTGCAGGACATGGCCAACGTCCGGATCGAGTGCACCGAGACGCCCACGATGACGCTCTTCTGCCTGTGGGCGCGCAAGGGCGACCTCGGCCGCATCCTGGGCAAGAAGGGCCAGACGATCGAGGACATCCGCCGCGTCATGGAGGCCGTGGCGGCCCGCGACGACCGCGAGGTCATTATCGACGTCCTGGAGCAGCCCAAGGGGACGTCCCCATCGACAGAGGCGCCCTCGTCCTGAGCGATGCGGGTCGATATCGTCACGCTGTTTCCCGAGCTCATCGAGCCCTACTTTTCCGGCGGGCTCCTCGGAGCGGCCCGCGAGCGCGGCGTCCTCGACGTCCATGTCCACCAGCTGCGCGACTACACAGTTGATAAACACCGCCAGGTCGACGATCGGCCCTACGGGGGCGGGCCGGGCATGGTGCTCAAGCCGGAGCCCTTCTTTCGGGTCGTGGAGTCGCTGGAGACCCGCATCGGCCAACGGCCGCGCGTGTTGCTGACCTCGGCGCGTGGCAAGCTGTTCAACCAGGCGAAAGCCCGCGAGCTCTCGGACGAGCGTTGCGTGACGATATTGTGCGGCCGCTACCAGGGAGTCGACGAGCGAGTGGCCGCCCTCGTCGACGACGAGCTCTCCATCGGGGATTTTGTCCTGAGCGGCGGCGAACTGCCCGCCTTGGCCATGGCCGAGGCGATCGGGCGGCTCGTGCCCGGGGTCGTCGGCAACTTGGATTCCCTGGAGGCCGACTCCTTTGCCGAATCCGACCTGTTGGGCTCGCCCCAATACACCCGCCCGCCGGAGTTCCGCGGCATGCGCGTGCCCGAGGTGCTGCTGTCGGGCGATCACGCGGAGATCGAACGCTGGCGCCGTGAGCAGGCGCTGGCGACCACCCGCCGCAACCGTCCCGATCTCGTCGATCGATCCGATCACCTGACGGACCCCGATTGATCATGGGCACGCTCTACATCGGCCTCGTCCACCATCCCGTGCTGGATCGCCACGGCGAAACGGCGACGACCTCGATCACGGGCCTCGACCTTCACGATATCGCCCGCACGGCCATGACCTACGGGGCGGAAAACGTCTTTATCATCGAGCCCTTCCCGTCGCAGCGCGAGATTGCGGAGCGGATGCGGCGTTACTGGCTCGATCTCGAGGAGCCCGACGATCCCACGCAGCGCGCGGATGCCCTCAAGCCGATCCGCATCCTCGCAAGCATCGAGGAGAGCCTGGACGCCATGGCCGAGGCCGAGGACCAACCTCCTCTCGTCATCGGAACGTCCGCGCATCGGCAGGACGTGAGCGAGATTCCGTATCGGTCACTGCGGGAGCGGATTGAAACGGACCCCCGGCCGGTGTATATTCTGTTCGGGACCGGCTGGGGGCTAGCGCCCGAGCTGTTGGAACGCATCGATGGGACCTTGCCGCCGATCGTCGGTCCTGTTCCGTATAATCATCTCTCGGTCCGGGCTGCGGCAGCGGTGGTCCTCGATCGGCTGCGTGGCCGCCGGGAGTAACCTCAGGAGCGACCGTATGGATGATCTCATTCGAGCACTGGAGACGGAAGTTCGAGAAGGGACGAGCGACGACGGATCCCCCCGCGAGATTCCGGAGTTCAGCGCCGGGGACCTCATTCGCGTCCGCGAGCGCGTGACCGAGGGACTCGACGAAGGCCGCAGCCGCGTCCAGACGTTTGACGGGGTCGTGATCCAAGTCAAGGGAGCCGGCCTGGCCCGAACGTTCACCATCCGCAAGGAATCCTTCGGCATCGGCGTGGAGAAGATCTTTCCGCTCTATTCGCCGAAGATTGAGGGTATCGAGGTCCTTGAACGCGGCAGCGTCCGCCAATCCCGGCCGTTCTACCTGCGCCAGCTGCGCATGCGCCAGCGGCGCCGATAACGGCTTAAATCCCGTTTGATGCAACGCGACGACGACCGACAACCGGAATCGGAAGATCGTCTTGAGCGCGAGACGCCCGACGGCGACGCGTCGCCCCGAAGCGCGTCCGCTCAAGGCTCGGGAGCCCCGCAGGAGCAGTCTGCCGAAACGGGGGAGTCGCCCCTAACGTCGCCCTTCTCCGACGATCCCGTCTCGGAAGCTGACCCGGCCGCGACCCAGCCTGAGCAACCTCCGGGGCCGAAGCCGTTCCTCTCGCGGATGGTCAACAAAATCGGCATTCCGACCCGTCCTGGAGTCGACTGGGCGCTCGACTGGATTCAGGTGTTGGTCATTGCGGGGATTTTGGCCTGGGTTGTCATGAACTACGGCATTGTCCGCATGCGCGTGCCGACGGGATCGATGGAGCCCACGATCATGCCCGGCGACAGCTTTTTCGTCGACAAGTTCACTTACCTCATGGGCATCAATCCGCCGGAGCCGGGCGACGTCGTCGTTTTCTGGCATACCGACAACACCCGCATGTGCCAAGAGAACCAGTTCCTCTATTGGAGCTGGGGCGAGATGGAGCCGTGCAAGGAGCGCTTCGTCAAGCGGTTGATTACCGAAGGACCCGCGGAGGTGGCCATTCGACAGGGCGATGTGTATGTCGACGGCGAACGCATGGAGGGCCCGGCATTCGATCGCGACTACGTCTGTCGTGCGGGGGCTCCCCGCAACCCCGAAGCGCGCGACAACGGGGGCTGTTCTTGGGAGGTGCCCGACGGCAAGATCTTCGTCCTCGGCGACAACACCCGCAACAGCTCCGACAGTCGCTATTGGGGCTTCGCCGACGCAAGCACGCTGATCGGCGAGCCCTTCTTCCGCGTCTGGCCCGTCAACCGCATCGGGCCGATGAACGGCTACTTCGGCAGCGGGCGGTAGCGTCCCGTGTAAAGTGCCTGCTCTGCGGCGCT
>CAZMNF010000029.1:0-26149 GCA_964567595.1 uncultured Thermotogae bacterium | reverse complement strand
TGGAAAGGGCAACGTCATGTTGCCCCGCCGGTTCTAGGTTGGCCATCGAGCATCGGGTCGCGAAACGGACAGAGCTTGGACTTGTCGTGCATCGGGGATCACCATCGGACCTTAGATGATGGTCACGAGTCAGCTCAAGAGTTTCAATAGAGCCGATCAAACAGGATTCTGGCAGCGCTGTCGGCGCCGTGTTAGATTGACGACGCGCGTTGGAGAATAAAAGAGTCAATCAGAGTTGATGATGCCGAACAAGGATGCCCACGCGCGAGGAGGCACCATGACGTCGACAACGATTCTCACCCTCGACGAAGCCGCTGAGCGCCTGCGAATTAGCACATACGCCCTCTACGTTTGCCTCCAGACAGCAAGAACGTTCGCTGATACGCATTCAACATGAGCGACCCCAAATGTTCGACGAGTCATTCTGGACGCTTTTCGTCGAGCTCAACCCGAAAAGCGCGCAGGAGGGAACCGTGCGATATACACACCCAGCAGGTTTATAAGGAGGGCAAATGGGCCTCAAGAACCTCTTTAAAAAGGATCAACAGTCACAAGAAGACGTGGAACGGATCAAGAACAAGATTACCAATCGAAAAGCGTCTCAGGAGAAAAAGCTTGAGAAAATTCGGGCCCAGAAAGATCAGCTGAAAAGCCAAGCGCGCAATGTCGCCGAAGGTGACGAGATCAAGCTCAAAGAGTATGCCCGCAAGCATGCCATGCTCCAGAACCAGGAGAAGATGCTCTCCAACCAGGTGGCAATGCTCGGGAAGACGTTGACGGCGATTGAATCCAAAGAGTTTCTCAACGAGCAAAAGGACATGATGGACGAAATCGGGCAGCATCTGGGAGGTCTCGGGATCGACCAGAGCGAAATCGAGGATCTCATGTCCGAGATCGGCTATCGGTCAAACCAAGCCCAAGAGGCGATCCAGAACATGGGCGACATGATCGATACGATGAGCGGCGACGACGAGGACCTCTCAGAGGGCGAGGACGCCTTTATCCAAGAGGTCATGGCTGAGAAGGAGACCGAAGATACGGATATCCAAGATTTAGAGAAAGAGCTCTATAGCGAGGAGGAAAAGCACTGATCACCGCGAAAGAAGGGTGAAGCGATTGCCGCGACGTGGGCGAAGCTTGCGGAAATTGAGTCACCCTACTTGTGCAGTGGCCAATAAACCTTTTAAGACGCAAGCAATGCCTTGCATTGGTCATGTGATACGTTGGCGATCGTTGGCGTGACACTTGGAGCCATCGTCGGGCAAAGCGTCAACAGTCGAAGCGTCCTCAGGGGAAAAAGATGCCATATTTTTCTGGAGTCGACAAATATTTGAATGCTGAGAGGAATTCGCGTTGAAGCCAGAGGTTCTTGCGGCGAAAGGCCGCGGCTACATGCAGGGGGCACAGAAACGGGAGGAAGCCGGTAACTACCTATCGGCAAGCGAATACTATTTCAAGGCCGCGGAATACTACCTCGAAGCTTGCAAGAGCGCGGACTCCTCGCGACATGCCCCGCTATGGAAGAACTACACCTCGTTTCTGATCAAGAAGGCCAAATCCCTCAAGCAAAAGACCACTCGGCAGCACGTCCGGAGCCAAGGCGAGGATACGGACCGTCGCGCTCAAGCCGAGGAACTGATCCTGGCCGAGAGCCCCGACGTTCGGTTTGCGGACGTGGCCGGCCTATCCGACGTGAAGGAGCGCATTCAAGAGTCCGTCATCCATCCGATGGAACACCCGGAGATGTACGACCGGCTCAACGTCTCGCCGCCGACGGGGATTCTGTTCTACGGCCCTCCGGGGTGCGGCAAGACGTTTCTGGCGAGGGCTGCCGCCACCGAGAGCGACGCGACCTTTATCAGCCTCGACGTCAGCGACATCATGGACAAGTACGTCGGCGAGAGCGAGAAGAAGGTCCGCGAGGTCTTCGAGCTGGCCCGGGAGGAAAGCCGCGCCATCATCTTCATCGACGAGATCGACGCCGTCGCGACCAGCCGCGGTCAGTCGAGCGAGGGCTATGAGCGCCGGCTCGTCAACGAGTTGCTGAGCCAGATGGATGGTGTCAGCACCGGCGACGACGGCATTCTCGTCCTTGGTGCCACCAACCGCCCGTGGGACATCGATCGAGCCTTCCTGCGCGGCAAGCGCTTCAGCGACAGCGTCTTCATTCCCCACCCCGACTTTGACGCTCGGAAAGCGCTCTTCCAGCTCCAGTTGGAGTCAACGCCCACCGCCGAGGTGGACTACGACGAACTGGCCGAGGCCTCGCTCGGCTTCGAGGCGGCCCGGCTCGCCGACGTCTGCAATGAGGCCGGCCTGCAGGTGATTCGATCCAACCTCAAAGACGGAACCTCCCATGAGGAGCTCGCGATCACCATGGACGACCTGCGCAACGCCTTGACCGCCAAGCGAGCCGGCCTCATTCTGCCCGGCTGGTATTCGGACGCGCTGCGCGAGCTGAGCCAACGCGGCCAATCCGAGCAGTTTCAGGATGTTGTCAAGGCCGCCCATGACCTGCTCGGCGATTCGGCAGAGGAGGGAGCGTCATGAAAAAGCCGAGTTTCTTCAAGTCGCAGGATGAAAAGCGCATGGAACGCCGGATCAACATCAACCAGGCGCTCAATAACATCAAGCAGCAGATCAAGAAGCTGGAGAAGGACGAACAAGGCTTCATCGAGGATGCCCGCAAGGCGCATCGCGAGGGGCTCAACGAGCAATACAAACTGGCCTTTGCGGCGATCAAACGGACGGAACGGAAGATCAAGTTCCTCAAGCAGGTGCACCTCAACTTCAAGATTGCCGTGCGCGAGGAGGAACAGATGAACGCCTACAACAAGTTCGCCGAGGGCGTGATGAACCTCTCCAAGTCCATGGAGGAACTGTTCGACTCGGCCCAAATGGAGAAAGTCCATTCGAAGTTCTCTCAAGCCATGGAGCGGGCCGAGTCCATGGAGGAACGGATGCGGCTGATTGTCGACTCCAGCTCCGAGGCCATCACCGAAGGGTTGGACGTCGAGGACGTGGACGAGCAGATCGCGGACGAGGACATTGAGCAACTGATCAAGGGCGAGGCTGCCCACGAGGACGAGGAGGCCTTCGACGCCGAGATCGAGCAAGGGCTAGAGGAGATCAAGCAACTCCGGGACAAGAGCTAGGATGCAGCTTCCCGAGCGCAAGATCCTCGAACACAAGGACGCCGGCCTCAACGCGCTCAAGGACAACGACGTCCGTGAGGCCAGGTACCACTTGCTGACGGCAGCTGAGCTGCTGTTCAAGTTGGCCAACGCTTCCCACGGGAACCTCCAGGAAGTTCGCAAGGCCAAGGCGCAGAAGCTGCTGGACCTCGCGCGTGATCTCAACGAGCCACAGGCGGGGGAGGACGCCGCCAAGCGGTCGAGAGCCGACGCTTCCGACGGCTCTGACGGCTCCGACGGCGGGCGTCGACAAGTGACGGATGATCAGGGGAGCCAGGCGGAGGACTCGGACTGGCTCGTTGCAGAAAAGCCCACGGTTACGTTCGAGGATATTGCTGGCTTGCACCAGGTGAAGCGCGAGATTCGCGTCCGCATGCTTTATCCCTACACGCATCCGGAGGAGGCCGCACGCTACGGCGTCGACAAGGGCGGCGGCGTGCTGCTGTACGGCCCGCCGGGCACGGGCAAGACGCTGCTCGCTCAGGCCGTGGCAGCTGAGATCGACGCGGCATTTTTCAACATTGTCCCCTCCAAGGTGCTCAGCAAGTGGGCCGGCGAGGCGGAGAAGAACGTCCAGCGGCTCTTCGAGGAGGCGGCCGCCCACGAGCGCTCCGTCATCTTTATCGACGAGATTGACTCCCTCATGCCGAAGCGCTCCTCGTCCGACTCGACGGTGATGCAGCGCGTCGTTCCGCAGTTCCTGGCGGAGCTTGAAGGGTTCGAGGAACGGGACTACGACCTGCTCTTCATCGGGGCAACCAACGTTCCCTGGAACCTCGATCCGGCTGTGCTGCGGCCCGGTCGCTTCGATGTCAACGTCTACGTCGGCCTTCCGGACCACGAAGCGCGAGCCGAGGTCTTTCGGTTGAACCTCGAGGGCCGATACATCGGCGACGCCATTGACTATGAGGCGTTGGCTGAGCTCGCCGATGGCTACTCCGGCGCCGATATCAAGGAGGTCTGCCACTGGGCCAGCCGGGCATGCTTTTTGGAAGTCGTTGAAGGGCAGCAGGAATCGCGGCCCATTGAAATGGCGGATTTGCGGCAGGCGCTGGAGAACGTCCAGCCGTCGGTGGACCAAAAGTCGTTGTCTCGCATGGACAAGTTTCCGGAGCGAAGCGTCTAACCGGAGGATAAGCCATGACGTTCACCGGGTTCTTAATCGTCGTCGGCGTGGCCCTGTTCTCGACGTTCCTTCGCGCGCTCGCGGGGCGAACCCTGGCATTGATTGTGGACGTGGTCGCGCTGCCAGTGCTCGGATTGATGTTCATCTTGGCGCTGTTAACGCTTATCGCTCCCGGCATCCCGGCGACGTTCAGCCTCTTTTGGGCGCTGATCTTCGTCGCGTACTACGCCGGGTTCCGCATCCGCAAGGAACGCTTGATCGATCGCTGGCGGGCATTGAAGCGGGAGAACCGCTCAACCGAACTCGAGAACCATCTGTTTCGCGTCGCCTCCAAGAACCAGGGAATCATCCACAAGGGCGAGCTGGTGGAGATCTCGGACGGCTATCCCCAAGGCGACGTGCTGGACAAGCTCCATGAACTGCAGGAGCGAGGTTTGGTGGAGGAATCGGTGAATACCTACGTGTTCACCGACTTGGTGCGCTACTGAGATGGCAACGGTGAACGCTGCTGGATCAGCTGATGGCGGATATCCAACGGGGGAATCAAAGCGGGACGCTGGATCCTGGCCAAGAAGTGAGCGCCGGGCCATGACATCCGCCACGATGGCGTCCAACGCCCGTGCCAGGCCATCCCGCAGCTTGACGCGACCAACACAACGCAGACCAAGAACGGCGTCATGCCGCTCTATGCCCAGACAGTGCGCTCGGGGAAACCGCGTGTGACGCTCGAATGCGACGCTAGGCTGCTTTGAAGCGGGGATTCTTTCCGTCGAGGAACGTCCAAACTTGGCTTAGGAGTTCTCAGCCAAGGATCGACGGACAGCGCTGCAACGGCTTGCGGCGAAGGGTTCGGCGGCAGCTCAGAACGGACGTCCATTTTCAAACAATTCCTCAATTCACGTTCAAGGGAGGGGGCCATGAACATACTCAAACGAGTTCGCGCATGCAACATCCTCGCCTTATCGGTGCTCATCAACTCTTCACGAGCCGTCTTCGGGCAAAATCAATCGCCATCGCAACAACTGCCGGACACCGAAACGGCCCGGGACCTGTTCAGCCAGATCTTGGGATTCCTCTACACGATAGCCCACTGGCTCGGACAAGGGATCGTCAACATCGTCCAAGGGATCATTCCTAGCTTCCAGATCCCGGCATCCGTGGTCGATCCGATCGGCGTGCTGGCCGTTGTCACGGTTATTATGTTGATTGCGGAAGTCTCGCGGAAGCTCATCTGGTTGATCATCGGGCTAGGTTGGGCGTTGATCGTTATCCGATTGCTCATCGCGGGGTTCCAGGGAGGAGCTTGAACCCATCGCATCGGGATGAATCGACAGGCCAAGTCGCAGCTCCAACGTCCCTGAGACCGTCATTTCGGTTTGTCCATTGGCACCTGGCTTCACATGCGGTACTGGGCGAAGCTATGGTTGCACGCCCGAGGATCGTCGAACGCCAAGCCTTACTGGGCCGCGAAACCGCTGGCGGTCGACATCGTGACGTGTCGGTCAGTGTGCAGGACCGCGTGGCGATGCTCTCGTTCGGGCGAGGAGCGGGAGCTGGCGTGACAGTGATTGCTCGCGCGCGAGTTGACGCCATTCAGCTGTGCTCAATAATGGCCCGGGATGGAACCGACCCGCTGGGCGCTCCGCGTGCTCGCTACGATGGCCCTGATCGCGCTGGTGGCGGTCAGTATCGCCCGCACGTCTTGGGAGCTGAACTATCGTCAAACGACGATCGCCGTCCCCATCGACGACCTCATCCAGCAACGGAGCCATCCGGAACCGTTAGCCCCCAAGCTTGCTGGGTTGCGCGAGGCCGGCATCACGGCCGTGACCGTCTCACCGCTCCGCGTCGACGCCCTTCGTGACCGCTTCTTTCCCCAGCGCATCCCGGACGCGTCGATCTCTGCGGAGGTGCTGACGGCACTTCGCGACCATGATCTCGCGCTCTATTGGCGCCTTGACGAATGGGTCCCAACGGACGATTACGGCAGTTACCTCCGAACGCTCCTGAGCCACGATCCAGCGGGGCTTATCGCCGCACGTGCCGTCGGCATGCCGGCCCAGGGGGCGCAACCTCTGCTGGAGGCCGTCCATAAATCCGACGCCGGGCTCGGCTGGGCGGAGTTCGCCGCGCTCCCGACCGTGCCTACGGAGTTCGAGATGAGCCTCCGTAAGCTTTTTCGGGCGCATCTGCTTGAGCCAGACGAACGCGCCCGTTTGACGGACGTCGACGCCCTCAATCGCTACGTCCAAGCCGTTCGCGAGCGCCGCGTCCGCTTCGTTGAGGTTCGATCCGGAAGTGGTCAACAAGCGCAACAGCAAGGGGCAAAGCTTCGGGACCGACTGGAAGGAAGCGGCTATTCGGTGGGGCCTTCCCCCGAACGTGCGTCCGAATTCCGCTGGACGCCTTCCGCGTTGAGCCCGGGCATTCGCGACGGGCTCGCCTGGCTTCTCGCCGTGCTCGGGCCACTGGGAGGGTACGGCCTTATGCGGCGTCGACTTGCCGACCGCTCATCCCGGCGAGTGGGCATGCGAACTTGGCTCCTCGCATCGGGAACCTCCCTACTGGGCGGCTTGGCCGCTGCGGCCGTGTTGAGCGATGTCTCCCACTTCCTCGGTCTGCGCGACGTTGCCGGCGTCAAGCCGGCATTGGCCGCGCCCATTGTGGGCACGAGCCTGATGGCGCTGTCCAACGCCTCATGGCGGACATGGCGGCTTGTCGACGTCGCCGTTTGGGTCGGCGTTGGCGCGGCGCTGATCGTCGCGCTGTTGCGCAGCGGCAACGTTTCCGTGCTCCCCGTTCCGGAGCTCGAGCGGGAGCTGCGCGACGCTTTGGAGCAGCTGCTCGTCGTTCGGCCCCGCTTTAAGGAGTTTCTCATCGGGCATCCGGCGCTGCTGCTCTGGATCAGCCTGGGACCGATCCGTTGGCGTCCCTGGGCCGTTGGACTGTTGGCGATCGGCATGCTCGGGCAGGTCTCCATTGTGAACTCGTTCCTCCACCTGCACACGCCGCTCTGGGTCTCCCTGTTGCGCACGTTGCACGGCCTCTGGCTCGGGCTTCTGATCGGACTTCCGCTCATCCATGTGGTCCAATCCTTCGCACGCCGAGGGCGGAGCCGCTAGACTGACGCGCCATGCGCGTGTTGGTGTCGGGGTACTACGGATTCGGCAACCTGGGCGACGAAGCTCTTCTGACGGTCCTGATCGAGATTCTCCAGGACCGGCTCGGCCTTTCCAGCGACGCGATTTGCGTCCTCTCCGCCATGCCGGCGGACACGTCGCAACGCCACGGCGTCCGCACGATTCCCCGGATGTCGCCGTCGGCTATCCGCCGCGAGCTCGCTCGGGTTGATCTGTTCGTCAGCGGGGGCGGCGGGCTGATCCAGGATGAGACGAGTCGCCGGTCGGCGGGCTACTATCTCGGCCTGCTCCGTTGGGCCCAGCGACACATGCCGGTCGTCATCATGGGACAAGGGCTCGGTCCCCTGAACAGTGGCCTCACCCAGCGCTGGGCGTATCGGACCTTGCCCCACGCCGAAGCCGCCTTGGTCCGTGACGAAGCCAGCGCTCGCCTCCTGCGGCGCTGGGGCATGCCCGCCGATCGCCTCTTTCGTGGGGCCGATCTCACGTTCCTGCGCTGGAGGGCCACCCCGAGTGGCGACCGACCGAGCGAAGCCGACCATCCGCCCTACATGCTCTTGGCGCTACGGGGCGACCACGCCGAGGCGTCTCGAGCGCGCTTGCGCGACTCGCTACAGGAACTCGTCGATCACTGTGGAATTCGGCCCGTGTTCATGGCCATGCATCGCCACGAGGACCGCGCTCCATTGGAACGCCTCGCAAGCGAGCTCTCGTTCGCGCCGCCGGTGCTCGATCCCGCCAACGTGGAGACGCTGGAGACGCTGCGCTGTTTCCGCGGGGCCGAGATGGTCATGGGAAGCCGGCTTCACGCGCTCGTCTTTGCCATGTTGGTTCGCCGCCCCTTCCTGGCATTGGGGACGGACCGCAAGCTCACGCGCCTGCTTCGCGACGTGGCCGACGTCGGCGGCCCCGAGGTTCCGCAGCTGCCGCTGGCCGGACGTCCGGCACGTCCGATCAAGCTCGCTTCGGCCGTCGAAGGCATGGGGCCATGGGACGACCGTTGGGAGGCCGCCGGCGCGACGCTTGCCGATCGCACGCACCAAGCTGTCGACGGGGTTCTGCAGCGCTTAGAGACCATCGTCTCGGAGGCGAGGGCATGACCCACGAGCCCGTGTTGCTCGGCGAGGCCCTGGATGCGCTAGCGATCCGCGGCGACGGGATCTACGTCGATGCGACCGTGGGCGGCGGCGGTCACGGCCGCGCCATCGCCGAAAGGCTCCAGCAGGGCCGGCTCGTCGGGCTCGACCTCGATCCCGAGGCGCTTGCCGCGTCCAGAGCCCATTTGGCCGACGTCGACGATCGGGTGACGCTCCGACGGGCGAGTTATGCGGAGCTCGCCCGGGTGCTGGATGAGCTGGGGATCGAGCGAGTGGATGGGGTGCTCTTTGATCTCGGCCTCTCATCTCATCAATTGGCCGATGCGACGAGGGGCTTCAGCTTCCAGTCCGAGGGCCCGCTCGACATGCGCTTCGACCCCGACAACGCGCTCACCGCCGCCGACATCGTGAATCGCTGGGACGAAGCCGCCATCGCCCGGATTCTGCAAGATTATGGGGAGGAGCGCTTCGCCAAGCGGATCGCGCGCGCCATCGTCGAGGCCCGTCGGGCGCAGGAGATCTCGACCTCGGATCGGCTGGTGGAGCTCATCCTGGCGGCCATTCCCCAACCGGCCCAGCGGGGCTATCACCGGGGCCGCGACGTCCACCCGGCCACGCGGACGTTCCAGGCACTGCGGATCGCCGTCAACGACGAACTGACCAACGTCGAGCGCGGGTTGACAACGGCCTTTGAACGGCTTGCCGCCGACGGCCGATTAGCGGTCATCACGTTCCACTCGCTCGAGGATCGCCTCGTGAAGCGATTCATGAAGGGGAAAGCGCAGGGATGCGTCTGCCCGCCCGATCTGCCCGTTTGCGCGTGCGGGCGCGAGCCCGAGGCCGAAATCATCGCCAATCAAGCGCCATCGGCGGAGGAACAGCGCCGCAATCCGCGCGCGCGAAGCGCCCGGTTGAGAGCCCTGCGAAAAGTCACTTCCGCATCGGCTCAAACTGCGCGGTGAAGTGGCGCAGCGGGCCCGACCCGTGGGTCAGCTTCACGCCGTGCAGGCTCTCCTTGCGATCGGCGATCGCGCCGAGCGCGTCAGCGACGGCGTCCAGGTGCTCGGGCGTGTAGACGCGCCGCGGGATCGCCAGGCGGACCAGCTCCAAATCGGGATAGACCGTCTCGCCCGTGGCGGGATCGCGGCGCGCGAACATGACGCTGCCAACCTCGACGGCCCGGATGCCGGCCTCGCGATAGAGCTCGATCGTCAGGGATTGGGCCGGAAACGCTCGCTGCGGCAGGTGCGGGAGGAACCGTTTGACGTCGACGTAGACGGCGTGGCCCCCCACAGGCTCGACGATCGGGACCTCGCGCTGGCGCAACTGCTCGGCCAGGTAGCGCGTCTGGCCGATTCGATGGCGCAGGTAGGCCTCGTCCAGCGCTTCGCTCAGGCCTTGCGCCATGGCGGCGAGGTCGCGACCGGCGAGGCCGCCGTAGGTCGGGAACCCTTCCATGAGGATGAGCGACTCCATCGCACGCTCATGGACGGCCTCGTCGTTCATGCAGACGAGGCCGCCGATGTTGACGAGCCCGTCCTTTTTGGCGCTGATCGTGCATCCGTCGGCGGTCTCGAACATCTCGCGGGCGATGCGTTCAATGGAGACGTCAGTATAGCCGGCCTCGCGCTCCTGGATGAAGAAGGCGTTCTCGGCAAATCGCGCCGCGTCGAGGAAGAACGGCACGCCATGGCGATGGGCGATCTCGCTGGCTTCTTTCAAATTGGCCAGCGACACGGGCTGGCCGCCGCCGCTGTTGTTCGTCACCGTCATCATCACCAGCGGAACCCCATCGGGGCCGTGCTCGACCAACGTTCGCTCCAGGCGACCGAGGTCCATGTTCCCCTTGAAAGGATGCGCGTTGCCGGGATCGTAGGCCTCGTCGATGACGAGGTTGACGGGGCGGGCGCCACGCTGGATGACGTGGGCGCGGGTCGTGTCGAAGTGCATGTTGTTCGGCACGATCTGGTCGGCATTCACCAGGGATGAGAACAGCACGTGCTCGGCCGCCCGCCCTTGATGCGTCGGCAGGACGTGGCCAAACCCCGTGATGGACCGAACGGTCGCTTCCAGTTGGTGAAAACTGCGGCTGCCGGCGTAGGCCTCGTCGCCGCTCAGCAGGGCTGACCATTGGGCCTGGCTCATTGCGCCGGTGCCCGAGTCCGTCAACAGGTCGATGTAGACGCCCTCGCTGGCCAGCTTGAAGACGTTGTAGCCGGCGGCCTGGATGCGGGCTTCGCGCTCTGCGCGCGGCAGCAGGCGAATCGGCTCCACGGCCTTGATCTTGTACGGCACGGACGGGCGCGGATCCTCCGTCATGGCGCGCTACCCACGGTGACTAGCCTTGCGATTCTTGGGTCTCGGTCGCTCCCGCAAACGCCTTCAGCAGCTCGATCGGCAGGGGCACAATGATCGTGCTCGTCTGCTCGTTCGTGATGTCCAGAAGCGTCTGCAAATAACGCAACTGGATCGACGCCGGCTGGGACTGGAGGACCTCGGCGGCCTCGGTCAGGCGCTCGGCCGCCTGGTACTCGCCGTCGGCGTTGATGATCTTGGCCCGTCGTTCGCGTTCGGCCTCGGCCTGGCGGCCGATCGTCCGCTGCATGTCCTGGGGAATCCGGACGTCCTTGATCTCGACGGCCCGCACCTTGATGCCCCAGGGATCGGTATGCTCGTCAATGATCTGCTGCAGCTGCTGGTTGAGCCTCTCCCGGTCGGACAGCAGCTCGTCCAACTCCGCCTGGCCGCAGACGCTGCGCAACGTCGTCTGTGCCAATTGGTTCGTCGCCTGATAGAAGTCCTCAACCTCGGTGATGGCCGCGTTCGGGTCGATGACGCGATAGAGCACGACCGCGTTGACCGAGACGGTCACGTTGTCCTGCGTGATGACCTCTTGCGGCGGAATGTCGAAGGTGACGATCCGCAGGCTCACCTTCATCATCTTATCGATGATGGGAATAAGGAAGAACAGGCCCGGCCCCTTCGCGCCTTGCAGGCGGCCAAGCCGGAAGATGACGCCGCGCTCGTACTCGCGCACGATCCGTATCGCACTGGCGAGGATGAGGGCGACGACCACCACTACGGCGATAATCGCGATGTTCATGCCATCCATCCCTCCTTGAAGGAAGTCCGAGACCCAGCGCTGGAGCGGCTCAAACTGAAACACGGACCCGGCCACGATGAGCAAGGTAATCAGGATGGTCGCCCAGCTCTGGCCGTTGCCGTCGCTTCGATCGCCCATAACGTTCGATGAATCTCGAAAGCTAAGCTATTATCCGCGATGAGCGCGACGAGATCAATGGGCGCCCGCCGAGCGGATTGCCGATCCGTCGACCCAGGGCCTACAATCGTGTGGGTGAGTCCATGCGAACACCGTTGATCGCCGCCAATTGGAAAATGCACAAGACCCGACCCGACCTGCGATCGTTTCTGCTCGTGTTCAAGCCGTCCGTCTCGTCGGTTGCTGACGTTGAGATGACGGTCGCGCCGCCGTTCCCGTTGCTCGACGCCGCCGCCGAGCTGGTGGCGGCGTCGCCGATCTCGCTGGCCGCCCAGAACGTGCATCCCGAGCCGGGAGGCGCGTTCACCGGCGAGGTATCGCCCGGGATGTTGGCGGAACTGGCCTGTCGTTACGTCATTGTCGGCCACTCGGAGCGCCGCGAGCAATTCAACGAGGACGACGGGTTCATCAATCGCAAGCTCCACGCGCTCTACGAGCATCGCTTGACGCCCATCCTGTGCGTCGGCGAGTCCTTGGAGCAACGGGAAGCAGCCCAAACCGAGACGGTCCTGGAGCGCCAGCTCCGCGACGGCCTGGCTGAGCTGCCCAGTGATCATGTGGCTCAGCTGGTCA
This sequence comes from uncultured Thermotogae bacterium, assembly GCA_964567595.1. Taxonomy (GTDB): domain Bacteria; phylum Bipolaricaulota; class Bipolaricaulia; order RBG-16-55-9; family RBG-16-55-9; genus CAZMNF01. Next base: position 13,739 of record CAZMNF010000029.1, on the reverse strand, counting down.
TCGCATACGAGCCCGTTTGGGCCATCGGCACGGGACGGACCGCTGCGCCCGAGGACGCCGAGGCCGGCGCCCGCTTCGTGCGCGATCTTCTGGTTGACCTTTACGATGAGGCCACCGCCCAGTCGGTTCGGGTCCAGTACGGGGGCAGCGTCAAGCCGGACAACGCGGCCGAGCTCATGGGCCAACCGAACGTCGACGGCGCGCTCGTCGGGGGCGCCTCGCTGGACCCCGACGCGTTCGCGGGGATCGTCCACGAGACCCAGCGGACGCTCCGCTGATGCCCGAACTCCCCGAAGTCGAGACGATCCGGCACGACCTCCAGACGCTTGTCGCGGGCCAGCGACTCCAGGGCCTGAGCGTCCATGAGCGGGTCCATCTGCTCAAAAACACCACTGAGGCCGAACTGACTGAGCGCCTGACGGGCCGCTCGTTGGAGACGGTCACCCGCCAAGGGAAGTATCTCGTCTTCCGCTTTGGCCAGGCGTCGATGGTGCTCCATCTGCGCATGAGCGGACGGCTCTTGACGGAGCCGGCCGACCATACGCGACTGACGCTGCAATTCGATCGCACGACGCTCTACTTTGACGATGCCCGCCGCTTCGGGATGTGTTTCCTCGCCGCAACCGCGCGTCTCCATCAGCTGGAGCCATTGCGGAAACTCGGGCTGGAACCCTTCTCCGACGCGTTCACGCCCGACGCGTTCCGCTCGCTTTTGAGCAGCTCCCAAGAGATCAAACGCCTCCTGCTGGAGCAGCATAAAATCGCCGGCTTGGGCAACATTTACGCCTGCGAGGCGCTCCACGACGCGCGCATCCACCCGGAGCGAGCCGCGAGCTCGCTCAGTCGCTGTGAGGGCCGAGTTCTCCACGCGGCCATTCCGGAGGTGCTCCAACGCGCGGTCGACGCCGGCGGCACCTCGTTCCGCTCCTACGAGACCCCCTCCGGCGCGCTGGGGCATTTCCAGGATGAGTTCGCCGTCTACGGCCGCGAGGGCGCGCCCTGTCCGCAGTGCGGCACGCCCATCGAGCGGCTCGTGCAAGGCGGCCGCAGCAGCTTCCTCTGTCCCGACTGTCAACGCTAGTTCTGGTGGCGAGATCGCCTTGACACGCTCACGGGGAGGCACTATCATTTTTTCAGGTTTAGCAGTCGATATCGGAGAGTGCTAATTGATGGATGACCGCAAACAGGTGGTGCTGAAGGCGATCACGGACTACTACCTCAAGCAGGGTCAGCCGATCAGTTCCAAGACCCTGCTGGAGGACTATCCGCTCGACGTCAGCTCCGCCACGATCCGCAACGACATGAAGGCCCTCGAAGAGGCCGAGCTGATCACCAAGGCCTACAGCTCCGCCGGGCGGGTGCCGACCGAGCGGGGGATTCGCTTCTTCGTGGACTGGCTGCTGGAGCTGAGCGAGCTGGCCCATCACGACCAGAACGCCGTTATCGAGAGCTACCGCATTCAGCGCCAGGACGTGGAACAGCTTTTGGAGCAGACCGCGTTCCTGCTGACCAGCCTGAGCGGTTACGCCGGATTCGTGCTCTCCCCGAGGTTGGAGGATTCGCGACTGGAGTCGATCGTCTTCGCCAAGCTGGACGCGGAGAATGCCTTGGCGGTCATTGTGTCCGAACTGGGCATCCTGGAGTACCGCGTGGTGGCCTCGCGGTTGCGCGAGGACGAGCTGCGCGAGATTGGGGCGATGTTGACCGATCGGCTGCGCGGCCAGCCCTTGGGCGAGGTCCGCGCGGCGGCGATGCGCTACGCCGAGGACGACGACTGGCAGGAGCCCATGGTGCGCAACGCGTTCACGCTGCTGCGAGAGGGATTGGAGCGTCGCCTGGAACGCAAGCTGTACGTGGAGGGGATGATCGAGCTGCTGGAGCGGATGCTCCACGTGGGTCATGCCTTCGATGAGGTCCAGGAGACGCTCAGTCGGCTCCGCGACGGCCGGCCGCTCAGCGACTACCTCGAGCGCGAGGTCTCCGAGCAGATTCAGGCCCGCATCGGGGCGGAGAACGAGCTGCCGGAGCTGCAATCGTGCGGCTTGGTGTTCACCCGCTACGGCAGCTCAGGCACGCTCGGCGTCGTCGGCCCGACCCGCATGGACTACAGCAAGGTATTCTCCATCACGAGCTATTTGGCGAACCGGTTGCAGGCGATTTTGACGCTCAGCCATCGCGAATGGGACCTGACGCTGGAGACGGAGGTGAGCGGCGGATGAGCAACGAGGCCGCCCAATCCAACGAGCGCATGCACGAGGACGAGCAGAGCGAACGAGAGGACCAGAACGACGTGACGGCTCAACACGAACAGACGTCGTCCGATCGGCAGGCCGACGTCGACGCTGTGGAGACAACCTCGGCGGAGCCCTCGTCGGACGTCGAAGCGCTGCAGGCCGAACTGGACGAGAAGGATCAGCGCCTGCAGGAGTCGGCCGAGCGACTGCAACGGCTCCAGGCCGACTTCGAGAACTACAAGAAACGCGTCGCCCGGGAGCGCGACGAGCAGCTGCGCCGGGCGGAGAACGAGATTCTGTTGGCGATTCTGCCCGTCTACGACAGCTTCGACCGCGCCTTCAGCGCTTACGAGCGCGACGGCGACGAGCAGGCGTTCGTCGAGGGGATGGAACGGGTCTTCGCCCAGTTCCGCGACGCCCTGGCGGCTCAGGACGTCCACCCCATCGATGCGGAAGGACAGCCGTTCGATCCCTCGCGCCACGAGGCGCTCATGAGCGCAGAGTCGGATGAGCATCCGCCGAACACGGTCATGGAGGCGTTCGAGCGCGGCTACGTCCGCGGCCACGAGGTCCTGCGACCGAGCCGCGTCAAGGTGAGCCGCCCGTCAACGTCGACAGCGCCAACGGAGGCATCAGCGGAGACGGGCGGCGATGACGAGGCAACCGACGGACCTGAATCAGAGCCCGACCAAGACGAAGGAGGGACGGACTGATGGCGAAAGAGAAGATTATCGGCATTGACCTGGGAACGACGATGTCCGCGATGGGGATCGTCGAGGGCGGCGATCCCGAGATTGTGCCCAACGCCGAGGGCGAACGGATCACGCCCTCGGCCGTGGCGTTCGACGACGACGGCGAACGCCTCGTCGGCACGCTCGCCCGCCGCCAGTCGATCACGAACCCCGATCGGACGATCCAAGAGATCAAGCGCAAGATGGGCACGGACGAGCGCGTCTCGATCGAGGCCGAGGGCGAGACGAAAGAGTACTCGCCCGAGGAGATCAGCGCCATGATCCTGCAGAAGCTCAAGGCGGACGCCGAGGATCGCTTCGGCCACAAGATCGAGAAGGCCGTCATCACCTGCCCGGCCTACTTCAACAACGAACAGCGCCAGGCCACAAAGGACGCCGGCAAGATCGCGGGGTTTGACGTCCAGCGCGTCATCAACGAGCCGACCGCCGCGTCGCTCGCCTACGGGCTCGACAAGGAGGGCGACTCGACCATCCTCGTCTTCGACTTGGGCGGCGGCACGTTCGACGTGTCGATTCTCGACATCGGCGAGGGCGTGTTCGAGGTCGTCGCCACCGGCGGCGACAACGAACTCGGCGGCGCCGACTTCGACCAGCGGGTCATGGACTGGCTGATCGAGCAGTTCCAGAACGAGGAGGGCATCGACCTTCGCCAGGACAAGGCCGCGATGCAACGGCTCAAGGAAGCCGCCGAGGGCGCCAAGAAGGAGCTCTCCTCCAAGAAGGAAACGACCATCCATTTGCCCTACATCACGGCGGACCAGAACGGGCCCAAGCACCTGGAGACCAAGCTGACCCGCGCCAAGTTCGAAGCGCTCGTCGAGGACCTCATCGAAAGGACGATGACGAAAGTCCGCGAGACGCTCAAGGACGCCGACATGGACGAAGGCAACATCGACCAGATCGTCCTCGTGGGCGGCTCGACGCGCATCCCCAAGGTCCAAGAGCTGATCGACGAGATCGTGCCGGGCAAGATCAACAAGGAGATCAACCCGGACGAGGTCGTGGCGTTGGGCGCTGCGCTGCAGGGCGCGGTCCTGGCGGGCGATATGGACGACATCGTCCTGTTGGACGTTACGCCGTTGACGCTGTCGATCGAGACGCTCGGCGGCATCGCGACGCCGCTGATTGAGAAGAACACGACGATCCCGACCGAGAAGACGAAGACGTTCACCACCGCCGACGACAATCAGACGAGCGTCGACGTCCACGTCGTCCAGGGCGAGCGCAAGCTGGCCAAGGACAACAAGAGCCTCGGCCGCTTCCAGCTCCAGGACATTCCCCCCGCCCCGCGCGGAGTGCCCCAAATCGAGGTGACGTTCAGCATCGACGCCGACGGCATCCTCAACGTCAGCGCCAAGGATAAGGGAACCGAAAAATCCGCCAGCATCGAGATCAAGGAGACGTCTCGCCTCAGCGAGGAAGAGATCGAGCGCATGCAGAAGGAGGCCGAGCAGTACGCCGAAGAGGACGAGCGCAAGGCCGAGGAGATCGAGACGCGCAATCAGGCCGACCAGCTCGTCTACTCCGTGGAAAAGACCCTCGACGAGTACGGCGGGCAAGTGAGCGAGGAGACCCGCGAGCAGACGCGCCAGAAGCTCGACGAGCTGAAGGAGCTGCTCAAGGCCGAGGACGAAGCCGACATCGAGCAGATCAAGTCGGCCATGGAGGAGCTCCAGCAGGCGTCTCAGGAACTCGGCCAGAAGATCTACGAGCAGGCCCAGCAAGCCGAGCAAAGCGAAGCTAGCGACGAGGAGACGAGCACCGACGGCACGGGCGAGACGTCCGACGACTACGTCGAGGCGGAATACGATCAGGAGGACGACAAGACGTCGTGACGTCTTGATTGAGCGGCGTGGCTTGATACGCTCGAGCAGGGGGCGCAGGGCGCTGCGCCCCTGTTCCCCGTGCTCCTGATACGCCAGTATGGCATTGAAGGGATACCATGGCGCAACGCGACTACTATGAGGTTCTCGGGGTGTCCAGGGACGCCTCGCAGGACGAAATCAAGAAGGCCTATCGCAAGCTGGCCAAACAGTATCACCCCGATCTCAACAAGGACGGCGGCAGTGCCGACAAGTTCAAAGAGATTTCCGAGGCGTACGAGGTCCTCTCCGACGAGGAGAAGCGGGCCCAGTACGATCGCTTCGGCCATGTCGGTCCGGAGCAGGAGACCGACTTCGACTTCGGCGACTTCACCCACGCCCGCGAGGCCTTCGACGAGTTCTTCGGCGGCGGCTGGGACGACATTTTTAACTTGTTCTTCGGCGAAGGCCAGCGCACCGCGGGCGCGAGCCGGCGCCAGCGGAGCCGCGCGCGTCGCGGCGAGGACCTCGAATATCGGCTGCGAATCACGCTCGAGGACGCCGCGCAGGGAACGCGCATGAAGGTGACCGTCCCGCGCTACGTCTCCTGCGATCGCTGCGACGGCAACGCCCGCGAGCCGGGCAGCGACGTGCGGACCTGCCCCACGTGCGGCGGCCGCGGCGAGGTCCAGTATCAGCGCCAGACGCTCTTGGGGAGCTTCATCAACGTGTCGGTTTGTGAGCGCTGCGAGGGCCTGGGCGAGATCGTCGACGATCCCTGCCACAAGTGCGACGGGCGCGGCCGCCTTTGGGAGCAGAGCCGCATCTCCATCAACGTGCCGCCCGGCGTCGACGGTGGGTCGCGGCTCCGCGTCGCCGGCGAGGGGAACGCGGGCCTCCACGGCGGGCCGCCGGGCGATCTCTTCATCGTCGTCGACGTGGCGGAACACGACGTCTTCTCCCGCAAGGGCGACGACGTGCTCTATGTCGCCCACATCTCGTACCCCGAAGCGGCGCTCGGCACCAAGATCACCGTCCCCACGCTCTACGGCGAAGAGGAGCTGAAGATCCCGGCCGGCACCCAATCCGAGGAGATCTTCCGGCTCCGCGGCCAGGGCATCCCGCACTTGCGGGATCGCGGCAAGGGCGATCAGATCGTCAAGGTCAAAGTGTCAGTCCCGAAGCGGCTCTCACGGCATCAGAAAAAGCTCATGCAGGAGCTTCAGGAGGAGCTGGACGAGGAGTGACCGCCAGCGTCCTCTGCGGCCCCCGGAAGCCGGAGGAGGTCGCGGCGCACCTTGTCCAGGGCGCGGCGCCGGTGACTGATCTCGGCTTTGTCGTCCTCGCCTAGCTCGGCCAGCGTCCGCTCGTAGCCGTTGGGGATGAAGACGGGATCGTAGCCGAACCCGCTTTGGCCACGCCGAGCCTCGGCAATCGTCCCATGGAGGTTGCCTTCGGCGACGACCTCGTCACGGTCGGGCCCCGCGTAGAGCACGGCCACACAGACGAACCGTGCCGTGCGATCTTCAACGTCGGCCAGTTGGTCGAGAAGCTTGGCGATGTTGGCCTCGTCGGAGGCGCCCTCGCCCGCAAAACGAGCGGTGTAGATCCCGGGCGCGCCGTGCAGGGCGTCGACCTCCAGCCCCGCATCCTCCGTCAGGACGGGATAACCCGTCTCTGTGTAAACGTTCGAGGCCTTCAAGCGGGCATTCGCCTGGAAGGATTCGCCCGTCTCCGCAACCTCCGTAAAGGGAACGTCGTCGACGGTCCGCAGCTCAAGGCCGGGAACATCGGCCAGGATTCGGAATATCTCGGCGATTTTGCCGCGATTGCGAGTGCCGAGTAGCAGTTGCACGGTTGAGCACGCCAGCCGGCCGTCGTTATGTGCCCTGTTCGCGGCGCGTGATCAGCTCCTGGACCCCTTCCAGGTCCAGCTCGCGACTGAAGTGGCAGGCCGCGTAATGCTCACCTTCCAGGCGGTCCAACTCGGGGATTTCCTTGGTGCAGACCTCCCAGCCGTGCTCGTTGTAGTAGGGACAACGCGGGTGGAAGACGCACCCTGATGGCGGATTCACTGGGCTCGGCACGTCGCCCTTGAGCAGGATCCGCTCCATCTGATAGTCCGGATCCGGCGACGGCACCGCGGACAACAGCGCCTCGGTGTAGGGATGCTTGGGGTTCTGGAAGAGTTCTTCCGTCTCCGCCATCTCCACGACCTTGCCGAGATACATGACGGCAATGCGGTCGCTGATGTGGCGGACGACGCTCAGGTCGTGCGCAATGAACAGATACGTTAGCCCGAACTCCTTCTGCAAATCCATCAGAAGGTTGATGACTTGGGCTTGAATGGAGACGTCGAGCGCGGAGACGGGCTCGTCGCAGACGATCAGATCGGGATCGAGGGCCAACGCGCGGGCGATGCCGATGCGCTGGCGCTGCCCGCCGCTGAACTCGTGCGGGTAGCGCTTGATGTGAGAGGGATTCAGCCCCACGGCCTCCAAGAGCTCGCGGACTCGGGCCTCACGCTCCTTCCCCTTGGCGACGCCATGGACGACCAGGGGCTCGCCGACGATGTCGCCAACGGTCATGCGCGGATTCAAGCTGGAGTAGGGGTCCTGGAAGATGATCTGGATCTGGCGCCGGAGGTCCTTCAGTTGGCGCGGGGACAGATCGGCCAGGTTGACTTCCTGATCGCCGTTGCGAAAGATCACTTCGCTGCCCGGGTCCGGGTCGATCAGCCGAAGGATGGACCGCCCCGCCGTCGTTTTGCCACAGCCGGACTCGCCCACCAGGCCCAGCGTCTCGCCGCGGTTGATGTGGAACGAGACGCCGTCGACGGCCTTGACGTGGCCGACGGTGCGGCGGAACACGCCCTTCTTAACCGGGAAATATTTCTGCAAACTGTTGACGGTCAGCAATGCCTCGCCGTTGGCCACCTCGGTCACCTCGCTTGCCCGTTATTCGTAGAGCCAGCACGCCGCCTTATGGTTCGGTTCGATCTCATCCAGGGGTGGCATCTCCTGACAGACGTCCATGGCGTGCGGACAACGCGTGATGAACGGGCACCCCTGGGGGATGTTGTACGGATCGGGCACGACGCCCTTGATCGGCTTGAGCCGTTCCCGCTCTTTGGTGAGCGCCGGAATGGACTCCATGAGGCCCTGCGTGTAGGGATGTTTGGGGTTGTGGAAGATCTCTCGGACAGGCCCCTGCTCCACGACCTTGCCCAGGTACATGACGACGACCTCGTCGGCCGTCTCCGCGATGACGCCCAGGTCGTGGGTGATCATCATGAGCGACATCGCGTAGTCCTCCTGCAGGCCCTTGATGAGCTCGATGATCTGGGCCTGAATGGTCACGTCCAGGGCCGTGGTCGGCTCGTCCGCGACCAGCAATTGGGGATTGCACGACAGGGCCATGGCGATCATGGCGCGCTGGCGCATGCCGCCGGACAGCTGGTGCGGATACTCGTCGACGCGCTGGTCCGGCAACGGGATCCCGACCTTGCGGAGCATGTCGATCGCGCGGTCGCGGGCCTCGTCCTTTTTGACGTTCTGATGGAGCATGATCGCTTCCATGATCTGATCGCCGACGGTGTAGACAGGGTTGAGCGAGGTCATCGGCTCCTGGAAGATCATGGCGATCTCGTTGCCCCGGATCGCGCGATATTGCTTGCCCTTGGGGTCCAGCTTGGTCAGGTCGACGGGGCTGCCCTCGCGATTGTAGGTGATGGAGCCGTCAACGATCTTGCCGGGCGGCATGGGAATCAGCCCCATGACCGACAACGCCGTCTGGCTCTTGCCACAGCCGGACTCGCCGACGACTCCGACGCTGCCCTGGCGGTCGATGGAGAACGAGACGCCGTCGACCGCCCGAACGACGCCGTCTTCGGTGTAAAAATACGTCTTGAGATCTTGGATGTCGATGATGGGTTCGGCCATGATCAACCTCGCCTACGGGACGAGCGACAGCGAGAGCGCGAGAATGAAAAAGAGCGCACCGAGCCAACCCGTGGCCGTGCGCTTCGGGTCGCTCGTCTCTTCGCGGCCGAAGACGGTGTGGCTGCCGCCACCCCCGAAAGCGCCTCCAAGCTCGGAGTGCTTGCTCATCTGAATCAAGATGAGGCCAATAAGCGCTAAGCTGTCCAGGACTAGCAGGACACTGATAAATGTTCGCATTCGGCTCGACCTCGCTTTCGCGCTATTGTAGCAGACCCTCCATGGTGACTCAAATCACGGCGATCATGACAAGAGGCGGCGGATTTGGATGGGTCCTTTGAAATAGAGCAGTCCCAAGGCCAACCCGCCCAAGTGGGTGACGTGGCCAATGCTCGGGAACGCTCCGGACAGCTGGGCAAAGATGGATATGCCCGCGATGACAAGGACCATGTACTTGGCCCGGATCGGGATCGGCGGAAAGAGGAGCATCAACTGTTGGTTGGGAAAGAGCATGGCGAACCCGAACAACACGCCCATGATAGCGCCCGAGGCGCCGAGGTTGATCGCGATGCCGCCGCCCACGATAAACGGCCAAACGGCCGTCACGAGCCCTGCGCCGATGCCCGTAAAAAAGTAGTATTTCAAAAAGCGCCGACTGCCCCAGACGCGCTCCAGGATGTTGCCGAACTGCCAGAGGACAAACATGTTGATCATAATGTGGATGAGCGAGCCATGCAGGAACATGTAGGTCAGCAGTTGCCAGACTCCGAACTCCGGCAGCCATGGCGGTGTGATCAGCGCAAACATCTCTTCCACCCAACTGGTGGCGCGCAGGCTGAGCGCCGAGAACAATCCGCCGCCCGAGACGGGCGGTTGGTTGAGCAACTGAAGGGCGTAGACGAGCGCGTTCGCCACGATGAGGTACTGGGTGGCGCTGCCGAGCCCGAGGGCGGCGCTAAACCGTCTCATGACGCGTCATCCGCCTCGCCGCGCGGCTCAACGGTAAGCGTGCCCAGCTCCTCGTTGATGACCACGAGGCCGGGCTGAGCCCCCTTGGGCTTTTTCAAGTGCTTGACGAACGTGTAGCTGACGTCCACTTTGCCCGCATCCCGTCCTTTCGAGTGATAGGCGGCCAGCTCCGCGGCGCGTTGCAGAACGCCTTCGGGCACGTCGCCCTTGCGGTCGCTTTTGATCACAACGTGCGATCCGGGCCGATCCTTGGCGTGCAGCCAGAGGTCGTCCGGGTGAGCGTCGCGGACCAGTTGATCGTTCTGCCGCCCGTTGCGCCCAACATAGATCTGATGGCCGTCCAGGGCAACCCGGCGTGGTCCTGAGGGCGCCGACTGACGCTTGGACGACCGCGTGGGCTGCTGGACCACCCCGGCCTCAACCAGTTCCGCTTCCAGCGCATCCAGATCGGCCATGGTCACAGCTTGATCGAGATGGACCTGGAGCTGGCGCAAGTACGATCGCTCCCAGCGGAGCTGCCGCTGGCGCGCCTGGAGCTTCTCCACACCGCGCTTGCGCTTCTTGTAACGGTCGTAGTACGACTGGGCGTTTTCGACGGGCTCCAACGTCGGATCGAGCGGAACCTCGCGAACTTGGCCATCAAAGTCGGTCAACTCGACGCTCGATTCGCCACGGGGCACCGACGCCAAGGAGGCCATCAAGAGATCGCCGATCGTCTTGTCGTCGGCGTAGCGCTCGGCCTTCTGCAGATCCTCGTCCACGTTCGCCAACGACTTTTCGACGTGGTCGATGTCATCGTTGAGCGCGCGTTGGAGCTTGCGCCAACGGCGCTCGACGGGCGTCTCGCGTTGGGTCCGATAACAGGCGTCGATGGCCTCGGACATCGTCGCCACGGGGGTCGCCTCGTACGCGGACAGGCTGGCGTAGGGCCACGGCGTGGCCTCCTTGGCCGTCCCGTCCGCGTCGACGTAGACGCACGGTTGTCGGCCTCCTTGCTCCAGTTGCCCGAGGCGATCGCGCGTCACCCCCCACAGCTGCTCGATCGCCTCGTCGGCCAGCGTGCCCATCTCTGCGCCGGGATCCACGCCGGCCGCGACGGCCAACTCGCCCGCCGTGAGCGGGCCAATGCCATCAAGCGCCTTGAACAGCGCCCGCTTGGTCGGCTCCCCGCCATTGGCGGAAAGGGCCTCGGCAAATGCCGTCTGGGAGATGCCGCGCGGGTCGAGCTTGCCTTGGGCCTGGGGCGGGGCATACGGGACGTGCGGCTCAAACGAGCGATGGCCGGCGGAGGCGTTTTGCGCGCCGAGCACCTCGTCGCCGTCCAATAGCAGGACGTTGCCGTTCGGTCGCATCAGTTCCGCGCGCAGCGTTCTCCGTTCTCCTCCCCGAGCGACGACGATGTCGACGATCCGCTCCAAGCCCGGCTGCTGGATCTCGTGGACGAAGCCGTTGCGCAGGTGCTTGCGCAGCAGCATACAGAACGCTGGTGGCTCAGGCGGATTGGGAAAAGATTGGTCGGTGAAGTGGATCCGCGCTTCGGGGCCGGCCGCAATCAGCAGTTGGCGCTTCTGGCCCGTGTACAACTCGAGCAACACCGCCTCGTCGAGCGGCTGATAGACGTTCTGGACGCGGCTGCCGCGGACTTCGTCGGCGATCTCGGCGACGACGGCGGCAAGGTGGATTCCCTCGAAGCGCATGCTTGATTGTAGCAGCCGAATCTTCCACCTCGCATCCGGATCGGTGAAACGAATCGCGGCGCCGTGGGTAGATGGGCCAGCGGATGACCAAGGAGGCTTGATTCCCATGAGGCGAACGGGACGATGGAAGCTGACAGCGGCCATAGCCGCTTTGATCGGTGGGCTGACGATCGGTGCGGCGCAATCGCCGTTCTCCTCGGAGCCGGCGAACGCCACCGCCGAGGATCAGGCCTGTCTCGACCCGGTCAAAGTCTTCAAGTTCGTGCCGACCGAGGCGGATCGCGCCAACGTGAGCGCACTCATGACGCGCTTCTCCACGGATATCCCGCAGGACCGGATGCGATACGATCCGGAGCCGACCGAGATTCTGCAGCACTCGGACGGCCGCCTCGAGCTACGCTACGAAGGGATGACGATGCGGCGCGCGGACGCGCTGGAGATCTCCATCTGTGGCGCCAGTCCGTCGCAGGAGATCAAGGAAGCGACATGGATCGTGCGCGAGCAGGGCCAGCGGACGGCGCAGATGGTCGACGAGGAACGGATCTCGTGGAGCTGGCGCGAGAACGGCGAGCAGACCGTGCCCGACACACAACGGGAGACGAAAGCGCTTTCCTGCACGGGCGAGCCGCTTGTGCAGCGGCATCAGAACGTGTTCCGCAACGAGCCGCTGTGCGTCAAGGACCCCGACGCGTTGGCGGCCATTCAGGACAAGATCGACCAAATCCAAGCACAATCGACGTCTTGGAAGGGATCGGTCAAGAAGTTGGTTATGGGCGAGGACGTCTACGACCAACGCTTGCAGAAGCTGAACGCCCGGATGGATGAGCTCTACGTCTACTCGCCCTACGACGGCACCGTGACGAGCGTCCGCCGCGACGACATGAACGATTTTGTCTGGATCGAGCTGACCGTGGAATCCGGCAACGAGGACGCCTTGGCCGAGTCGCAATCGGAATGACCCCCATCCCCGTTCGGCTTCCTTCTTGGAGGGACAGACGGCCCGGCATCGGGCCGTCTGTTCTTTCCTATTCCCTATTGGGCACTGCTTCGGAACTGCACGACGAGGAGCGTCCGTCAGTCGGAGGCGGACGGATCGGTCGCCGGGTTGACCCCCCACCGTCGCCGCAAGCTATAATACGTCGAGTTGAGGAGGGTCGCATGGAACTGTATCGCGCCGATCTCGCCGCCATGATCGATCATACCGCCCTGGGACCGGAGGTGAGTCGCGATCGTGTTGAGGCGCTGTGCGACGAGGCCAAGGTGCACAGCTTCGGCGCCGTCTGTCTCAACCCCTGGCTCGCCGACCTTGCGACTCGATGCCTGAAGGATGCGGGCATCGCCGTCGCAACCGTCATCGGGTTTCCCCACGGCGCCAACGCCGCGGAGATCAAAGCCGAGGAAGCGGAGAGGGCCCTGTCCGATGGCGCCACGGAGCTGGACATGGTGCTCAACGTCGCCGCGCTTCAGGCGGGCGACTACCGCTACGTCGCCGATGAGATCCGTGCCGTCCACGAGGTGCGCAGCAAGAGCCCCAAGGACACTCGGATTAAGGTCATTCTGGAGACGGCACTGTTGAGCGACGCGGACAAACGCGCTGCCTGCATCATCGCCAAGTCGGCGGGAGCTGACTTTGTCAAGACGTCCACAGGGTTCGGGCCCGGCGGCGCCACCACGGAAGACGTGGCCCTGATGCGCGAGACGGTTGGCGAGGAAATGGGCGTCAAGGCCGCCGGCGGCATCAAGACGTTCGATGATGCCCGTGCGATGGTCGAGGCCGGCGCGACCCGGCTTGGGGCCAGTGCGGGTGCGGATATTCTAGAAGGAGCGCCGATTTGACCGAACTGTCGTCAAGCACGATCGAGCAACTGACGATCGTGGATCATCCGATCCTCAAGCGGGACCTGACGACGCTGCGTCGCAAGGAGACCCCCTATTACGACTTCCGCCGAGTTCTCAAGGACACGACTGCTATCCTGGCCTACGAAGCCATGCGCGACCTGCCCGTCCAGGATGTCCCTATCGAAACCCCGTTGGAACCGACGACGGGGTACCGACTCGTCGACGAGATCGTCGTCGTTCCCATACTCCGTGCGGGGCTCGGGATGGTGGACGGCTTCACGCGCTACGTGCCCGAAGCCCGCGTGGGCCACGTCGGCCTCTATCGCGACGAGATGTCGTTCTCGCCCGTGGACTACTACTCCAACCTTCCGCAGGAACTGACCGATGCGCGCGTCTTCGTCGTCGACCCGATGCTAGCGACGGGCCACAGCGCCGCGCACGCCATCGACCACCTCAAGGAGGTCGGCGCGCAGCACATCCGCTTCGTCTGCTTCATCGCCACGCCCGA
>CAZMNF010000028.1:0-26184 GCA_964567595.1 uncultured Thermotogae bacterium | reverse complement strand
CAGCTCTACAACCTGCGCGTCAATTGGAGCTCGGCGCTCCGCGATCAAGTCCGGGAAGAAACCTCCGGGAATTCAGGGGACGCTTCCAACGAAGCCCAGGATGCGCAAGCCGCATCTGAACAGCTCGGTGACGCCATTCGCGAGAGTCGAGACCAGGCCACGAGCCTCTTGAGTCCCTTCAACATCCGGAACGAAGAACAGCTCTTGCGCATCATGCGGGCGGATCAGGACAACCCGCTCTTCAAGTACATGTACGCCGATTACCTCGTCAACAAGAGCGACGCCTCCCGCCGGTCCGTGGCCGTGAGGATGCTCGATCGCGCCATTGAACTGAACTCGAATTACGTCGATGCGTACGTCCTCTTTGGCGACATCCGCATGGACCAGTCAAAGCATTGGGCTGCAATCGAGAGTTACCGCCAAGCCGTTGACGCCTACGACGACGCTCGGGAGCAGTTCCGAACCGTGTCCAAAACGCTCGCTCGCCGCAAGTTGGCAGCGGCCCACATCGAGCACGCGCGCAAGCTCGCATCCAACTCGGACGCGGCCGACGTCGAAGGCCCAACCCAGCAGCAATCCTTGGACCAAGCGCAGGAGATCCTGAACGACCTTCGGGATCAACTCACTCCCCAGAGCACCGGATACACGGATGTCATCGCCAAGTTGGGCGAGATAGCGATGCTCCAAGCACGCTACGGCGATGCCCAAGCGCGCTATCAGGCCTCGCTTGACGTTCAGGAGAGCGCAAGCGTCCGCGTCAAGCTGGGCGATGCTTATCGAGCGGCCGAGCAGTGGGAAGCGGCCGAACGCGCCTATCGCCAAGCTTTGGATAACACACCGGGGTTTGCCCGGGCCCATGAGGGATTGGCGCGGCTTTATCGGGAACGTGGCCAGACGCAACAGGCGGTGGAGCAGTTCCGGTTGGCCTTCACTCGGGGCGATGAGCTCGACTACCAAGAACGACGACAGGTCGCTCTCGAGGCATTCGACCTGGCCTCGGATGCCACGGAGCTGCGGATCGAATTGGCCCATTTCTACCTCTCGCAGAACGTCTACGAGGGGGCCCTGGAGCAGTTCCGGACCGTCTTGGAGCAGTCCGAATCTGAGGAGTCCTCCGTCATTGCCCGCTTGGGCATGGGACGCGTCCACTTCCAACGGCTCGACTACGACAAGGCCGAGGAGCAGTTCCGTCAAGCCCTTGACCGCGATCCCACGCCGTCGCAGCGGATCGACATTCTCCGCTGGATCGTGAAGACGGAGCAACGCCGAGTCGGCGTCGGCGAGCCTCTGCCGGAATCGGGCCGGCGGGCGCTTTGGCAACTGGCCCAGCTCTACGCCGAGACGGGCCAGCCGGACGAGAGTTTCCGCACGCTTATGGACATTCGCGAGGACTATCCCGACTTCCGCCCCGACAAGGTCCAAGCGCTTATCGATGATCTGAGCGACTCCTCAGACGGAGATCGCCAGCCGGGCAAGGAGACGGCAGATCAGGGCCATGAGATCATTGAACCCGGTGAGGAGCACGGCGGCTACGCCACGACGCCGCCGACGTCCGGTCCTCACTACGTGATTCCCGCAGACTGGGGAATTCATGGCCAACCGATCCCGGACGAGGCGCAGCTGCGCAACCTCGCCGGCGGCGGCGTGCTGATCCAATATCAACCCGGATTGGGCGACGCGGAGCAAGAAAACCTGCGTGAACTGGTCCGCGCCTTGCGGCAGGACGAGGGGCGCTGTCGGCTGGTGCTTGCGCCGTACGAGGACTTGGACTCGCCGATCGTGTTGACGGCCTGGACTCGCATTGATGCGCTCTCCTCGTACGATGCGGAGCGGATTCGAGACTTTGTCGAGGCACACGCCGGCAGCGGCCCCGAAGTCAGCGAGGTCGGCTGCTCGGTTTCCAATAGCTGAGCGAACTGCCGCTTGCGGGATCCATTTTGAGCTAAGAGCTTCAGGGGTCAGGCGTCGGAGACGCGAATCACGATGTCGCCGTCGCCGTCCCCGTCAATGTCGATGAACTGATCGAAGGGCGGCGAGTCAGCGGTGCGTTTGTCCTGGAGCTCTACTTCGCTTTCGCCATCGTCGTTGACGTCGCCAAAGCCGATGACGGTTGCAGCTCGGCCGCGCCCGCCTTCGCCCAGAATGCCGACCCAGAGGACCTCTCGTGGGTCATCAGCGCTATTGATGCCGAAGCTGTCGGCGTGATACTCACCCAGGACACGGGACGTGTCCTCAACGATGACTTCGGTGGTGCCATCGCCGTCGACGTCGATCGTGGCGACAATGGATCCAGCTTCTTCGGAAATAACGTCGCCATCGCCATCGATGTCGCCGCCTCCGGTCCCGACCCACACGCTCTCGGGATCGCCATCGCCATCGGCATCGGCCAGACGGACGTCATCGGCGGACAGGGTGGGATCGCTGACGACGAGTTCGGACTCGCGTTCGTCGCCGTCCAATTCCGTCCAAGCGAACAGGGCGCCGCCCCCCCGAATGCCGAACTCGAGAGTGTCGAAGCCTTGGCCGTCATCGTCTTCCTCCGTCTGGATACGGCCCGGATCGAGATCCGTCCGCGCTTGATAGGTCTCTTCATCGTCGGGGTTGTTATCCAGCGGAGCCATGCCGGACGACGGCGCGGCGATAACGACAGCGGCAATGAGACCGAGGCTCATCAGCACGCCCCCTAAGCCACGGCCAACCGAGCGAGCGTATGTCGGTACGATCACGATCCCTCCCCTTATCGAAAGCGACAATCGGCATGCGGCTCGAACGTCGCAGCATCGCTCCGTCCCCTAGAAGACTGGACGCTCGAGCCTTGTCGACCGGGTTTCGTTTGTTGGAGCGTCAAGCCGCCTTGACGACTTTGCCCGCTTTGAGACAGCGCGTGCACACCGTCATGCGGACGCGGCGGCCGTCCTGGTAGGCCTTGACGTCCTGCAGGTTGGCTCGGCGGCGTCGCTTGTTGCGGTTGCCGGCGAAGGTGACACTCTGTCCGAAGTCCGAGCCGCGCCCGCAGATCTCACAGGCTGCTGCCATGTCGATTCACCCCTTCCCGTTCGCTTGCTTGAGTTCGTCAATGATAGCCGGGACGATCTCATGGAGGTCGCCGATGACGGCGTAATCGGCCCGCTCCACGATCGGGGCATCCCGATCCGTGTTGATCGCCAGAATCCGCTTGGCTCCCGAGCAACCGACCATGTGCTGGATTGCGCCGCTGATCCCGCAGGCAATGTAGAGGTCCGGCGCGATTCGGTTCCCCGTTTGGCCGATCTGATCGTCGTGCTCGCGCCAGCCGTTGTTGGTTGCCACGCGCGAGCCGCCCACCGCGCCGTTCAACAAGTCGGCCAACTCCTCCAGTTGCTCGAAGCCGTCTTCGCCGCCGACGCCGCGGCCGCCGCCAATCACGACGCGGGCATCGGCCAAGGGGACGCCCTCGGCCTCGGACTCGATGTGCTCGGTGAGTTGGACCGCCCGGTCCGCCTCGGCCATGTCCGGCCGGATCTCCTCGACCTGCACGTCCGCGACCGGGTGCTCGGACGGCGCAAGCTCATGCGGCGCCACCGTCAGCAGGGCCGGCCCGCCGTCGAGCTCAGCCTCCTCCAGGAGGCTCCCCCCCCAGCGCTGACGCGTCAGGTGCCACACGCCGTCGTCGATCGACTCGATCCCGACGGACTGGGCAGCCAAGGGGCGTTGCAGTCGAGCGGCGACGCGGGCCATGACCTCCGAGCCTCGATCCGTCCCCGGCGCCATGATGGCGTCGACGTCGGAGGAGCCCGTGAGGTGGACGACGCTCGCGGCCCAGACACCGGGCGCATAGGCCATATTCTCGGTGACGGCATGGACGCGACCGGCGCCGTGTCGCCCGAGCTCCTCGGCCATCGAGGAGGCATCGGCGCCCACGGCGATCGCCTCAACGTCCGTGTCGAGCATGTCGGCCGCCGAGCGAGCCAACGCCAGGGTCTGCAGGGTTGCGTCTACCAGATCGCCGTTGTCGTGATCCGCCAAGACGAGGATCATCCGGAGGTCACCCCCAGCTCATTCAGGATCTCGGCCACCTGCGGCGCGGCCTCAGGCCCCTCGCCGAGGACCTCGACGGCGCCGCTGCGCTCCTCGGGCTTGCGCAGCTTCTTGAGCCGCAGGCCCGGCGACGGCTCCTCCGGCTGAACTCGCTCGATCTCCTTCTTCTTGGCCGTCATGATGCCGCGCAATGAGGGATGTCGCGGCACGTTGATCCCTTCGCGCACGGTGAAGACCGCCGGCAGGCCGACGTCGAAGGCGTCCCAGCCGCCGCTCGTCTCGCGCAGGGCTCGCGCCGACCCGTCGGCCAGTTCCAACTGTTTGACACCGGCCACGCAGGGGACGCCGAGCGCTTCGGCGACGCGGATCCCGACCTGGAAGTCGCCCGTGTCGGCAGCTTCGTTGCCGAACAGCATGACGTCAAACGGCCCGTTCGCCTCGATCTGGGCCTGAATCGCTTCGCTGATGGCTTGGGCTGTGCCCCCGGGATCCCAGGCGTCCGGGTCGTCGGTCTCGAGAAGCACGGCGCGATCGACGCCCTTGGCGAGCGACTCGCGCAGTTGCTCCCCCGCGGCCTCGGGGCCGAGCGTCAGCGCCGTCGATTCGCCGTCATGGGCCTCGGCGATGCGGATTGCCTCCTCGACCGCACACTCCTCGTGCGGGCTGACGGTGAACTCCAGATTGCGCGTGTCGATGTCCCGTTCGTCGTCGGTCAGATCGAAGCGCGCGCCGGTATCGGGCACGCGCTTGACGCAGACGAGCACGTTCATTCGGCGCCCTCCCTGGTGTAAGCGTTCATTCGGTGTCTTAGGCCGCCGCCCGGTTCTCGTGTCGAGCGGGCGTCACGGGCGGCCCTTGGGCGTAGAGCGGTTCCAACGGGTAAAGTTCGTCGGTCTGGTTGCGAGCATGGTGTTCGCGGCCGAGATGGGCCACCGTCGCCCCGCTCGGCCGCGCCAGTGCAGCGTCGGCGAGCTCGGCGTCGGGCAGCGCGCGCCGGAGCGCGTCACGATGGGCGTCCGCGCCGGGGCCTAGGAGCAGCGGGGGCTGTGAATCGTCGCTCGGCGTGAGCTGAGCGGGCACGTCCGCTACCCGGCAGACCGTCGGCGACTGGATCGGCCGTCCCCGTTCGTAGCCGGCGCAATAGACCGAGTCGCGCCGGTCCGGGACGAGCACCCAGACGGGGCCCGGCCAGAATCGCCCGCGACGGGCGTACGCCTCCAACGTCGGCACACCCACCAATGGGACGTCCAGCGCGCGGGCCAACCCCTTGGCAAACGCCAGTCCGACGCGGAGCCCGGTAAACGACCCCGGGCCGCGCGAGATGGCGATGAGCTCGAGATCCGTCCGAGCCAGATCAGCCAGATCCAGCGCGGCATCGACGCTCGGGGTCAGCTTGGCCCCATGGTCGGCCCGTGCCGCGAACGTGATCTCGCTCAGCACGCCCGATCCATCGTCGTTGACGATGCCCGCGCTCCCCATCTCGCCAGCCGTCTCTAGTCCCAACGTTCGCATGATGCGTCGGTTCCCTACGACTCAATGAACAGCCGGACTGGCCGTGCGCCAATCCGGACATCCGCCGTCTGCTATGCTGTCAAATTTTAGGCGAAATCCCCTTCTGCTGCAACCGTTGCGCACTCCGCTTGACGCTTCGCCAGACCGATTGCTAAGCTCACGCTCCCATTGACGATGAAGGAGTGACGATTCAGACATGGCTCGAGTGACGATTTACACCTCTCCCAGCTGCACGCACTGCAATTCGGCCAAGCGGTACTTGAGCGAGCACGGCGTCGACTATCGCGAGGTGGACATCTCCCGGGACCTGCAGAGCGCGCAACGCCTGATCGACAAGACGGGGCAGACGGGCGTCCCCGTCATTGAGGTCGACGGCACGATGATCGTCGGCTTCGACAAGCGTCGGCTCAACCAGGCGCTTGAGTTGAACTGACACACTGGCCCTCGGTCGATTCGATCCGAGCAGTTGGCGCTTAGCCGACGGCGAGAATATCGCGGATCTCCGCGACGTCGGCCGCCATTTGCGCCTTGAGCGCATCGAGGGAGTCGAAGCGCTCATCCGGGCGGACGCGCTCGACCATTTCGACCTTGAGCGTGCATTGCCGCAGCGATCGTTCGGGCGGCGTCAGCAGGTGGACCTCCACCGATCGCTCCTGGGCGTTGTAGGTCGGCCGGCTGCCGATGTAGAGCGCGCTGGGGTGGCGCCCATTGTTGAGGTCCACCCAGGCGGCGTAGATGCCGTCGGCGGGGACGAGCACTTCCGGGTCAATGTGCAAGTTCGCCGTGGGGAAGCCGAGCTTGGCCCCTTCGCCGGCGCCGGAGACAACCTCGCCAACCAGCCGAGGGCGTCGGCCGAGCAGCTCTGCCGCGTCTCGAACGAGTCCCTCTTGCAACAATTCCCGAATGGCCGTGCTGCTGATGGGGCGGCCGTCGGCATCGACAGGCTCGACGACCTCCACGGTCATGCCGTAGGCCTCACCGAGCGAGCGGAGGGCATGGACGTCCCCTTGCCGATCGCGCCCGAACCGGAAGTCGGATCCGGTCACGATAACGCCTGCGCGGTAGGTCTGGTAAAGGATCTGATCGACGAACGCCTCCGGCTCGAGATTGCGGATCCGCTGGAAGTCCAACACGCCGACCCGATCGACGAACTCGCCCAACACAGCCAGTTTCTCTGCCGGCGGCAGCAGCAGGGGCTTCGGATGCCCCAACTCGTTCTGCGGGGGACGCCGGAACGTCAGAGCGACGCTGGTGAGACCCTGGGATTGCGCACGCTCGTGCGCTCGGTTCAAGAGCGTCTGGTGCCCGAGATGGACGCCGTCGAACGTGCCGATGCTGACAGCCGTCGGCTCAACAGATCCGTCAGATGCCATCTCAGCCGCCATGCTCGTCGAGCGCGTGCCTGACCGCGCCCAGCAGTTGGGTCTCGGCGTCGTCGAGGTTGCTGTCGACCAGGCACCCTGCCGCCTTGGGATGGCCGCCCCCGCCGAACGCTCGGGCGACCCGACTGACGTCGACGCCGTGCTTGGAGCGCAGGCTGACCTTGACGCGGCCGTTCTCCATTTCCTTCAAGAGAACCGCGACGTCCACGCCGTCCGTGGCCCGCAGCTCCTCGACGATGCGCTCGGTGTCGTTGACCGAGGCGCCGGCGGTGCGGAAATCTTCTTGAGAGAGCGGGTACCAGATGAGCCGATGCTCCAAGTCGATCCGCGCTTGGGCGAGCGTGTGGCCCAAAATTCGCATGGCTGCGGGCGTACGTCGTTCGTAGAGGTTGATGTTCACCTCGCGTACCCGGGCCCCGTGCTCGACCAGCTCCGAGGCGGTCCGGAGCACATCCGAGGTGACGTTGTCGTTGCGGAACGAATCGGTGTCGGCGACGATGCCGCTGTACAGACACGTCGCCAAGTCGGCGGTAACGTCAACGCCCAGATGCTGGGCCAGCCCGTAGACGAGCATCGTCGTCGACGCCCGGGCCTCGATCCAGTTGACGTCGCCGAAGCACGGGTTGTCGGCGTGGTGATCGATGTTGACCACGAGCGGGTGCTCGCGGATCGCGTCCTCCAGGTCGTGCCCCACGCGATTCAGCTGCCCGCAGTCGACCACGATCCAGGCGTCGATCTTGTCGTGGGGAGCCGTCTCCGTTCCGGCGATCAGCGTGGCGTCGGGGAGAAAGTGGAGCTCGTGGGGGACCTCGTCGCGGAGCACGGGAAAGGTTGTTTTGCCCAACTGTTGCAATATGTGGTGCACGCCCAGCAACGCCCCGATCGCGTCGGCCTCGGGGCCGAGGTGGGCAACGATGCCGAATCGGTCGTATTCCTTGAGGGCTTGCGCGATGTCATCCAGCATGGTTGTGTCAGTGTACCCCACCGCGTCGGCGCGTGCGACCCGGTCAGCGCCCCCAGAACCCCCTGGCGGCGAGGATCCCCCGCTCCGTTGAGGGTCTGGCGCGCTCTCCGCTAGAATGAGCTCATGGTTCGGGATCCCATTACGCGCGGCGAGGAACGCGACGAGGACCGTGCGGTTCGGACGTTGCGCCCCCACTCGCTGGACGAGTTCGTCGGCCAGGCGTCACTCAAAGATCAGTTGAAGCTGGCGATCCGCGCCGCCGATCGCCGGGACGAAGTGCTGGATCACATTCTGTTCCACGGGCCGCCGGGACTCGGCAAGACTTCACTGGCGCAGATCGTCGCCCAAGAACTCGGCGTCGGCATCAAGCAGACCTCCGGCCCCGTCATCGAACGGCCCGGGGACCTGGCCGCGATCATCACCGGGCTCCAAGCGGGCGACGTGCTGTTCATCGACGAGATCCACCGCATGCGCCGGGCCGTTGAGGAGATCCTCTATCCGGCCATGGAGGACTTCAAGATCGACATCGTCATCGGCGAGGGGCCGAGCGCCCAGTCGCTGCGCCTGGACGTGCCGCCGTTCACGCTCATCGGCGCCACGACGCGGACGGGCCTGTTGACCTCGCCGTTGCGGGATCGGTTTGAGGTGGTGCTGCGGCTCGACTTCTACGACGAGGCGGAACTGGGCGAGATCGCCCGTCGCGGCGCGGCCATTCTGGACGTCGACATCACCGACGACGGCGCTCAGGCGATTGCCCAGCGGGCCCGCGGCACGCCGCGCGTCGCGCATCGCCTGCTCAAGCGGGTGCGCGACTACGCCGACGTGGAAAGCGGAGGGCGCATCGACGCCGCGATCGCCCATCGGGCGCTGGAGATGCTCGGGGTCGACGACGTCGGACTGGATGAGCTGGATCGCCTCATCCTGGGCACGCTCATCGACAAGTTCGCCGGCGGGCCGGTCGGATTGGACACCCTGGCCGCCGCGCTCAGCGAGGAGACCGACACCGTCTCGGAAGTCTACGAGCCGTTCCTCCTGAAAAAGGGCTTTCTGCAACGGACGCCGCAGGGGCGTGTCGCCACCGAGCACGCGTACCGGCACCTGGGGCGGGCGGCGCCCGCCCGCCTTCAGTCGTTGCCCTTGGAGGACGAGTCCTCGTCCTGACTCTCCTCCTGCACGATCTCTTCCACGTCCTCCTCGTCCACGTCCTCGATGTGCTGGGCGAGGGTCTTCAGCTCGGCCTCGGAGACCTCCTCGTCGAGCCACGCCTCCAGCTGATCCACGGGCACGCGCCACTCGCCGTTGATCTTCATCCGCGGCAGCTCTTCGCTTTCGATCATCTTCTCGACTTCCTGGACGGGAATGCCGAGATACCGGGCTGCGGCGGCCGGTCGCAGGTAACCGCCGATCTTGCGCGCCATGGCAGATCCTCCTTCGGTTGTGGCGTTGTCGGGTCCGTCCTCCAGAGCGCATGGTAGCTCGCCCATGGAGGCCCCATCAACGCGCGTCCTCGCCGAATCCCAGGGATTGGTCCGTCGGCGAGTACGAGATCCGGGCCGTGGGGAACGCGTTGATCTGGGCCTCGACCCATAGCTGCTGGCGATTGCCGTAAAGGCCCACTTGCCAGCAATCCTCGCAGAACTTGCGCACGATCCCAAACTGGAACGCGGACAACCGCCCCGCCGTCAGGTCGTACTCGCTGCCCGCCTGGAGCTCCCAATTGCCGAATTCCCATGACGACTCCGCGTTGATCCGCTCCAGCGACAGGGTGTTCGGGTCGAACCGGAGCCCGGCACGCCACCGCGGCCCCAGGTCCACCTTCGCGATCAGATCATCAAATCGGCGCGAAACGAGGTTGTAGCCGCCGTCCAGATGGGCGCTCCAGCCGTCGCCGGTCAGCCGCCCTTGCCACGTGAGCCCATCGACCGCCAAGGCGTTCAGGTCCGCCGTCGCGCCCAATGTCGCCCGCGCCTTCCGCCAGCGGGCGTTGGCCGTCACCTCCAGCGGATCGAAGCTTTGCGCTTGGGCGTCGTAGCCCGTGTTCAGCCGGAGGCCAACGTCGTCCGTGGCTTCCCAGTCCGCGTCGAGCGTCAGTCTGTGCGACACGTCGACGCGGTCGAACTCGAAGGGACTCTGCCCGCGCAGCGTCCGATAAAGATGGCGAAATGACAGCGATGCGGTCGTCGTGGGCTCGGCGTCAAGGCGCGTGTCGATGTGCCAGACGTCGCGTCGCGTCGCCTCGTAGAGCGTCAGGCGGTATCCCGAACTCGACTGCAGATCGAGGCCGGGCAACACCGAGATCGTGCTCAGATCCGCGTTCAGGCGCCCGTCGAAGCGCGAGCTGTTGTTGGTCGTGCCGTCGAAGTCGACCTCCTGATAGCGCCCCCAGCCGATGCTGGAGCTGAGGCTCAACGGGACCGCGTCGAGTTCGACCGCTTGGCTGGAGATCGTCAGCTCCGGCAAGCGCTCGAGCACGCGGTAGCCGAGCTCCTCGAGGTCCGCCGGATCGGGGTCGGGCCCGACGAGGTTCTGATTCCGCTTGAACGCCACACGCCAGTTCCAGCCGCTGTCGTCTCCGGATAATTCGGCCCCCGTCTCCAGTCGAGCGGCCTCCTGGGCCAGCCGGCCGGTGCGCAGCCCCGCTGAGAGCGCCAGCTCGGTGTCGTTCGGCAAGGTCAAGCGGTCCGACCAGTCGAGCGAGATCGCATCCCCCCGCCCCGTCACTCGATAAAACCGCAACGAGCCCCCCTGCGAACCGGGCAGCAGCTGATATTGCAGGTCGATCCCCGTGCCGAGCTCGCCGTGGCGGGCGTAGTAGTCGATCAGCACGTGGCCCAAGGTCCGTTCGTTCAAGTAGAACGGAACCCGCCACTTGGCGAACCAGCCGCGCCCGGTTGAACGGCCAACCTCAGGGAGGAACGGATACTCCTGTTGGACATCCCCCAACGGCGAGAGATAGACCGGCGCCCAGAAGATCGGCACGCCGAACGCCCGCGCCGTGACGTCGAACGCCACGAGGACCTCGTCCGGCCGGATCAGCATTCGTCCAGCACGCACCGAGTACGACGCGTCCTCGATGGGCTCATTGCACAAGCACGTTGTGAAGTTGCCCCCATCGCCGTCGATCAGCTCGACGTTGTTCGACTCGTCGAACGTCATGCGGGCGTCCCGGCCGGCGAAGCGGAGCCGGTGGGTCTCGCCGCGATCGTTGGTGAAGTCCGACGCCCCGCTGAATTGATCGCTTTGCGCGCTCGTGAGGCGCCACTCCCCCGTATCTCGATCGGCCACCAACTGGACGACGAGCGTCTCCGCCTCTGCGACTTGGTTCCGCTCGCTCTGCTCGAGCCGGACGTTGCCCGTGGCATCCAGCGACCAGTTCGGGCCGTCAGTGCGTTGCAGCGTCAATGTGCGGGCCGAGAGTCGCCCGTCCGTGAACTGGACCGACGCCGACTGGGCCAGCCGCAGCCGCTGCGGGCTCAGCGCGCGCTCCTCGCGCCGAAAGACGGCGTCGATCTGCATGGCCCGTCCCCGCAGCTCGTCGATGGCAAAACTGGCGCTTTGCGCCTTCACTTGCCAACTGGCAGTCTGGCCGCGATCGACGCGCAGATGTCGGGCTTCAATCTGGCCCGTCTCATAGCGGGCGCGGACGTTGCCGTCGGCTTCCAGTCGCCGGCCCTCGTCGCTGACGCTGACCCGGTCCGCCGCGATCTGCAGCGGCGACGTCTGCGAGGCCGGCTGCGCCTGGACGGGCGCCCCAGCGACGCTCCATCCGAGCACGAGCGCTACGCCCATCAGGGGAAGGAAGCGGCGTGCCCGCTGGAGCACGTCGAGCCGCCCGAAGTGGTTGGCCCGCCAGGTCAGTGCCGCTCCGATGAGGCCGAAGACGATGTTCGGAATCCACGCGCCCCAGCTCGGCGGCAGGTCGCCGCGCGTTCCGAGGATCTGCGCGGTCCAGAAGTAGAGGCCTTGATACACGAGCACGAACCCCACGCCGAGGATGACGCCGAAGGCGCGCCCTCGCGGGCCGAGCAAGAGCGCCAGCGGCGCCCCGAAGAGGGCAAAGACGAGACAGGCGACCGGAATGGCGATCTTGGCGTGGTACTGCACGATCAACGCCTCCGCCGACCGGCCCGTCTCGCGGAAGGCGCTGATGCGCTCGCCCAGCTCGCCCAGGCTCATCTCCTGCGGCGTGCGCTGCTCGAGCACGAGCTGTCGGGCCGCCTCCCCCACGCGGATCTCCATGGTCTCGAAGCGGCTCGTGTAGCGCAGCTGGCCCTCCTCGTCGATGGCGTGGAGCACCCCGCTCTGCAGTCGCCAGATCGTCCCGTCCCACTGGGCCCGGTCGGCGGTGACGACTTTGGGATACGTGTCGCCTTGGGTCAGTCCCAGCTCGCCGCTCTGGTCGTAGATGAGCACGTCGTGGAGCACGTCGCTCTCCGCGTCGTGACGCTGCACGTAGAAGAATCGCTCGTTGGGGCCTTTGAAGAAGGCGTTGTCGCGAATCTGAGGGGACGAGGAGCTCCCCAGGAACATCTCCGTGTAGGCCTGCAGGAATTGCCGATTGCCCCACGGGGCGAGTTCGTTGCCGATGACGAAGTCGGCCCCGCCGATCGCGAGGCCTACCATCAACAGCGGCAACAACAAGCGTCTCAGCGAGATGCCTCCGGACTGGAGCGCGATCAGTTCCCGATCGTGACCCAGCCTGCCGAGCGCGAGGAAGATGGCGAAGAGCACGGCAATGGGCAGCGCCAACGTGAAGAGATACGGCACGCGGTAGAGCATGAGCGAGATGAGCGTTTCGGCGGGAACGACGCGATCCACGAGGTACTGCGAGAGCTGGCCGATCACCAGAAGCATGAAGAAGATGAGGAAGCCGACGAGCGTCACCAGAAACGGCCAGAGCATCTCGCGCAGGAGATAGCGATCGACGAGGCGGAGCATGATCCCTCATGATAGGCGGGCGCAATGCGCGACCTCAAGCGGGCGAATTGCTCGATTCGTCACGCTCCTCGCTGGCCCGCCGCTGGGGCGCGCAACTCCCCTCCCATGGGGCGCAATTGGCCGTTAGCGCCGATGTTGCTGTAGGCTCGGGACGAGGCGGCGAGCGTGCCGCGTAGCGATCAAGGAAACGCGCGAATCTTGGCAGCGTGTCCGATGGGCAACGGACACGTCGCACGTTGCGTCGCGGCAGCCGACCCCGAATTCGGGGAGGATTCGCGCTAGAAGCGATGAGGAGCGACCATGCAACCACTCACTCAGCACCCCTTCGCCGACGCCGTGCGCCGCTACCTCCGCGCCCGCCGCGAGCCCCTCGATCTGTTCACGGCGGAGGACCTGCGTCGATCGGTCGTGGAGAGCGCGCCGCAAAGGGAACGATGGTACCTCTGCGAGGTCGACGACTGCTGCTACGCCGTGCGCATCTCCCGGCACGACCGCATCGAGCTGATGAGCAACATCTTCCATCAGCACGGATTGGGCCTTGATCAACCGCGGACTTGACCCTCGCCGAGGGCGACGTACTTGAGCGTCGTCAGCTCCTTGAGCGCCATCGGCCCGTACGCATGGAGCTTGCTTGTGCTGACCCCGATCTCCGCGCCCAAGCCGAGTTCGGCGCCGTCGTTGAAGCGCGTCGAGGCGTTGTGCAGCACGACGGACGCGTCCACGCCCCGCGTGAACGCCTGAGCCCGGGCGTCGTTGTCAGTGACAATCGCCTCCGTGTGCTTGGTCCCGTGCTCGGCGATGTGCGCCATGGCCGCTGGCATATCGGGGACGACCTTGACCGACAGGACCAGATCGAGGTACTCCGCGCCCCAGTCGGCCTCGGAGGCGGGCTCGACGTCGTCGACGATCGCCCGGGTGGCCTCGCAGCCCCGAACGAGGACGCGATTGGTTCTCAACTGCTCGATCGCTCGCGGAAGGAAGGCGTCCGCGACCGCCTCGTGGACGAGCAGCGTCTCCAGCGCGTTGCAGACCGACGGCCGTTGGATTTTCGAATTGAGGGCAATCTGTTGGGCCATGCTCAGGTCCGCTTCGTCGTCCACGTACAGATGACAGACGCCCCGCTCGTGGCGCAGCACCGGAATCCGGGAGCGCTCCACGACCCGTCGGATCAAGCCGGCGCCGCCCCGCGGGATGACGAGGTCAATGTGGCCGTCG
The DNA here is from genome assembly GCA_964567595.1 of uncultured Thermotogae bacterium. GTDB lineage: Bacteria > Bipolaricaulota > Bipolaricaulia > RBG-16-55-9 > RBG-16-55-9 > CAZMNF01. The sequence continues at coordinate 12,156 of CAZMNF010000028.1, read as the reverse complement.
AGATCGAGGAGCTCGTCGACGAGCGCGTGGTCGGTGTTGCTCACGAGCTGAACGGCGTCGCGCGGAAGGCCGACCTCGTGGCAGGCTGCCCGCAGAACCTCCGTGATGGCCTTGTTGGAGTGGATGGCTTCGCTGCCGCCTCTGAGAATCACGGCGTTGCCGCTTTTGAGGCACAGCGCCGCGGCGTCGGCCGTGACGTTCGGGCGCGCCTCATAGATCATGGCCACCACGCCCAACGGCACGCGGTGCCGCTGCACCCGGAGCCCGTTCGGGCGCGACCACTGCTCGGCAACCTGCCCCACCGGATCCCCCAGTTGCGCCACTTGGCGCAAGCCATCCGCCATGCCGGCGATGCGATCCGCGTCAAGCTTCAGGCGATCGAGCAGCGCCGTCGAGTGGCCAGTGGCGCGTGCCCCTTCCATGTCCTGCGCGTTGGCCTCCTGGATGACGGCCGACTCGCGCTCCAGGCCAGCCGCCATCGCCTCCAGTGCTTCGTTCTTCGTCTCCGCCGACAGTGTCATCAAATCGTGGCCGACGTTTGCGGCCCGTTCGGCCATCGCCTGCATGTCACTCATGAGAGGGCTCCTTGGTTGAGGCGGTCACGGTCACGAGGTCATCTCGATGGACCACTTCGTCGCGATACGTATAGCCGAGGATCGTCTCGATCTCGTCCGTCCGGCATCCCTGGATCGCCGCCAGTTCGCGCGCCCCGTAGGCGACCAGCCCGCGCGCGATCGATGTGCCCGCCGGATCGTGGATGTCCACCGCGTCGCCCATCTTGAACGTCCCCTCGACAGCCGTGATTCCCGATGGAAGAAGGCTCCGTCCGGATTGGGTAACGGCCCTCGCCGCCCCCCCGTCGACATGGATGACGCCGCGCGGCTTGAGCAGATGGCCGATCCAGTGCTTGCGCTGGCGCAGTCGCTCGGGCCGGGGCGGTTCCACGCGCGTGCCGACCCGCTCGCCGTCCCGAGCCACGCGGGTCACGACCTCGGGCTCGCGGCCGTGAGCGATGACCGAGGGAATGCCGATCTCGCCGGCCCGCTTGGCGGCCTCCAACTTTGTGCGCATGCCGCCGATGCCGGGCCCGTCGCGGGCGTCGGCAGCCATCGCCTCCAGCTCCTCGGTAATCCCCTCGACCACGGGGATCCGCTCGGCGTGGGGATCGCGCTGGGGGTCAGCCGTGTAGAGCGCGTCGATGTCCGACAGCAACACCAACAGATCGGCTTCGCCCAGCGACGCGACCATCGCGGCCAGGTTGTCGTTGTCGCCGACGCGGATCTCCTCCGTGGAGACGGTGTCGTTCTCGTTCACGAGCGGCACAACGCCGAAATCGAGCAGCGCGCCCAGCGTGTGCCGGGCATTCAAGAACCGCTTCCGGTCCTCGATGTCGGCGTGGGTCAGCAGCAGCTGTGCGCCTTCCAGGGCGTTCTCGGCAAAGACCGTCCGATAGGCGTGCATGAGCGCGATCTGGCCCACGGCTGCCGCTCCCTGCTTGCGCGCCACCGACCTCGGGCGATCTTTAAGCTCGAGCTCCGCCACGCCGGTGGCAATCGCCCCGGAACTGACGAGCACGGTCTCGACCCCCGCCCGGCGCAGGGCGCACACGCCCTGCGCGATCGACCGGAGATAGTCGAAGTCGAGCTTACCGTTCGGGACGAGGAGTCGGCTGCCGATCTTGATGACGCAGCGACGCACCGTCTCCGCCATAGAGTCCCTCTCCGCCGGTGCCGAACGACACGTAGACCTCGGGCGACGGTTGGCCCAGCCCCTGGGCGACGCCCACGCGCAGCGTCGGGCCGCCCATGTAGCTGAACAGGTTCATCGTCAGTCGAGCCTCCGCGCCGAAGCCGATCCGGAGATCCTCGCGATAGTTGGTGAGCCGATCGCCGGCCTGCGCAGCGTCGACGAAGACGCCCGCGTTGACGTCGTCCACAAAGACGGGCCAGAGCCCGATCCCCTGCTCGATTTCGATCAGACGTTGCCCGTATTGCAAGCTTCCCGCGGCGGCCACCCGACCGGACTCAATGCCCCTCGGAAAGCCGCGCACGGGGAACGTCCCGCTCGATCCGCCAACGGAGAACCCGCGCTCGGGCAGGAGCGCGTCGCTCCAGCCGGCGGCGAGCTGCGCAACCAGGGCCTTTGGCCCGGCGAAGGGCAACTGCCAGCGCTCGCTGACGGTGCCGACGAGCTTGCGTAGGGGGGCCTCGCCGGCTGTCAAGTTGTACGTCGCATGGAGCGCCGCGTTGGTCGTCAGGCTTGTCATGTCCCTAGCCCAGGTGTGCGACAGCGACCAGTCCGCCGAGATCGTCTGTGACGGGCGTTCGAAGTGGCTCATTTCATAACCGACCGCGAGCGACTGGTTGAGCGACATGCGGCTCACCAGGGGATAGCTGGCGTCCAGTCCGACATTGTATCCCGCGCCGCTGGCGTAGGCGTTCATGGAGATCGTCGGCAACGTGCCCGCGTAGGAATAGCTGATGTTCAAGTACGGCGTGCCCGCCTCGAGGTCCCAGCCGGCGCTGGCGCTGTAGTTCTGCTCGAAAAGCGCGTCCTGGCCGAACGTGGCCGCGCCGAGCTGCGATCCGCCCAATACGGGGAACCAGAGCTTCGGGCGCAGCGAGGGCCACGGGGTGTAGTCCTGGACCGGGTAGTCGGTGTCGGGGAACCCGTTCCATTCCGGAATCTCTTCCTGACTGGGCTGAACTTGGGTCCAGCTCTCCGGCGCGTAGCGCATGATCTGCAGATCGTAGCCGGAGTCGCCGTAGCCCGTGAACGCCACTTGGTTCCCCTCCGGCGACACGGCCGGGCCCGTCGCTCCCGTAAGCACGTTGCTCGCGCGGAACAGCGACCCGTCCGCCAGGCGGATCGCATGGAGGTTGTAGACGCCCGTACGGTCGGAGCTGAACAGCACGTACTCGCCCTCAGGCGCCCACGTCACCCCATAATCCGTCGCCTTGTCCTGAGTCAGCGCGGTCAGCTCGCCGCCGGAGGCGGGCAGGGTGTAGACGTCGGAGTAGCCGCCGCGCTTCCAGATCGACAGCGCCAGGGTCCCTCCGTCGGGCGAGAGCGCCAAATCCTCGACGACCGTCCCCTCGTCGAACGCCCGAATCTCCGTGATCTCGCCCGAGCTCAGATCGATTTCCTGGATCGACGGCGCGGCCTGCCCCCAATTGTAGCGGGCGTAGACGACGCTTTCGCCATCGGGGCCCATGGCGATCCGGAACGGCCGCTCCCCGTGGGTCAATCGCGTCTCCTCCCCCGATGACAGGTCGTAGCGGTAGAGATCGTAGCGCGTGTAGAACTTGTCATAAACGTCCATTTTGGCGTAGATCAGGGATTCCCCATCGAGGTCGACGGCTAAGTCGCCAATCGATCCCGACACGATGGCTTCGTCGCCCGTGCCATCGGGGTGGACCCGACGTACGCCGCCCGCGCGGTCCGGATCGGCGTGCGTGTAGTAGATCCAGTCGCCGTTCGGCCCCCACGTGGCGTTGCCCGTGTAGAATCCCGAATGAGTAGCACGCCGACTCGGCGTGATGCCCGCTGCGCGGATCTCGTCGATCTGCGAATCAAACTGCGTCGACAGCCACGCGCGGAACTCTCGCCACAGCGTCCGGCCCGTCTTGCCCGTTGTCTCCTCGAAGATGTCGTTGAAGTCACCGCTGACGTGGGTGCCCGGCATCAGCAAGGAAAGGAGGCTGCCGTAGCTCCACCAGGGGTTGGCCGACATCGCCTCTTTGAGCTGGCGATAGGTCGTTTCGCCGTACTCAGCCTCCAAAAACCGCACGAACCAGGGGCCGACGTCGTGCGAGATTGAGCCCGGGGCCGGCCACTCGTCGCGGTCGTAGTAGAAGCTGGCTTGTTGATAACTGGGGAAGCTGTCTTCCAAGAGCATCGTGCGCAGCATCATGGCAACCCGCGGCTCGTTGGCCCGCGAGGCGCCGCGGATCTTGTACTCTCCGTAGGTCGGAACCCCTTCTACGAGCAGCGTCGGCTCCTGCATGCCCGGCTGAATGACGCGCCCGAAGACCTTGCGGAAGTTGGCCGCCATGCCCCCGACATAGTCGAGATCGGCGATATGGCCATACTCGTGGAACGTGACCGTTTCTTCCCAGGACGTGGCTTCGGAGTTGGCGAACAACCCTGAAAACCCGGCGAACTTGGCGAAGTTGACGATCTGGAGGTTGGGGAACAGGCTGGCGAAGCCGTTCGGCCCATCTTGATAGTCCACGACGACCAGATTCGTCTTAATGCTGGGCTCATAGCCGAGCTTGTCGGTCCACCAGTCGTAGGCCTCCTCGGCCGCTTGGGCCGTCAGCTGGGCCATGCCCTCCGTGCCAGGGTGGAACGTCACTCGGAAGTGCGGGGTCTCGATCGTCTTCCACGACAGCGCCGGGTCGAGGAACTGAGCCGAAGCCGACGGATGGAATGCCAGTGTGGCCAGCAGCGCGATCGCCGCGGCCAGAACGCCAACGCGCATGGGGCGACCTCCTTCACGTCGATGGTTGCATAGGACGGATTGTAGACGACGGCGGCCTCAGGGCACAAGGCGCCCGCGATGCGCTAAGTCGACTCGTTTGGCTCCAGCGTCAAATCCACCCGAAAGATCGTGCGCCCGTCCTGGAACTGGACGATCACGCGATAGTCGCCTGGGGCGAGGGCTCCGGTATCCAACGTGAACTCGTGCGTGGCGCTGTCGGCGTTGAATCGGAGCGATTTGACGCCCTCCTCGCCCAAGAAGACGATCTCGCGCGTGTCGGCCTCCAGCACGCTGACGGTGCTGCCCACGTCCCTGACCGACTGCCCGAAGGCGTCCTGAACCGTAAAGCTGAGCGGGATCTCAGTCCCGACCGGCAAGGTCATCGTCGGTGGCGTGTCGTCGTTGAAGGCCGAGGGGGCAAGCGGCTCCTCGATCGTGACGTCGTAGAGCACCCAATAGCGCACTCGCTTCTGGGATCGGTTCCCGGCGCGATCCTCGGCTTCAACCATCAACACATGATCGCCGGGCGTGCTCGTGTCTAGCGCTTCGCCGCTGTCCTGGGTCGCCCGCGTGAACGCCACGCCTGATCCCGGCACGGGATCGCGAACCGACCACGACACCGTTACGGGCTCATTCAACAGGAATTCCGCGCCGTCCTGCGGCGTCTCAATCTCGATCTCTGGCGGCTGGGTGTCGCTCGCGCCGAGCCCGGCAACGAGGCCCACAGTGAGCAGCAATGCGGCGCCCAAGAGCTTCATCGATCGCATGGCGTGTCCCCTCCTCGTTGTTTTAAGTCAGTTCTACCATACAGCGACATGATCTCGCGGGCAACGCCGCGTTGACAGTCGCCATCGCCCGCGAGTACGCTGCCATTGACTCTAAGGCGAAGGAGCCCCGCAATGACAGATCAAGCGCTCGAATACGCTCGCCAGCAACGGGAGACGTCCCGGGACCAACTGACCGAGCTGCTCCGCGTCCCCAGCGTCAGCACCCTCCCCGAACACAACCGCGACATTCGCCAAGCCGCCGAGTGGATTGCCGACGACACCCGCCGCATCGGCCTGGAGAACGTCGAGCTGATCGAGACGGACGGCCACCCGGTCGTCTACGCGGATTGGCTCCATGCGGAGGGAAAACCGACGGTGCTCGTCTACGGGCACTACGACGTGCAGCCGCCAGACCCATTGGACGAGTGGGAGACGCCGCCGTTCGAGCCGACGGTCCGGGACGGCAAGCTCTTCGCGCGCGGAAGCTCCGACGACAAGGGGCAAGTCTTCGCCCAACTGAAAGCGATCGAGTCGTTCTTGAAAACCGACGGGTCGCTTCCCGTCAACGTCAAGCTCTGCATCGAGGGCGAGGAGGAGATCGGCAGCGCCCATCTCCCCGACACGCTCCAGGCGCACCACGATCGCTTCCGCGCCGACGTCTGCGTCGTTTCGGACTCGCCCATGCGCGGTCCGGAGCAGCCGTCGATCGTCTACGGGCTGCGCGGGATGGTCTACGGCGAAATCGAGGTGACGGGGCCAAGCCACGATCTCCATTCGGGCGGCTACGGCGGGGTCGTCCACAATCCCATGCAGGCGATGTGCGAGATCCTGGCCGCGCTGCACGACGAGACCGGTCGCGTTGCCATTCCCGGCTTCTACGACGCGGTTCGCGAGCTCAGCGAGGCAGAGCGTGCGGAGGTCATGGAGGCCGGTGCGGACGAGTCGCACGTTCTGAGCGAGAGCGGCGCGCCCGCGCTCTGGGGCGAGCCCGACTACGGCGTGGCCGAACGCCTCGGCGCGCGGCCGACGCTGGAGATCCACGGCATCCGCGGCGGCTTCACGGGCGAGGGGGCCAAGACGGTTATTCCGGCCAAGGCGCTCGCCAAAGTGAGCATGCGCCTGGCCGCCCACCAGAAAGCCGACGAGATCGCCGAGCTCTTCGAGCGCCACGTCGAGTCCCTCGCGCCCGAGACCGTCCGCGTGAGCGCAAACGCCTTCTTCAAGGCGGACCCGGCGCTCGTGGACCGGGATCATCCCGCCATGGAAGCGGCCGCACAGGCGTACGAATCGAGCTTCGGCACGCGGCCCGTGTTTACGCTGGAGGGCGGGTCGATTCCCGTCGTCAGCCTGCTGCAGCACCAGTACGACATTCCCGTCGTGCTGATGGGGTTCGGCTTGCCCGACGATCGCCTCCACTCGCCCAATGAGAAGTTCGATTTGCATCAGTACGAGCGCGGCATCGAATGCGCGATCCACTTTTTGACGAACGCGGCAACGGCCCATGGCTGAGGACGGCCCGCTGGCGATTCTGTTCGGCGACATCCGCGACTTCACCGCGTTCACCGCCGAGCGCGGCGACAACGCGGCCTATCAGGTCGCCCGCACGTTCCTCGGGCTCGTCGAATCTCACGTGTCCGAGCACGAGGGCACGATCATCAAGACCTACGGCGACGGCGTCATGACCGCGTTCGATGGTTGTCGATCGGCGTTGCGAGCGGCGGCTGCCATGCAACGGGCGTTGAGCGAGTACAACCGGGCTCATCCCCATGACCCCATTGCCGCCGGGATCGGGATCGCTTGGGGGGAGCCGATCCGCGAGAAGGGGGATCTCTTCGGTCACGTCGTCAACCTCGCCAAACGACTGGCCGACGTCGCCCACGGCGGGCAGATCGTCGTCGCCGAGGAGGCCCGCCAGGCCACGTCGGATCTTGGGTCGCTCCGCTTCGTCGACCTTGGGTCTCAGGAACTGAAGGGGCTCGGCAAGTCGCGCGCGCACGAGCTGGTCTGGCGCGAGGAGCTGGCCAGGCTGCCCATCGAGGACGATGAGGTGGCGCTCGTGTTGACCGCGGAGGACACGATCGCGATCGAGCTGGGCCGCCGGGCACAGACCGAGATCGACAAGGCCCGTCAGGAGCTGCGGGAGGCAGCGCAGCGGACGGGCGGCTGGCTGGGCAAGCTCCTCTCAAAAGTGGAGCGCTCGCTGCCGGAGTTCGCCTCCCGCATTATGGAAATTGCCCAGAGCGGGCTGGAGCATCCCATCCAGGATGTGACGATGCGCCGGGAGGGCAACGCCATCGTGCTGAAGACGCCCGCCCGCGAGCTGAAGCTCTCGGAGAGCGAAGTGGACCTCGATGACGCTCGGACGTTCATGGAGACGATCCGGCAGCGCCAAGCCGAGCGTTAAGACGGATCGTCACCGTCGCGCGCCGAACGCCGCCCGGGGTTGAGCCGCGCGTCGACCCTCGCCTGCATGTCCTGCCGGAACTGCTCCGCAAGCGCGTGCCAGTCCGCGGTCGTATAGCTGTCGTAGTCGTCGGGCGGCAGTTGGATCGGATCGTCGACGTAGTAGTCCATGCGAATCGGCAGCGAGTAAACCAGCATCGAGGGGAAGATGGGCAGCCAGATGGAGACGGGCGAGAGCGGAAAGAAGGGGAAGCCGATCAGCTTGGCCAGCCGCGGCGCGTCGACCGCCCACGGGTGGAGGTTCTCGCTGCCGATACAGACGCCCGGCACGATGGTGGCGTCGTACGTGGCCGCCAGCTTCAGGAAGCTGGTGTGGAACGGTTCCAGTTGGTAGCGCTTGCTCCAGCCTTTGCCCATGCCGGCCACGCCCTCGGGCGCGTAGAGAATCACCTGCTCGTGACGCACCATCTTCTCCATGTTGCGATACGTCGCCTCGACGCCGCCGATCGTCTCCAGCCAACGTTCGGGCAGAATGTGGTTGATGACGGGATTGCGCGTGAAGATCTTTTCGCCCGGACCGCGCAAGGGAAAATCAGCTCCACGTTGCGTCATCAGTTCGCCAGCGAAAATCAGAAAATCCCAGGGGAACGCCATCCCCGCATGGTTCATCATGATGATGATCGGGCCCTCGCTCGGGATTCGATCCAGGCCATGGAAGTGGGTGCGGAAGTACTGTGAGCCCAATCGGGACAGGATCTCCTCGCTGAAGCGATAGGGATACTCCGCGTTCAGGGTAAGATCCTGGACACAGGGGGGCTCGCACAGCTCGCATGACGTTGACGGATTTGCCGTTGATGGGGTTGGCGAGCTCGTGAGCTTCCGTCGGATCCCGCGTAGCCCCAGCGCTAGATAGAACCCCAAGGGCAGAATGAACAGGGCTCGTTCCAGCGCGGTCCAGGCGGGACGGCGGAGGTGGCGATGATAGCGATTCCAGTGGCGCGTGAGCACGGCCAGCAGGCCGGACGGCAGATACATCAAGAGTCGATCGTGCCAGCGCCAGCGGAAGCGGTGCTCATCCGTCAGATGGCTTCGCTCCTTGGGCTTTTGAGATACTGATTTTGTCAAGCAGAGCCCCCTGATGCGTCCGTTTATAACAGGCACGCTGTTGAGGCACAAGCGGTGTTCTCCCCGAACACGGGCTTGAATGTTGGACTTCACCCCCTTTCTCGGCGATAAGCGTCCACTGGACCCATCCTTTCGGGTCTGCCCACATCTGGTTTCGTCCAGAAATCCAAATCGGCCACGTCGACGTAGGACCAAGCAGACAACGAACGCTGGCCATCGAGGAGGTTTCCATGAAGCGTTGGCGGGCCCTGGATCGACGAGTTCAGCTCTTGTTGCTAGCGATCGCGATCCCGCTGATCGTGACTGTCGGTGTGTTCGGCTACTGGACGCTTTCACCCTTGATTTACGACGTTCAGGTGAGCGAGGCCCTGCCCACGACCGAAACGTCGGACCGGGGGCCGACGATCTTGCGTCAGGGCGAAATGATGGACGCCGACAGCGTCCACCAGGCATCCGGCATGGCAAAGCTTGTCGAAACGATAGACGGGCAACGCCTCCTACGGTTCGACGAGAACTTCGAAGTCATCAACGGACCGGATCTCTATGTGTGGTTGACCGAAGACCCCGAGGGCAATCCCGAGCCGGGTTACCACAGCCTAGGTCGATTGAAGGGCAACATCGGCTCGCAAAACTACACGATCCACAAGGACGTGGACTTGTCGAAATATAAGGGGGTGATTGTGTGGTGTAAGGCGTTCACCGTGCTATTCGGTCATGCCAAGCTCGAAAATTCCACAGATTAACCCAACCCACGGAGGGATGTTGCTATGTTTCGCAAACTCACGCTCGCCGCTTTGATTCTGGCGGTCGGCTTTGTCGGTCCGCAAGCGCTCCACGCGCAGGACATGGGAAGCGACGGCCCCGTGACGTTCCAGGTCACGATCCGCAACGTCAGCTCGCTGGACGAGCTGCCCTCGGATGCGGCCACGGGCGGCGCTATCTGGATCACGCCCGGTGCCTATGCGGTCCACGACGGATCCAACCCGATCTTTACCGAAGGCGAGTACGCCAGCGACGGGCTTGAGGGCCTCGCCGAGGCAGGTCCGCCGACGGGCACGCCGCAGAACCAGCCTGGCCTCGTCGCCACGCTCAGCAACGTCGACCGCGTATCCGCGTTCGGCGCCTACACGCCGGGCGAGACCATTGAGGATCCGAATGATCCCATGGGCTCAGTTCCCGGTGCGCCGCCGATTGCGCCGAGCGGCAGCTTCCAGTTCACGGTTGAGGCTGAGCCGGGCGATAAGCTCTCCTTCGCCTCGATGTTCGTCCCGTCGAACGACCTGTTCCTCTCGCCGCACGCCGACGGCATTCGGCTGTTCAACGCGGCCGGGGATCCCGTCAACGGCACCGTCCGTCCGGACCTGATCGGCCTTTATGATGCCGGGACCGAAGTCAACCAGGAACCCGGCTTTGGGCCTGACTCCGCGCCGATCCAGGATGGCCCCGATCAGGGCCAGGCGGAAGGTCAAGTCGTCCGTGCCGTCAGTGACGTTGACGACGGCTTCAGCTACCCGTCCGTTGAGGAAACGATCCAGATCCACATTCAGCCGCAGCGCTAAGGCCCAACCGACCCGTGGAGACGATCGCAAAGGCCAAGCTGCTGGGATCCATGGTCCGGGCAGCTTGGCTCTACCCTAGGGAAAGGGAGACGCCAACAAGGACCTCCATGGAGCTTGATCGTCGAGAAGATAACGCCGAGGAGGCCGACGCGACGGCGCTGCGCTCCGGCAAGGCGTCGGTTGAGTTGATAGACTCGCACAGGTCTGGTCGGCGTCGGACGGACGGACCGGGCAGTGTCATGGGGTATCAATCGTCGGACGATGCCGCATTGGTGGACGATCTGCGCAGTGGCGATCAGGCGGCGCTAGAGACCCTTTACGACCGATATGCCGATCGGGTCTACGGGCTCGCCGCTCGGATCCTGGATCGGGCATCCGCCGAGGACATCGTTCAGGAAGCCTTCGTCAAGCTCTGGCAACGGCCGGATGGTTTCGACCCCCATCGAGGCAGCTTCGCGTCGTGGTTCCTGCGCGTTGCGCACAACCTGGCCGTCGACCGTAAGCGTCGTCAACGCCGACAGCGACAACATCAAGTTGACCCGTCCACGACCGAACGACTGGACGGCCTCCTGGAGGGGGCGAGTTATCCGGAAGCCAACCCGCATCAACAGCTCGAACGCGGCGCGCGCCAAGCCCATCTCCACGATGCCCTGAGCAGGGTTACCGATGAGCAACGCCACGTGCTGATGCTGGCCTATTTCGACGGGCTGACGCATCAGCAGATCGCCGATCATCTGGAGATTCCTCTGGGGACGGTCAAGACGCGGGCCCGCTCGGGCTTGCGGAAGCTGCGCGAATGTTTGCATGCGCTGGAGGAGGCGCCATGGCCCGACTGAGTTGCGACAAGGTCCGTGATCGTCTGGAGCTGCACGCGCTCGGCACGCTCACGGCGGATGAGGCCGACGACGTGGACCGCCATCTTGCCGACTGCCGGGATTGCCACGCGGCATTCGAGCAGGCATTGGAGACGGTCGCGGCGATGGCGCAGGCAGCCGAGGAGATCGACCCGATTGAGATGCCGTCGGATGCCAAGTCGCGCGTCTGGGAGCGGATCCAACCACGGGACGTGCAAAGCACTCATGATCCGGACACTGCGAGCACGCCCTCGTGGCTTGATCGTCTGCAGTGGCTTCTAGGCGGGGTCCGTTGGCGTGCGGCTTTCGCAGGGCTCAACGTGGCGTTATTGATCGCGCTCGGTGTGCTTATTTTCCAACATCAGGCCACTGTGAACCAAATGGATCAACGATTGGGCGAGCTGCAGACCGGCTTCGAGATCCTGCTCTCCCGCAGCGACGAGAACGCCTCATCCACGTTCATGAGCGCGACATCGGAAGGGGAGTCGGGCTCTTGGGGTACGGTCATTTCCCATCCGGAGTCGGAGTTGGCTTTGGTGCTCGTCGGCGACATTTCACGGCCGCCTGCTGACGCCGAATATCACGTCTGGTTCCAGCGCGGCGACGCGCTTGTCAACGCTGGAGCCGTTCGCTTCGGCGCGGACAAGCTGACGGAGAACAAGGGTTGGCTTATCAGCCGCAAGCCCGAGGACGTCGGTCGCGTTCTCGTGACGTTGGAGCCCGCGGGCGACACGCCCGAGGAGCGACCAGCTGGTCCCACGGTCCTTGCTGCGGACTACAATTGACCTTGCTAGATGCTCATTAATGTCGTTTTCCTGAACTGTCCCCGTTCCGGAACCGCTGGCCTAACGGATCAGCGAGGAACCGATTGTCTAGGGTTCAAACGGATGCTGAACTTTGAGCGCCAAAGAGCTCAGCCAGTTTCTCGCGTCGATATTGAAAAATGCGCTCGATGTCGCGGCGCA
>CAZMNF010000027.1:25407-29520 GCA_964567595.1 uncultured Thermotogae bacterium | reverse complement strand
ATGGACGAGGTCGCGCTCGTCGAAGTCGAGCATGGGATCGTCCTCGGGCGACTGATACTGAGCGAAGACGGCCTTCACCTTCACCGCGAGGTCTTGAAGGGGTGTGACGTCGTAGCCGCCGAACTGGCTGTGCGGTTCGGGATGGCTGAAGCGATTGATCGGCTCGAACATGGACAGCCGGCCGCCGGGGCGCAGGACACGGTGGAACTCACGGAACGCTTGTTCTTTGTCGGAGACGTAGATGAGAACGGATCGAACCGTGACGACGTCGACCGAGGCGTCTTCGATCTCAGCGAGGTCCTCGGCCGCGGCCTCCACGAATCGACAGCGATCGGCGACATCCCCTTCATCGGCCATACGGCGGCATTGATCCAGCAAGTCGGTCGAAATGTCGCTGAAGATGACGCGGCCTTGCTCGCCCAGCTGCTCGAGCGCTCCAAAGCCAATCAAGCCGTCCCCGGCCCCGACATCCAGGACGACGTCGTCAGGGTTGAGATGGGCGTGCTCAAGCACGCGATCCCGGATCGGGCGGAGAAATTCAAGCGTTCGACGTTGCTCCTCGACGTCACCACCGTGGCGGCGTTCGAGGATCCAGCTTGCCCATGGGTCTTGCCGATCACGCTGCATCTTCATCGCCAGGGCACATTACGATGCTGGCCTCGTCTTCCGCCCATCAAGCGGTGGTGCGGCATTCCGACGTTCCTCCTCTCGAGAGTCAGTCTAATACGTTCAAGGGGCCACGTGTAGACGCCACCGCGCGAGACAGCCATATGCCGCTTCAGAACGGTAAAGAATGACGATCGCGCGCAGCTACCCGTCAGACGTGGTACAATGAAAGTGGACCCAACCGGTCCGAACGTGGGGACGCCGACCTCGTCGGCGTCCATAAGGAGGATCTCATCACAACTTACGGTCGCGATGCCGTTCAGACGTACCTGCAGGAGATCGGGCGCGTTCCGCTCCTCAACGCTGAACAGGAGCGGCATCTGGCCCGCCGTGTTCAGACCGGGGACTCCGACGCCAAGGCCGAACTGGCCTCGGCCAACTTACGATTGGTGGTCTCGATCGCCAAGCGCTACACGCACTTCGGCTTGCCGCTGCTCGATCTTGTCCAAGAGGGCAGCCTCGGATTGATGCGCGCCACCGAAAAGTTCGATCCGGAACGCGGATTCAAGTTCAGTACGTACGCGACGTGGTGGATCCGCCAGTCGATCACCCGCGCGATCACGCAGACCTCACGGGCGATCCGTCTGCCGGAATCGCTCGTGCAGCGGTTGCGCGAGCTCCATCAGGCCGAAGCGGCCTGGATGGAGGTGCACGGTGAGATACCGAGTGACGAGGACCTGGCGCAGGAACTGAATATTCCCGTCGATCAGGTCCATCAGGCGCGGCAAGCGCCGCAGAACCTCACGTCGTTGGACGCGCCGTTCGACGACGACTCCGGCGACGAGCTGGGCCAGCTGATCGAGGACGACAACGCGGCAACCCCGCTGCAGACGGCATTGCATGCGTTGCGGCGCGATGAGCTGGAGAAGGCATTCCGGACGTTGAGCGATCGCGAGCGCCACGTCCTGGAGTTACGCTATGGGCTGAATGGCCACGAGCCCCACACGCTCGAAGGCGCCGGCCTCGCGTTCGACCTCAGCCGCGAGCGCATCCGCCAGATCCAGAATGAGGGCTTGGAGAAACTGCGCCACCCACGCATCCGCCGCCGTCTGGAACAGTTCCTCCATCTGACGGTCGACTGAAAGCCCCTCAGTCGGGTCTTACTGATCACCGCGGAAGAGGGGTCAAGCGATTGCCGCAACGTGGGCGAACATACGGACATTGAGTCCCCCTACGTGGGCAATGGTCAATAACATCGCGTAACTCAACGGCCAACGGCCCGAAGACTTCCGACACAAGCTGCTCCAGGGCTCGACTTGACAGCCCCTGTTGCGTCGTCCATAAATAACCGCATGGCCGTCATTGATGTCCAGAACCTGACGAAGACCTTCGGCGAGCTGACCGCCGTCGACGAGGTGTCGTTCCAGGTTGAATCCGATGAGATCTTCGGCATGCTCGGGCCCAACGGGGCCGGGAAGACGACGACGCTGGAGGTTGTCGAAGGGCTCCAAACGCCAACGTCCGGGCGCGTGACGGTGCTCGGCCACGATCCGCAGAGGGATTCCGACGAGGTCAAATCGCGCATCGGCGTCCAGCTTCAGGCGTCGAACTACTTCGATCACCTGACGCTGGCGGAGATCCTCGACCTGTTCGGCAGTTTCTATGGGCAGTCGGTCGAGGTCGAGGCGTTGCTCGAGATGGTGGAGCTCGGCGATAAGCGGGACGAGCTCGTCAAAAACCTCTCGGGCGGGCAGAAACAACGCTTCTCCATTGTCGCCAGCCTCGTCAACGACCCCGAGCTCGTCTTTCTCGACGAGCCGACGACCGGCCTCGATCCCCAAGCGCGACGCCACATGTGGGACAAGATCCGCGAGATCAACCGCCAGGGCAAGACGATCGTGCTGACAACCCACTACATGGAAGAGGCCCAGCTGCTCTGCGATCGCGTCGCGATCATCGACCAGGGCCGAATCGTCGCGCTCGATGCCCCCGGCCAGCTCATCCGGAGCCTCGACTCCAACTATCGCATCCAAGTCACCACGCAGGAGCCCGTCGCCGTTGGGGCATTCCAGGACATCGAGGGGATCGTCAACGCGGCGCCGATGGAAACCCACGACCACCGCTACGAGCTGCAGGCGCGCCCCGCGCTGGAGAGCCTCCCGTCGTTGCTCTCCGCCGTGCGCGAGCGAGACATCCCCTTGGTTGATATTGAAGTCCAGCCGGCCAACCTGGAGGACGTCTTTATCCACCTGACCGGCAAGGAGCTGCGCGACTGACCCGATTTTTCCCCGATGGTAGGCAAGGTTTTTCTCGCCGCGGTCAAGATGCTCTTCCGGGATCGGCTCACGCTCTTTTGGGCACTCGTCTTCCCGGTCATGTTTGTCGTCATTTTCGGGATGTTCAGCTTCGGGGAAGGGCCGGGCAGCACGCGGATGGCGATCATCGATCAAGCCGACAACGATGCCTCTCGGCGCTTAGTGGACGGCTTCCGCGAGATCGAGTATTTCGAATTTGCCGACATCGACTCCGAATCGGCAGCCCAAGAGGCCATTCGGACGGACGACGTCGCGGCAGCCATCGTCATCCCGGCGTCGTTCGGCTCGGGCGATGGGGCATCGGGCGGCCAACCGCCCCCCACGGAATTGACCGCGTACTACGACAAGTCGAGCCCCGTCCAGTATCAGATCATCCAGAACGTGCTCGGCCGGATCGTCAATGAGATCAACCTTGAGGCGATGGGCGTGCCCAAGCTGCTCACCCTCACCGAGGAGGCGGTGCAGTCGCGCGAATTCGCCTACATTGACTTTCTGTTGCCGGGGATCATGGGCATGGGCCTGATGTTCAACGCGCTGATCGGCATCTCGGTCGACATCACGCGCTACCGCGAGCAGCTGATCCTCAAGCGCATCCGGGCGACGCCGCTGCCGCCGCGCACGTTCATCTTGGGACACGTCCTGGCCTATCTCGTCGTCGTCGTCATCCAGGCCACGCTGATCATCCTCGTGGCCATGGGGCTCTTTGACGCCAACGTCTACGGCAACCTCGGACTGCTCTATGGGCTCGCGCTGGTGGGGACGCTCATCTTCCTCAACATCGGCTTTGCCATCGCGGGCGCCAGTCGCACCCCGAACGGCGCGAGCGGCTTGGCCAACGTCATCGCGTTCCCCATGCTCTTTCTCTCGGGGACGTTCTTCCCCACCGCCGACTTGCCCGCGATCGTCGAAACCGTCGTGCGGTATCTGCCCTTAACGCCCGTCATGGACGCGATGCGCTCGGTCTCGCTCAACGCCGAGCCGTTGGCGGCCCTCGGGAGCCAGCTCCTCCTGATCGGCGCGTGGCTAGTCGTCTCGTTTGCGCTGGCGGCCAGCACGTTCCGCTTCCGCGAGACGTGATCGATCCGTTCCTCCCCGCGATCGAGCGCTTGCCCACCAGGACAGCCGTCAAACCTCGCGGCCGAGCAGCTTCGTCTCCAGCGCGTAGGCGCCCGGGCCGACGAGGGTGAGCGCC
>CAZMNF010000027.1:0-25307 GCA_964567595.1 uncultured Thermotogae bacterium | reverse complement strand
GCCGAGCAGCTTCGTCTCCAGCGCGTAGGCGCCCGGGCCGACGAGGGTGAGCGCCATGCCGATGCCGGCCAGCGCCAAGTCGAGATCCCAGAAGCCAGTCAGGCCCAGAACATCGCGTCCCTCTGCCAGACCCTGGGGCAAGCGCACGGTCAGCGTCGATACGACCATGGTGATCGCCAGGAGGGCGCCAACGTAGCGGGTCAGCACGCCGAGCACAACGGCAAAACCACCGAATAGGTGGATCGCTGCCACAAGCGGCGCGAACAGGCCAGGCAATGGGATGTTGAATGCGTCGTCATAGGCGGCGATGTAGCCGCTCAGGTCGGCCATGTGACGCCAGCCGTAGACGATGAAGATGAGTCCGATAACCACGCGAAGCAACAAGAGCGCTGCGTCCTGACGCGTTCGAATTGCACGTGCGAGCATGGTGGTTCCCTCCTGTGTCCAAACGGGGCCCAGAGCCGACGTTGCCCGTCAGAACGAGCAACGCGACGGCCTCAAATCTCCCTGCGGGGTTGTTCGATCGATGGTGCGCGTGATGAACCCGACGCTAGGTCGACCTAGACGTTGCAGTCGTTGACGTTTTCCGGCCCGTTGTTGATGTGGGCGTTGATGAACTCAAGCACCTGATCGGAATTGAAGTCCTCCAAGAGCATCATGCGTCCCCAAGCCGTGACGGCAATCCGCTGGGCGTCGAAGTCGACGTCGCCGGCGTTCGCCTCAGGCGCGGAGAACTCGCCCGAATAGGGCGCACTCATCACACGACAGTAGCGCGTGTCCTCTTGGCGCAGACCCTGGACGAACGACTCGATCTCGGCAATCGTGTCCTCGCTGAGCGCGTTCAACCCGGAAGCTCGATACTGGAGGATGACCGCGCCATGCTCCAAGTTATGGATCTGCAGATCCAACGGAAGCTCGGATGAACTGACGCCGTATGGCGCCACGCCCGATCCACGGTGGCAGCCGGACGTGGGCGGGTTGGTGTTGTAGCTCTGCGTCGAGCAGTTTTCGCTGTGTGTTCGTCCTTGAACGGCCACGGAAAAGCCGGGCTGTTCGGGGAAGAATGCGTTCATCGCCATCACAGCCCCGTAGCCGATCGCCACGATGGCGACCAGGACGCCGATCCGTTTCCCCCAGCGCTTCAGCTTGACCGGGCTCAGCCCGCCCTTCTTTTTGGCTTGTTGCTTATTGGTCTTCTTGTTCTTCTTCGCCATCGATTGGCCTCCTAGAGTTTCGGCCGGTGGCCTCGCATGAGAGGAAATGATAACGGCGATATGGCCGCTTTGAACAACGCCATCGCCCGAAGTATTGTGCCGCGTCGTCAACATTATTGCACACGATAGGCGTTCTCTGAACTGTAAGCGGCCTTACACACGACGCCTTGATGTGTCACTATCATTGCCCTAGGGTACCGTCATGCGGCGCAGAGATCGTCCCGCGACAGCGTGGGCTCATCCGGTCGTTCTGTCCCTGTTGATGGTCGGGCTGTTCGTCAGCTCGTTCTACCTCAACTGCCTGGAGCACACGGCCGATGTCGGCGCACCCGGTCATCACGGCGCGGTTGCCTTTCCCCCATCGGATGCCGACGATGCCGATGGGCACGCGCATGCGCATCACCAGGCCGACGGTCATGCACACGAGGACAGCGCCGACGGGGCCCAGACAGAGGACCCAAGCGAGCCATGCCACCATTCGGGTCACGGCACCCTGCCCAGTTTAGCGTTGGGAACGGCCTGCGATCGCTGCTCGGACCTGGCCATCCTCACCTTGCCTGAGCCGGAAACGGACGTGCTGGCGTCGTTCCCCCACGACCTGAGCAAGCGACCCCCGCACTGGTCCAGGATCGAACGTCCCCCCACCTCCCTCACCTGACGCGCCGAACGCCGCGAGTCGGCTGAGTCGCCACGTATCCGAGTCCATGAGGTTCCCCGGCGGGACCCATCCGTGGCAGAACCTGACAGAACAACGTAACAAAGGAGCGATGACGTTGATGCGTTTGACCCGTCTGTTGTCACTTGTCGTTGTCGTGGTCGGTGTCGGTCTATTGGTCGGGGCCTTGGGCACGGCCCATCCGAGCCTCGCCGAGTTCGGGCAAGCGTCCACGCCGCAGCCCGGCTCGGTCGTGCCGATGAGCGAGATGCCGGACCAGATCGAGCTGGTCTTCGATGAAGAGCTCGATCCCGAGCGCAGCTACATCGTGCTGGAACGGAACCAGGGTGCGGTCTATGCCGACGAAGGCGATCCGACGGTCGATCTCAGTGTCCCAGATCGGAACATCATCCGGGTGACGGTCAACGACGACATGATCGAACCCGGCACTTACACCGTCCACTACATCGTCTTCTCGCCCGATGACAGTGGGATCACCACGGGAAGCTACAACTTTGCCATCGTGGACGACAGCGGATGACGAGAACTTGGGTCGCGATCACCGGGAGGGGCCTGCGTGGCCTCTCCCGGTCTCGGTCTGTCGGCGGCGAGCGGCCGCATGCGAACGTCGCGTTGGTGATGCCGTTGCTGCGCAAGGCCGGCTTGAGCGGCCTTATCGGGCTGATCGTCGGCTCGGCGCTGTGGAGCACAGCCCTCGGCCATTCCACGCTGATCGAGACCGAGCCGCCGCTCGGCGCATCGCTAGCGGAAACGCCCGAGACGTTCCGTCTGATCTTCGACAAGCCGATCGAGGCCGAGCTCGGCACGTTTACGCTGCGCACCGACGACGGGAAGACGCTGCGCGATCTGTCTGTCTCGCTGGCCGAGGAGGGCCGCATCGCGGTCGTCGACCTCGGGGGCTCGCTGGAGCCCGGATCGTATCGTCTGGCCTGGAAGGCCGTCTCGGCCGGCGACGGTCACGTCATCGAGGGAATCGTCCCGTTCGCCATCGGCGTGGCAACCACGGGGCCAACCCAACAGACCACGACGCCGTCGAACGATCCGCCCCTCGGCCGAGTCGTGGCCCGCTGGCTCGAGCTATGGGCGCTGCTACTGTTAGTCGGCAGCCTCGTCTTTCCGCTGATCGAGGAAGAACGTGACGGGGCAACCCGCGGCTCGCCCGTGCTCTGGGGAAGTCTCGGGGTACTGCTGATCGCTGGTGGCGCCGACGTGGCCTATCAGACAGGGACGATTGGGGCGGCGTCCGCGTTCGACGTGCTCACGCAGAGCGCCTGGGGCCAGTCGCGACTGGCCGAGTACGCGTTGGCGCTCGGGATCGGCGGATTGGCGCTCGTGGGGCGTCGGCGTTGGGCGATCGACTGGGGAGCGCGTGGCCTGGCGGGCCTGATGCTGCTCGCCCACGCCTGGGTGGGTCACAACGCCAGCCAGCTCGGGACGCCCGGCCTGGTCGTCGACTGGCTCCATCTGAGCGCTGGCGCCGTCTGGCTCGGGGGCCTGGTCCATCTCGCCTGGATCTGGATCCCCGGACGCTCGAAGCGTTCGGATCGTGAGCATCTCGGGCTGATGCGGACGGTCGTGCCGCGCTTCTCGGCCTGGGCGCTACCCAGCGTGCTTCTGTTGATCGGCAGCGGCGTCTACGCGGCGTTCGGGCAGGTCTCGACGTGGGGCGCGCTCGTGTCGACGCCCTATGGCCAACTGTTGTTAGTGAAGAGTGGGCTGTTGCTGCCGGTGTTGGGGCTGGCGGGGTATCATCGCTGGCGGGTGGTGCCGTCGTTGCTTGCCCAAAACGATGACCGAAGGCAGCGCGATGCGATCCCCGCCCGAGCGACGCTGGCGCGGTTCCGGCGGACGCTCATGACGGAGGCGGCGATCGTCGTCGGCATTCTGATCTTCGCGGGCGGGTTGACGCTCGTCTCCCCGCCGCACGCGGCGGCGTCGGGGCCGAGGCTCGAGCCCGCGTCGTTCACTCAGGAGACCGACGACTATCGGGTTCGCCTCACGGTGCATCCGCCGGATGCGGCCGACGAGCGACGATTCGATGTGACAATCCGCGACGCCGAAACGGGCGAGCCCGTCGACGGGGTCTTGCGCGTCTGGCTCCGCTTCGATTATCTCGACGCGGACCTCGGCGACGTCCAACAGGAGCCGGTCGCCGAGCTGACCGACGGGGGAGGTTATACCGTGGCGGGCCCGTACCTGAACCTGACGGGCGATTGGACCGTCACCGTCATCGTGCGGATCGAGGGGCGAATCGACGACGTCGAGGCCGAATTCCACGTGACCATTAGAGATGAGGGAAAGGTGAGTTCAACATGACCGAGGCACGCTCCCGATTCGGAGCCGGGTTGGCGCTGGCGCTGGTGACGATCGCGCTCGTGGCTCCGAACGCCCACGCGAACGGCGAGCATAGCGCGACGGCCCCGGCCGAGCCCTGCCCCGACGCCCATCCGGAATGGCGCTCCGCTCAGACGATCGCCGAGGTGGCCATTGAAGCGGATCCGTCGTGTCAGCCCGACGACCCGCGGGTGGTGGCGGCCGCTACCAAGGGCACCAACAACGTTCCCATGAGCCTGTTGGCGCAGACGGGGCTGTCCAGAGATGCCGTCGTCAAGCGCGAGGACACCGACGGCGACGGCGATCCCGATGTGATTCACATCACGTTGGAGGTCATCGGCCTCAATGAAGGCCGCGACGGCGCCCCCCACTACGAGATCGCCCCCGGCATCTCGCCCGCGTTCTGGACGTTCGCGCCCAAGACCCAGGGCATGGCGACGGAAGGCGGTGCGGCCGGGGACTTGATGCGCATGCCGGCGCCCACCATTCGGGTGGAGCAGGGCGACGAGGTCCGACTGACGTTGGCGAACACGCACCATCTGCCCCACACGATCCATCTCCATGGCGTCGATCACCCGTTCGTGGACGCCGACGGCGAGGGCAACGACGGCGTGCCGCAGACGAGCGAGTCGCCCATTATGCCAGGGGAAGCGCGCACCTACGAGGTCACGCCCCGCGCGCCGGGCACGATGTTCTACCACTGCCATGTCCAGCCCGACTCGCACGTGCTCATGGGCCTGCAGGGCATGTTCGTCGTCGAGGAGAACCTCCCCAACAATACCGTGCAGACGCTCAACTTGGGCGCGGGCCAAGTCCGTCATCGTTCGCAGACCAGCCGCGAACAGTTTGACGGCGAGTTCGACCTGCAATACCAGGGCGTCGATCGCGAGCTGCACAACATTCCGAAAACCCACAACGACCCGCGCGTCGTCGCCCAGCAGACCAACCGCGTCTACGACGAGACGGAGCGGGACCCCGACTACTTCCTGCTGAACGGGCGCTCGTTCCCCTATACGGTTCGGGAGTCGATGCTGATCGTGGAGCCCGGCCAGCGCTATCGGCTCCGGATGCTCAACGGCGGCAGCCGGACGTTCTCCATCCACACGCACGGGCACAAGGTCCAGGTCCAGGCGTACGACGGGGTGGAATTGCCCGAGGACGCCCAATACCGTCGGGACGTGGTCGGCATCACGGCCGCGCAACGGGCCGACCTCGTGCTCTCGACAACCGACGATGGCGTGAATTCCTATGGGCCAGGCGTCTGGCTCTTCCACGATCATCGCGAGGCCGGCGTCACGAACGCCGGCATGTCGCCGGGCGGCACGATCTCCATGATCACGTACGCCCAACATCTCAAGGACAACGGCATGCCGAAGGTTCAGGGGACCGACCTGAATCGGCTGTTCACGAGCGACTATCACGAGCGTGAGGTCTCCGTCTGGTCGGAGATCGCGCCGGACGCGTTGATCAACGCCGAGGCGCAAACGGGGCCTTGGCTGTCCGGTTCGGCCGTGGTCGGCGGTGCAATCGGGTTGATCGGCGTCTTGGTCGGCGCGCTGCTGAGCGTCCTGGCGAGGAGGGTGATGGCACGATGACGCGCACATCAAGACTGGTGACGAGCACGCTGGCGCTGCTCATGCTTATCTCGATCGGAGACGCCGTCGCTCACGAGACCGACGGCATGATGCCCATGGATCGCATGCGCATGACCGATTCGGGCATGGTCATGAACGAGAACACCGATCAACGGCCGCCGGGCTGCGAGGCGATCCGCGGGAACCGGGAGGTCACGATCGAGGCCGGCAAGCGCTTCGCCCAGGATCGCCCCGAGTGGACCTGGACGTTCGATCGCCCCACAATCGAGGCTCCGCCGTGCACGAAGCTGACCGTCACGTTCGCCAATCACGACGACGTGCGCCATCAGTTCATGGTCCATGGGCTGCCCGTGCTGTCCTACGCCATGGGGATGTTCTCCATCGAGGTCGACGGGCCGGGCGAGATGACCGGCACGTTCGTCACGCCGTCCGAGGAGCAGACGTATCGCGTCCACTGCGGCGTGCCCGGCCACGAAAACCACGGAATGAAGATGCAGCTGGTGGTCGGCAGCGGCAGCGGCAATCTTTCAAACGTCCCCGGCCTCAGTTCGGCCTCGATCTGGCCGAGTCTCTCGTTGGACGCGTCGTTCCTCGTGGCCGGCGGAGTGGGGCTGCTCTTGGGAAGCCTGTTGTTGGCATTGGCGATGCTGGCCCGTCGCCGCTGGGCGAAGCGATGATCAGCCGCCCGTGATCACGTCGAAGATGTTGCCGAGTTTCGTCTGGTCGGCGTGATAGATCTCCGTGTAGCGGCAGTGCGCGCAAATGACGGTGGAGAACTTCTGGCCCTGCACGTCGAAGATCTTGCTCCAGAAGCCGCCGGCGGCACGGAACTCGCCGACTTCGTACTGCACGCTGCCGCACTTGGCGCAAGCGTAGTTGAGTTGGTCCATGGTTTTGCCTCCTTTCGATGGATCCGTCTATTGACCACCGCACAAGTCGGGTGACTCAATGACCGCAAGTTTCGCCCACTTGGCGGCCATCGCTTGACCTTCTTTGACGGTGATCCGTAAGCCTGAACGGCATCTTGAAGCTTCGAAGGGCGTGTGGCAAACTGACGCGCGTGCGTGGTGGGAGGGCCAACTCGCCCGCTGAGCGGGTTGCGACGCGTTCAGCAGAATGCCGCGATCGATCGCTATAAAGACGGGTCAGGCAGGTCCATCAAGCCATTATCAAGAGGGAACCGTGAGCCACGAGAGCATCCATATCAAAGGTGCCCGCGAGCACAACCTCCAGGATATTGACCTGGAACTGCCCCGTGACCGGCTGATCGTCTTCACGGGCCTGAGCGGATCCGGAAAGTCGTCGCTGGCGTTCGACACGATCTACGCCGAGGGCCAGCGTCGCTACGTCGAGTCGCTGTCGGCGTACGCGCGCCAGTTCCTCGGCCAGATGGATAAGCCGGACGTCGACTTCATTGAGGGCTTATCGCCCGCCATCTCCATCGACCAGAAGACCGTCCATCGGAATCCGCGCTCCACGGTCGGGACGGTCACCGAAGTGTACGACTATTTGCGCCTGCTGTACGCGAGAATCGGCACGCCCCACTGTCCGGAGTGCGGTCAAGCGATTGCCCAGCAGTCCCCGCAGCAGATTGTGGAACAGTTGCTCCAGTGGGACGAGGGGACGAAGCTGCAGATTCTGGCCCCGCTGGTCCGCGGCCGCAAGGGCGAGCACAAGGATCTTTTTGAGCAACTCCAGCGCGAGGGCTACGTCCGCGTGCGCGTGGACGGCGAGGTTCACCCTATCGAAAGCGTCCCCGAACTGACGAAAAATCAGGACCACACCGTCGAGGTCGTCGTCGACCGCGTCGCGATCCGAGCCAAGAGCAGGGGGCGCATCGCCGACTCCGTCGAGACCGCGCTCCGAGTGGGCGACGGGCTCGTCATCATCGACCCGGTGGACGCCGACGAGGAACGGCTCGTCAGCGAGCAGCTTGCGTGTCCCGATTGCGGGATCAGCTTCGAACGGCTGGAGCCGCGGATGTTTTCCTTCAACAGCCCGTACGGGGCATGCCCCACGTGCGACGGCTTGGGCATCAAGCGCGAGATCGACCCCGATCGGGTGCTGGACTACGACGACACGATCACCAACGGCGGCATCATCCCCTGGGCGGATCGACGGAGCAAGTGGCTCAAGGGGCTGTTGCGCGGCCTCTGCGAGGCCTACGACATCGACACGGACGCGCCCCTCGGCGAGCTGTCCGAGGCTCAGCTGGACGCCATCCTCTACGGCACCGACGGCGACCCCGTCGAGTTCGACTACACCAACCGGCGAGGGCGCACGAAGCGCTTCCACGACGTCTATCCTGGCGTTGTTCCTGCGCTTGAACAGGCCTATCGCGAGGCCGATACCGAGCGCGCCCGCGAGTCGATCGAACGCTACATCAGCGAGCGGCCCTGTCCCGATTGCCGCGGCGGGCGGCTCCGCCCCGAGAGCCTCGCCGTCACCGTCGGCGGGATCAACATCCGCGAAGCGACGGAGCTGGCCATCAAGGACGCCCATCGGTTCTTCGCCTCGCTGGAGCTCGACGAGCGCGACTTGATGATCGCCGATCAGGTGTTGAAAGAGATTCAGGCCCGCTTGACGTTCCTCGTCGACGTCGGGCTCGACTATCTGACGCTGGGGCGCATGGCCGGGACGCTGTCCGGCGGCGAGGCCCAACGCATTCGGCTGGCCACGCAGATCGGCTCCGGCCTCGTCGGCGTCCTCTACATTCTGGACGAGCCGAGCATCGGGCTCCATCAGCGCGACAATCGGCGGTTGCTCAACACCCTCCAAGGACTGCGGGACTTGGGCAACACGGTCATCGTGGTCGAGCACGACGAGGAGACGATCCGCGAGGCGGACCACATCGTCGACATCGGCCCCGGCGCGGGCGAGCACGGCGGCCATATCGTTGCAACGGGCACGATGGATGACGTCATGGACTGCCCGTCGTCCATTACGGGCGACTACCTCAGCCGGCGTCGGGAGATTCCCCTTCCCTCGGAGCGCCGGGAGGGTCAAGGGTCGCTGCGCATCCGCGGGGCGCGACAGCACAATCTCAAAAACATCGACGTCGACGTTCCGCTCGGCACGTTCACCTGCGTGACGGGCGTGTCGGGCTCCGGCAAGAGCACGCTCGTCGACGAGGTGTTCTACCGCGAAGCCGGCCGCGAGCTCGGCCTCAAGACCGACTCGCCCGGCGACCACGATGGGATCGAGGGGCTCGATCAGCTCAAGAAGGTCATCGAGATCGACCAGTCGCCCATCGGCCGCACGCCGCGCTCCAACCCGGCGACCTACATCGGGCTCTTTGACCACATCCGGAAGCTGTTCGCCCAGGTCCCCGAGGCCAAAGCCCGCGGTTACAAGCCCGGTCGGTTCTCCTTCAACGTCAAGGGCGGGCGCTGCGAAAACTGCAAGGGCGACGGCCTCCTCAAGATCGAGATGCACTTCCTGCCGGACGTCCACGTGCCCTGCGAGGTGTGCGGGGGCGCCCGCTACAACCGCGAGACGCTGCAGGTCGAGTACAAGGGCCGCACGATCGCCGACGTGCTCGGCATGACCGTCGAAGAAGCCCTGGAGGTCTTCGAGCCGATTCCGGCCCTGCAACGGAAGCTGCAGACGCTCTACGACGTGGGGCTCGGCTACATTCGGCTCGGCCAGCCCGCGACGACGCTGTCGGGCGGGGAGGCGCAACGCGTCAAGCTGGCCGAAGAGCTCTGCAAGCAGACGCGGGGCCACACGCTCTACATCCTGGATGAACCGACCACGGGCCTGCATTACGCCGACGTGGAGAAGCTGTTGAACGTGTTGCACCGGCTCGTGGACAAGGGGCACACGGTCATCGTCATCGAGCATCTTTTGGACGTCATCAAGGTGGCTGATCACCTCATCGACCTCGGTCCGGAAGGCGGCGACGAGGGCGGCTGGATCGTCGCCGAGGGGACGCCGGAAACGGTCGCGGAGGTTGAGACCTCGCACACTGGGCGGTTCTTGCGCGAGGTCCTGCATCAACAGTCGCTCGAGGTGGCACCGTGACCGACCGAGCATCGGCGGCGGAACGCGTCCGGCAAGCGCTGACCGAGCTCGGCCTTGACGCCCAGATTCAGGAGCTGCCCGACAGCACCCGCACGGCCGAGCAAGCCGCCCAAGCCGTCGGCATGACCGTCGGCCAGATCGTCAAGAGCCTCGTGTTCATGAACGGCGACGAGCCCGTGCTCGTCTGTGCCTCGGGCGCGAACCGCGTGAGCACGGACAAGCTCGATGGGCTCGTTGAGGGGGCCGTTCGACAGGCGAGTCCCGATGAAGTCCGGTCCGCTACGGGATTTGCCATCGGCGGCGTCCCGCCGACGGGGTTTGCGCACCCGCTGCCGACGTTCATCGATCGCGACCTGATGCCGTACGACGAAATTTGCGCCGCGGCCGGGACGCCCCACGCCGTCTTCCGCACGACCCCGTTGCAGCTGCAGCGCATGACGGACGGCACGTTCGCCGACATCAAGGACGAAACGTCGCCGGCCTGAGCCCCGGCCGAAGCCCGTTGTTCAGAAGCCGACCACGAACCCGTCGTTGCGCAGGTCGGGCTTGTTGTACGCCAGTTCCGACGAATGCTGGCCCTCGCGAGCGGAGCATCGGTAAACGCAGTCCCCGGCCGCCACGTCCCACTCCATCGTCGGGCCGAAGCGGGGATAGATGTCCGCCTCGCCCTTGGCCACGACGCAAAACTTCAACGAACTGCCGGCCTGGACCCGCTCGCGGACGTTGAACTGTTCGAGGTACCGCTCGACCTCCTCGGAGGCGTGCGAGCGGCTCGTGACGACCGACAGCGGTCGATCGGGATCGGCCGGTTCGGAGACGATCCGCGTCGGTTCGCCATCGCCGGCTTGTTCGAAGGCCCCGCGGCCCGCTTCGGCGGAATAGAGCAGCTCGCGCGCGGGCGAATAGACGACGCCCAGCACGGGCGCTCCGTCCTGGATGAGCGCGATGTTGACCGTGAACTCGCCGTTCTGGCCGATGAACTCCTTGGTTCCGTCGAGCGGATCGACGAGCCAGAAGCGGCGCCAGTGCTTGCGCTGGTCGTAGTCGGGGATTTCCGACTCCTCGGCGACGATGGGGATCTCCGGCGTGCGCGCTTGGAGCCGTTCCGTGATCAGGCGGTTGGCGTCGAGGTCGGCTTGCGTGACGGGCGAGTCGTCGGCCTTTGTGGCCACGCCGACCTCGCCGTGATAATAATCCATGATCCGCGCCCCGGCGGCGCGGGCGATCTCGACGACGTCCGTGAGCAGTCGTCGTTCGGGTGGGGCTGGCTCGCTCATCGGGGAGAAGGGTATCACATGCGGCCCGGCGCGTGCCCGAAGCGGTCCATGTAGGCCTGCTCGAGCTCCTCGCGGAAGTCGGGATGCGCGATGTCGATGAGCGCCTTGGCCCGCTCGCGCAGCGTCTTGCCCCAGAGCTGGGCGATGCCGTACTCGGTCACGACGTAATGGACCGCCGCGCGGGTCGTGACGACACCGGCGCCCTGTTTCAGATGGGGCACGATGCGCGAGACCTCGCCGCCCTTGGCCGTGGAGGGAACGGCGATGACCGGGACGCCGCCGGGGGCTCTGGCCGCGCCGCGGATGAAGTCGACTTGGCCGCCGAAGCCGCTGTAGATCTTGGTGCCAATGGAGTCGGAGCAGACCTGGCCCGTCAGATCCACCTCGATGGCGGAGTTGATCGCCACCATGTTCTCGTTCTGGGCGATGACGAAGGGGTCGTTGGTGTAGTCGGTCGGGTGGATCTCGAAGATCGGGTTGTTGTGCGCGTAGTCGTAGAGCCGCTCCGTGCCCAACAGGAACGTGGCGATCACCTTGCCGGGATGCAGCGACTTCGCTTGCCCCGTGATGACGCCGGCCTCCAACAGGTCCACGACGCCGTCGCTGACCATTTCCGTGTGGACGCCCAAATCGCGCCGGTCGCGCAGCTGTTTCAACACGGCGTCGGGGATGCCGCCAATGCCCAACTGGAGCGTTGCTCCGTCGCCCACGAGGCTGGCAATGTGCTCGCCGATCTTCGCCTCCACGGGGCCGGGCTCGCCGAGCTTCAGCTCGGGCAGGGCGTCGCTCACCTCGACGACGCGATCCACGTGCGAGACGTGGACGAAGGAATTGCCCAGCGTGCGCGGCATCCGTTCGTTCACTTGGGCGATGATCAGGTCGGCGGATTGCACCGCGGCCTGGGAAGCAAGGCACTCCACGCCGAGGCTGAGAAAGCCGTGGTCGTCCGGCGGCGAGGTGTGGATCATCGCGACGTCGATGGCGAGCTCCGATCGCAACAAGTCGGGAATTTCGAAGAGATAAATCGGCGTGTAATCGGCCCGTCCCGTCGCGATCGCCTCGCGGTCCGCCGGGCCAACGAACAACGAGTTGTGGCGGAAGCTCCCCTCCATCTCCGGCTGAGAGAGCGGATCGGACTCGCCCTTGCTGAACATCAGCAGGTGGATCACTTCCACGTTCTCCAGCTCGTCGCCGCGTGCGGCCAAGGCGTCCACGAGCGTGAACGGCGTGGCCGCGTTGCCGCTCATGTAGAGCTGCTGGCCGCTCTCCACCGCCGATACGGCCTCGCTCGCCGAGCAGATCTTGGCGTCGTATTGGTCTCTCCAGCTCATGTCAGCTCCTCAGCTTTTCAGCTCCTGCAGGGGATGATGTTCGTGGCCGTGGG
Organism: uncultured Thermotogae bacterium; assembly: GCA_964567595.1. GTDB lineage: Bacteria > Bipolaricaulota > Bipolaricaulia > RBG-16-55-9 > RBG-16-55-9 > CAZMNF01. The sequence goes on along the minus strand of CAZMNF010000027.1, from coordinate 12,804 downwards.
CGCGGGCCAATGGCCGGCTCGTCACCGCGCCGTTGTGGGTCGACACGCCGCGGGCCAGCTCCGGCCATTCCGTCCAAGCGGAAGGGAGATCGGATTGGACCAGAGCCCGCAGGTACGGAAGCGCAGCGTTGGTGAGCGCATGGCTGGCGGTTCGGGCGACGAGGCTGCTGGCGTTCGGCATGCAGACGTGCCAGATCCCGCTCTCCTGGTAGGCATCGTCGGGATGCGGGATCGGCCGGGACGTTTCCACACAGCCGCCGTGGTCGATGGCGAAGTCGAGGATGACGGCACCGGGTTCCATGGCGCTGACGGTCTCGCGCGTGACAAGTTGCGGCGCCCGTTCGCCCGAGACCAGCACCGCGCCGATGAGCACGTCGGCAAACCGGACGAACTTCTCCACCGCAGCCCGCGTCGACAACGCCGTGACGACGCCGCCGTCGAAGAGACGGTCGAGTTCCTGGAGCCGGCGGGGATCGCGCTCCAGGATGTAGACGGAGGTGCCGAGGCCACGCAGCGCCCGCGCGGCGTGGTAGCCGAGCGTCCCCCCGCCCAGGATGACGACGTCGGCGGGCGGGATGCCCGGGACGCTGGCCAGGAGCGTCCCCCGGCCGCGCTCGAGCATGCGCCCGGCCAGTTGGGGCACCATGGCCCCCGCGATCTCGCTGGTCGGTTCCAACACGGGATGGCCGCCGCCGGAGGTCTCGATCAGCTCGTAGCTGATCGCGGTGATCGCGCCGTCGAGCAGCGCGGCCAAATGGGCCCGCGGGGCCGTCACGAGGTGGTGGAAGCCGAGCACCGCCTGGCCCTCGCTCAAGGCGGACAGCTCGTCGTCCGTGGGGCGTCCGACCTTGCCGACGAGATCGGCCCGCCCGAACGCTTCGTCGTGGCTGAAGACGATCTCCGCTCCCGCGTGCCGGTAGTCCTCATCGCGAAAGTGGGCGCCCTGTCCGGCGGTGCTCTCCACGACGACGGTCGCGCCGAGCTCGCTCAGTTCGGCGACCCCGGCCGGCGTCAAGCCGACGCGCCGCTCGTCGAGGCCCGGACCGGGCGGGTATTCCTTCGGGATTCCGACGATCATACGACCTCCCTTCAAGCGTTATGGTAACGCGGCGATCCGCCTCGGGGAAGGATCTGTATCAACACGATGCTTGGGACGCCGCGAACGCAGGCCGGATCCCAGGCGACCCGTGTTGCGCATCGGCTCGGCCACGGATCCGACTTGCTGATCAACGCGAAAGACGGGGCAAGCGATGGCCGCGACGCGGGCGAAACGTTCGGACGTTGATTCGCCCTACTCGGGCAGTGGTCGACAATAGGGAGGCCGTGGTCGATCGCGCAGGGCATCGGAACGCGTCGGCGCTCGGGCTCAGGCAGAGAACGGGTTCCGCGTCGTCTCGACCTCCGCCAGTTGCTCGAGCTGCTGGCGATCCTCGATGACGATGTGGCGGTCCTCTTCCTTCAGGAGCCCATTGTCTCGCCAGCGACTCAGAATGCGGATTGTCGTCTCGGGCCGCAGGCCCACGAGCTCCGCCAGTTCCGTCCGCGTTAGATCCAGCTTCAAATACGCCCCGCCGTTGTGCGCGACCCCGAACCGCCGGCTCAGCTCCAGGAGTTGGTGAGCGAGTCGCTTCTCGCCCTGCTCGTAGGCCGTCTCCACCAGGCGTTCCTCAAACGACTCCAGCTCCTGAGAAGCGACCTGCAACATGTGCAGCGCCGTCTTCGGGTGGCGCCTTAGGAACGTGTAGACCTCGCTGCGGCCGAGCACGAGGAGCTGACTGCGATCGATCGCCTTGGCATTGGCCCGGTAGACGCCGCTGCCGAAGAACGCCTCAGCGCCGACGAGCTCGCCGGGGCCGAGAATCTTCAGAATGTAGTCCTTGCGCTTGTCGCTGGAAGGCCGGACCAACTTGACGCTTCCGGACTGGACCACGTAGAGGTGCTCGGCCGGCATGCCGCTCTGGAAGACGGGCTGGCCCGGCTCGCACTCGAACGTCTGCGCCCGGCGCATGAGGTCGTCGTTCGTGGGGAGCCACGTCACGTCCGCGTGCTCATCCGCCAATCCCGGTCTCGCCATGATCGCTCCTTTCACCGCGGAGTCCCCAACCGGCAAATCCGACAATTAGGTCCGATTTGTGCTCCCAGCCTAGGGCCTCGGGGCGGAGCCGCCTATGACGTAACTCAACATGGGAACTGACGGACGTCATGCTGATTTGCATGATGTCATGGGCCGCCTGCCCGCCGCGTTGATGCGCGTCAACCGACGGCCTGATGCAGATCATAGAAAGCCGTTTCGTCGGGGGGCTACAATGCGCTCAACTCATAAAGGAGATAAAGGGATCCTGATATGGCAAAGAGGCTCAGCATCGGCTTGCTCATCGGTCTGGCGGCTGCCGGCCTTGCCCTCGTCAGCCACTCCTTCATCACCGCCAACGTCGGCAGCGACAGCCCGGACCCCAACGCGATCTCCGAGGGTCGGGGATCGTTCTGGGCGGCCGACAAGGCCGCCAAGGGCGAGGCGCGGGAGCCGGAGATCGGCTACCACGCCCCGACGTTCACGCTCACCGGCCCGGACGGGGAGTCGACGAGCTTGCGCGAGCTGAGCCAGCAAGGCAAGCCGATCATGTTGAACTTCTGGGCGAGCTCGTGCGCGCCCTGCATCCAAGAGATCCCGCATTTGCAGGACTTTTACGAGCGCTATCAGGACCAGGTCCAGATCGTCGGCATCAATTGGGCCGAGGATCCGGCGCAAGTCCGCTCGTTCCTCCAGGACAAGGGCGTCACGTATCCCAACCTGCTCGATCGCCGAGGGAAGGCGTTTGTGGCCTATCGGCTGACCGGAACGCCGACGTCCTTCTTCATCGACCGGGATCAGGTCATCCGTGGCGTCTGGCTCGGGCCGATCTCGGGCGAGTCCTTGGAGCGGTCCTTTGATCGGATCTCAACGGCGTTCGACCCCCGGGGGAGTTCCCAGTGACGACGCAAGAAGGAGGGCCGATGTTCTGCCCGAATTGCGGAAGCGAAGTGCATGCGGACAGCAACTTCTGCCACGTATGCGGGACGGCGCTGCCGGACGTGGACGCGACCGCCTCGTCGCCCCCACCCGAGCCCCCATCCGAGCCTCCCGATCCGTCCGACGCGGCCCGTGCGTCGAGCGAATCCGACGCGAGCGAAAGTGCGGATCCAGTGCCGCTCAGCTTCAGCGCCAAAGTCGAACGGGTGCGCCAGGAGCTGGCCGGCCTCAACTGCGGCCGCTGCGGGTACGAGGACTGTGCCGACAACGCCGAAGCGATCGTCCGCGGCGAGAGCCCCTATGACTCGTGCCTGCAAGCCGCGCCGGAGGCCAAGGAGCGCATCCGCGAGCTGATGGGCGTGCCGGAGCAGCGGTCCCAGATCGCCCAGCTCTGGCAGGGGCTCGCGTCCGTGAAGCTGGCGATCGGGCTGATCGTCGTGCTGACGGTGCTGTCGATTATCGGCACGCTCATTCCCCAGGGCCAGTCCCAGACGGCCTACGTGAGCCAGTACGGCGAGACGGGCTATCAGATCATCAGCTTCTTCCAGCTCGACGGCTTGTTCCACAGCTGGTACTACCTCGGCCTGCTCGGCCTGCTCGGCCTCAACACGACGGCCTGCCTGTCGCGGCGCTTCCGCACCTCGCTGCGCATGCTCAAGCGCCAGCCGGGCGGCCAGACGGCCGACTCCCTGCTGGCGCTGGAGAACAGCGCCGAGGTGCCGCTCAGCGGCGGCCCCGTCAAGGCCCTCGACCGCGCGGCGGAATCGTTGCGCGAGAAGGGCTACAAGGTCAAACGCGAGGGGGCCAACCTGATGGCGTCGAAGCAGCGCTTCGGCCGCCTCGGCGTCGACGTCTTTCACGCCAGCCTCGTGTTGTTGTTGGTCGGGGCCCTTGTGGGCGGCGCGTTCGGCTTCGAGTCGTTCCAGCAGGCCAACAAGGGCGAGGTCTTCGACGTCCCGAACGCGGACTTCCAGGTCCGCGTCGACGACCTCTGGACCGAGAGCTACGAGGGCGGCCAAGTCAAGGACTGGTACTCGCAGCTGACGGTCATCGAGGACGGCCAGGCCGTCAAGACCGAAACGGTCGAGGTCAACCATCCCATGTCGTACAAGGGCATCAACTTCTATCAGACCTCGTTCGGCAGCGACTGGATGGGCGCGGCGGAAGTGACCTTCGCCGTCCAGGAGATCGCCGCGACCTCGCAGGGATCCGCCGGGTCGGACGAGGACGTGGGAGCGAGCAATACGTCGGCGCAACAGAACCCGCACGGCGACAGCTCGGGCTCGGCCGGTTCGCAACAGGCCCCGCATGGGGGCGGGTCGGACTACGAGGTCGTGGAGACCTTGCGCGAGACGACCGTCACCAAGGGCGAGCACTTCCAGCTGACCGAGGAGCTGACGGCGGAGTTCGTGCGCTTCTATCCCGACATCATGTTCACGGAACAGGGGCCGCAGAACCGCAGCCGCCGGCTCAACAACCCGGCCGCGGAGATGCGCATCTATCGCGGCGAGGAGCTGCTGTTCTACGGCTACACCTTTGCGCAGTTCCCCGACATGCAGGTCTGGATCCCGAACTCGGGCGACGGCAGCAGCGGCAGCTCCCAGCAATCGGCCATGACCCAGGGCCGACTGGGCGAACAGCCCTTCCGGCTCGACATCGTCGGCATGAACGCCCCGCAGTTCACGGGACTGCAGGTGAGCAGCAATCCCGGCATCGGGATCATCTACGCCAGCTTCGTCGTCATGGTCATCGGCATCGTTCTGAACTTCTACATGCCGCCCCGTTGGGTCTGGGCCGTGAGCGAGCGCGGCCGCCTCGTGATCGGCGGCGTCGGTCGAGACAACCGCGAGTTCATGGAGGAGTTCGACACGCTCCTCGAGCGAGTCCACGAGGATTTGACGGCCGCATCCCAGACGCCGAGGTCCGACGCGCCCGAGGCGGCGCCCGGCGAAGCGGCCTCATGAACGGCTGAAAGGGGGATCGTTCACGATGGACAGCACGTTCTTTTTCTTCCTGAGCGCGGTCGGCTACTTTGTCGGCTTCGTGCTCTATCTGCTGCACCTGGTCGGCGCGCCCCGGGTTGCCGTGGGTCAGGCCCAGTACGCCGGCGGCGGCACGACGGGGCCCGGATTGCTCTGGCTCACCAAGGACACTCGCTGGGGCCACTGGGCCACCGGCGTCACCGTCTTGACCTTCGTGATCGCGACGGTCGCGGTCGCGCTGCGCACGATCGAAATCTGGAACGTCTCCGGCTTCTTCATGCCCACGCCGGTGACGGGCACTTACGAGACGTTCACGTTCTTCGCCTGGGTCATCCCGCTGGCGTATCTCATCTTCGAGTGGCGCTACAAGGTCCGCTCGTTGGGCGCGTTCGCCATCGGCCTGTCGTTTCTCTTCGTGGCACTGGCCTCGTCGCCGCTGGTGGCCGAGAAGGGCGTGGAGCCGCTCGTGCCGGCGCTGCAGAGCTACTGGCTCGTCGCCCACATCGCCTTCGGCTTCGTCGGCGAGGGCTTCTTCGCCGTGGCGTTCGTCGCCAGCCTCCTCTTTCTCTACTACCAATGGCGCGGCGGCGAGAACGCCCTGCTCAAGAAGCTTGACCAGATCAGCTACAAGGCCATCGCGATCGGCTTCCCCTTCTTCACCATCGGTCCGATGATCTTCGGCATGGTCTGGGCCCAGCACGCGTGGGGGCGCTACTGGGGCTGGGATCCGAAGGAGGTCTGGAGCCTCATCACGTTCCTCGTCTTCGCGCTGTATCTGCACGCGCGGGTGAGCTGGGGCTGGCGGGACCACCGCACGGCCTGGCTCGCCGTATTGGGCTTTGCCGCCGCCATCTTTACTTGGGTCGGCGTGAACTACCTCTTGGCGGGCCTGCACAGCTACGCCTAAGGGTCACCCAGGCCCCCTGACTCGGGGCGAACGCCGACGCGCGCGGCCGGCGCCTGTCTCCCCCGGCAGGCGCCGGCCTTTCTATCTACTCGGCTTGGGCGTTGCCGTCGTCGTTGAGCAGGCGCTCGATCCGCTGCTGGAATGCGCTGAACGGCTGCGCGCCCGAGAGCATCTCCTCGCCCAGGAAAAACGCCGGCGTCCCGCGCACGCCGCCGTCGACGCCGGCCTGGAAGTCGTTCCGGATCTCCGGGAGGGGCTCTTGACTTTCCAAGCATTGCCGGAACGCGTCCACGTCCAGCCCGATCTCCTCCGCGTAATTGGAGAACGTCTCGTTGGGATTGCTGCTGTCGCCCCAGGCGCTCTGATTGGCAAAGAGCCGGTCGTGCATCGGCCAGAACGCGTCCTGGTCGTGGGCGCACTCGGCGGCCATCGCGGCCGAGAGCGCGTTGGGATGGATCTCGGTCAAGGGGAAGTCGCGGAAGACCAGGCGGACCTGTCCCGTCTCGATGTATTCGGACTTCAGCTGCTGGAACGCCCCCTGCTCGAACTGGCGGCAGTAGGGACACTGGAAGTCAGAGAACGCGATGATCGTCACGGGCGCGTCCTCGGCCCCGATCGCGGGATCGTCGTCGGGGCCCACGGACGCCGGATCGGCCTCAGGTTCCCCATTGGCTCCGGAAGCTTGGCTCTCCGACTCGTCGTCCGCTTGCGGGCGAGCTGGGAGGTCTTCCACGGTCGAGGTGAGCTCGTCAAGCCGGGTGCTGAGCGCGTTGACCTGTTCCGTCAGTCGGCCCATGTTCTCGCTGCGCGAGCTCTCAAGCCCGGCCAGCGTCTCCTGTTGCTTTTGGAGCATGGCCCTCTGCTCGTCGACGGCGCTTTGCAGCTCCTCGATCCGCTCCTTGAGGGCGTCCATCTCGCTCTGGATGGGCTGGAGTTCGGCTTCGATTTGACTGGCCACCGACGGCGAGGGAACCAGCGCCGGTCGGATGGCGAAGCCGACGAGGAACAGCCCGACGGCGACCACCGCCACCACAGCGACGAGGACGACGCGGCCCATGCCGCCGGCCGATTGGGGAGATGCCATAACGGTCCTCCTTTGCGGAATGAACGGGATGCTTGCGAAGCAAGTCTAGATCGGCCACCTGAGGGTTGCAAGCGGCTCAACTGTCGCATGGCCCGCGAGAACGGCCGAAGGCAGCCGGTGTCGCCCCGTTACGGGCCTCGACGGGCGGCGCGGTCGGGCAACCACAGCGCGATCGTCAGCGGGGCCGTCAAATCTTGGACGAGCGTCCCCTCGTACTCGCCATGGAGATGGGCGCGCCGAATCCAGTCCAGGCCGTTGTCCACCCAGTAAAGCATGCCGTTCGCGAGCGCGAGATCGCTCGAGACGTCCAAGCCGGACATGGGGAGCGTCTCGGTGTGCCGCCCTTCCAGATCGGCCCGGTGGATCCGGTTCGTGACGCGATCCGCCCAGTACATGTGGCGAGCGCGAGGGTCGATCGTCAGACCTTCGGCCGCTTGGAGGCCGTTCGTCAGCACGTTCTCCACCCCGCTGCCATCCAGGTTCGCTCGCCGAATCGCGTGGTGCCCCTGATCGGTCCAATAAAGCTTGTCGTGCTCCCGGTCCAGCGCCAAGGCACGAGGCCGTTCCATCCCCATGCTGACCAGTGTGCGAACCTCCCCGGTCTGCAGATCCAGGTGTTCGATGCGCTTTGCCCCCCGATCAATCCAGTAAAGCGTCCGACTCGTGGGGTCGAGGGCGATCCCGAAAGGCCCATACAAGTCCGTCACCACATCCTCCGGCTCGGAACCATCCAGGTTGGCCCGGCGGATGACGTCGTTGAGGCTGTCGACCCAATAAAGCTCGTCGCGCTCGCCGTCGATGGCGAGGTTGACCGGGTTGCCATTGTCGGCTGCGATGACGCGCTCACGGCCAGTGCCGTCCAAGTCAGCGCGGTAAATCGCATCGGCCAGGGGATCGGCCCAATAGAGCTTGCCCGGCATGGACGCCTGCTGCTGTGCCTGAACGATGCCTGCGAGCAGCAGCACCAGAAGACAGATGATTCCCCACCAGATGGACACGCGAGACGGCTTTCGCATCCGGGCTTCCATAGACGGACCCTGCTGTCCCCATGGAGCCACGCTTCGCGAGCGAGCCAAACTTCAAGTGTCTCAGGCGAATGGCCCATAGGTCATTCGGCTCCGGGAAACGCCCGCAACAGGCTTAACTCTCTCTCAAATACGGGTCAACTGTCGGGACGTCTCATCCGTCGAGCCGAACCCAACCCCGACGATGGGGCCGAGCCCAAGGCAGGCGTTGCGTAACGACGACATCCCTGGCCAGACGCTCAACGGCATGCCCTTACGGGCACGCTCGTCGACTGCACTCGGGGGTTATCGGCAGACGACGCCGCTGGACGTGGCCGATCCATTCCCGGACAGCTCCACGCCGCTACACGTGACGTTAGCGCCTTCGTCCGCCAAGACGCCGGTACCGGCGTTGTCGGCGATCTGGCCGCCTTGCAGCGACGCCACTGAGCCGAGCACGGCAACGCCATCGCTCCCGTTGTTGGCCACCGTGGCCTCCAAGAGGCTCGCAGAGGCCCCCTCGGCCACTTCCAGGCCGCGTCCGCCATTGTCGTTGACCCGGGTGTCGGTCACGCTCAACGACGATCCCGCGATGGCCACGCCTGCTTCGCCGTTCTGATTGATTTCGCTCCCCTGCAGACTGACCGAGGCGTCCTCGGTCGCTTGCAGCCCGCCGGCAGCGTGGCCCGAGATCGTCGTGCTCTGCAGGCTTGCGGTGCTGCTCACCAACGCGACGCCGAGGCCCTCGTTCGCCTCGATGGCCGCGTCCGTGAGCGAAACCGACGTTGTGTTTCGGGCCGTCAGGCCGTTGCCGGCGTTGTCGCGGACTTGCGTGCTGGTCATGCTGATCGGGCTGCGCTCCAGGACGACGCCCGCGTCGGCGTGCCCGGAAACGACGCTGTTCGCGAGCGTCAACGAGGCATCGGTCGCCGCAAGGCCGCGCCCGTCGTTGCCGGCAACCTCAACGTTGTCGAGGGCCAACGATCCGGAATTGAGCTCGACGCCCTCGCCCCCGTTCTCCATGATAGCTCCGTCGGCCATGGAGACGGACGCGCCGTCGGCCGTGATGCCGAACTGGCCGTTGTCGGCCACCTCCGTGTTCTGACCGGCACTGAGCGAGCCGCCGTCCAACTGGATGCCGCCTTGGGGGTGCCCCCGAACGCGGACCGCCTGCAGCGCAATGGAGGCGTCACTCGACGTGAGTCCTACAGCCGCGTTGTCGGCAACGGTCACGTCGCTCAGCTCGGCTGATCCGCCTTCGAGTTGCAGGCCGTGTCCCTGGTTGCCGGCGATCTCGCCGCCATTGGCGACCAGGGACGCGCCGCTCAACTGGAGGCCGTTGCCCCCGTTGTCCGTCACGGTGAGGTTCGACGCCTGCACGGAACCGCTGTCGAGAACCACGCCGAGTTCGCCGTGGTCGCTCAACGTCACGTTCGCCAGGGAAACCGTCGCGTTTGCGGCATCGAGGCCGCGCCCGGTGTTGCCCTCGATGGCCCCATCGCTCAGGTTGAGCACGGCATTGCGGACAACCATGCCGTTGCCGGGATGATCCACGATCGTCAGCCCGTCCGCCGTGACCTCAGCGCCGTCCGTCATCGTCAACCCATCGACCTGCTGCCCTTCCTCCTCGACGAGCGGCGCCTCAATCATGAGGTTCGTCAACTGGGCCCCGCTGTTTGAAATGGACAGGCTCCGGCCGATGTTCTCGGTCAATTGGAGATCAACCAGCGCGACGTCCTCGCTGCCTTGCAACGCGATGCCGCCTCCGACGCGTTCCTCCTCCAGCGTCTCGGCGTCCAGCTGCGTGCCGCTGGTGACGATCAACCCTGCGATGCGGATCCCCTCCGACGCCGTCACGGTGAACGTCGGCTGATCCCGGTCGGCTTCCACGGTGACCGTGCCCGGTGAATCTGCGCGGATGGTCAGATTCCGCTTATCGTTGACGTCGACGGTCTCGCTGTAGGTGCCCGGCGCGATGAGGACGACATCGCCCGGGCCCGCGTTGTTGACGGCCTGTTGGATGGACGAGACGTCGCCGGGCACGCGAATCGTCGCGGCTTGGACGGGCTGGGCCGGTCCGAAAACCAGGGCAGCGATGACGATGAGCAGAAGCACTCGGCGGACGAGACGGATCATGGTAGGCCTCCTTCGGCTCCGCGCGCTATGGAAAGCGCGCACGAGCTCTAGAATGGCTAGAGTCAGTTTAGCGACGCCCGTCGGAGCGTCAACGTGTCACGGGGCTTGCTGTTGCCAGAGACTCGGACGTTGCTTTCGCCCAGCCAACGGCCGAACGTTTCGGTCGAGAGTGGCACCTGGCTCCCGTAGCCAAAGTCCTCGAGACCCTAGTTCACAGCCGCGGTTTGGCTCAGAGCTAAAACCGCCGACGCACGACCGCCTCAAGCTCGACGTGCTGAAGGCCGGTGGTCGTGAAACGGGCCGAACTGGACAGACTCAGGTTGCCGAACGCCGAGGTGGCGCCCAGCTCCAGACGCTCGCGTCCTCGCGGACCGAGGGCCACCTCAGCCCGCCAATCGGTCTCGGCAGCGTGGACGGCGAGATCCAGTCTGGCACGACGCAATCCGGACGCGCCCAGCACGAGCTCCGAGGTCAAGCGATAGGGCGGTTGGCGGGCCGTCCACTGCAATGTCAGGGCATCAAGCTGGAACTCGCTCAAGGACAGCGACAGATCCATGGGGAGCTGGGCGACGGTGCCGCGCAGCCGAAGGCGCTGCGGGGCCAGACCCGCACGCGTGGCCATGACCCTGCCACTGAGCGTCCCCGATCGCCCGGTCCGTGTCGGCATCTCGACCTTGACGGTCTGTTCGGCGACGCCGTCCGCTTCGAAACGCCAGTCGCTCGCGAGGTCAACCTTGCCTAGTTGCGTCTCGAGGTGAACATGAGGGGTCCAGGCCCCGTCCTCGACATGGAGGGTGCCGGAGAGCGTCGAGTCGGCGTCCGCCCGTCGGCGAGCGGTGAAGTCGATCTCGTCCAGGGCGGTCCGGTCAAAAGTTGCCGTGAGGCCCAGGTTGACATCCGATGGGCCGAGGAGGAGGTCGAGCTCGCCGCCTGCAAAGCCATCCCGATTGACGCTTGCCTTGGCGTGGCCGTCAAGGGAGAGCCGGGTGAGGCGAAAGGTCCCTCGAGCCCATCCCCTGCGGACGCCGGACCCATCGAGCGTGATGGTGCCGTCGACCGGCGCATGCTGGTACCGTACGGTCAGTTTGCCGTCGGCGGCCACCCGTCGTTCGGATTGGTAAGGGGTGGCTTGGTACCTCAGCCGCAGTCGCTCTAGCCGGACGCGCAAGTCAACCTCGACCTCAGCGCGTCCCTCTGCCTCCACGGCGGCGACCTGGGCGAGCCGGACGACTTGGGCTTGCCCCACCAGCGACATGACCAGGAGCGTCAACATCACGACGCCGAACACTCGGCCGCTAGCCAATGGCATCACCCCCGGACAAGAAGAGCCATCGTGGACGGGCGCTCGAAAGTAGCACGCCCCTCCCATCGGTCATGGGAGGGGCGCTCACGGTTTTGACAGTGAGTGAGCAGCTTACTGGACCGTGAAGCTTGCCGAGTCCCGATTGTTGCTCAGGGTCGGATCGTCCTTGCTGGCGTCGGTGATCTCGGCCACGTTCTCGATCGTCTGGCCGCTGGTGCCATCATCGACGCTCACCCGGATCTCCAGGGTCGCCTCGGACGGACCCTCGATCCCGTCCGCGTCGAGCGTGCCGATCGCCCAGAGCCCCGACTCGGCGTCGTAGCTACCTTGGCTGGCGTTGGAGCCGACGAAACTGACGCCTGCCGGCAGCTCGTCGGTGACCTCGACGTTCTCCACGAACGTCGGGCCGAGGTGCTCCACGCTCACCGTGAAGAGGAGCTCGTCGCCCTCAGCCGGGTTGGTGTCGTCGACCGTCTTGCTCAGGGCGAGGTCCTGCTCGCACGCTTGGCTGCCGTCGACGCGATCGGTGGCCAGCACGCTCAAGGACTGCGTGGGCCCCGCGATGACATTGCCGCTTTCGTCCAACGCCATCGCGCCGTCATTGAGGAGCAGCTCGCCGCAGTCGGAGGGTTGATAGAAAGGACCGGCCCCGCCGCGACGGCCCGGATTCTCGGCGGTCTGGATCTCGACGAGGAGCGTCTCGTCGGCCCCGTCCGTGTCCGGAACGGTCCACTCGATGCTTGTGGAACCGCGGACGCCGTTGCCGTTCTTGGCAAAGCTGGCATCGCCGGCGCTAGCCTCAACGCCGTTGACGACGAACTCGGCCGGCACGACGTCCTCGACGGTGGCGGCCGGCCCGCTGTAGGTGATGGTGAACTCGAAGACGGTCGGCTCCTCAAGCAGGATGCCGACCTCTTCCGGACCGGCGGTCAGTTCCTTCTCGAGATCCGCTTCTTGAGCTTGCGCGCCTGGCCCGCTGGCCAAAAGGAGTCCGACGATGAGAGCGGTCGTCACGGTCAAGATGCGATTGATGAACACAGTCATCCCTCCTCGGGAATGGATACGGGTCGGTATTTGGAGAGCGCCCCGTTGGCGCTGTAGCGCTACGCTTGAACGCTAAGCCAATGGGCAGCTCAATTGAATGGCTATGGAGTGGATATGTAGTGAAAATGGAGTGGAAAACCTATTTGCCCTTATGAAATGTCGGTCGCGGCATTCAAGGCTCGTGGGCCAAGCGTCGATTTTTGGTCTTGGCGTTGAGATGGATAACGCGACCGGCTAAATCTACTGGGCAAATGATGCGGGCCCCGCCAGGTCCGACGAGCCAACCTCGATGGCAGCGGTGTCGAGTCCCTGATCAGCAGTTCCGGGGAACCGA
>CAZMNF010000026.1:0-29902 GCA_964567595.1 uncultured Thermotogae bacterium | reverse complement strand
GGGTTGGTGCTGAAACGGGCCGTGGGCGATTGCTGGGGCGATTGTCGGCGAACATCGAGCCGTTGGGTCGTTGAATCCGTCGCCCCTTCATCGTCACTGACCGTCAGCGTGACGCGGACGGTGCCGGGCGATCGGAAACGGACGTTGACCCTCTGGCCGTTTGCGTTGGCCCGGCGACTGTTCGTCTCAAACCGCCAGCTCCAGTCGACGATCTGCCCGTCCGGATCCGACGAGTTGGATCCGTCGAACGTGACGACGTCGTTGGCAAAGGGCTGATCGGGACGGAAGCTGAAGCGGGCCGTCGGGGCGCGGTTGCTCGGCTGCGAGCGCGTCACCTGGAAGCTGGCCACATCCCAGTTCCAGTCGGGGGTGGGGGACTGGCGGCTGATGCGATTGCTCAAGACCGAGCGGAAGTTGGTCGGGTCGTCGAAGGACCGGCTCTGGGCGCCATCGAGGCCGAGGTTGAGCGACCGCGACGCAAGAACGGCATGCACGTCTTCGCTGCCGGTCGGGTCGGTGATCGTCAGTTGGCCAACCCCCAAAAGGCTGGTCAGGTCGTAGGTCCCCGCCCTCAGGAACGCGTTGTTCGATTCCGCGCGAGGATAGAGGATCTGCACGCTCCCTTGCGCGTCGACGTTGTAGAGGTAGACGTAGCCGTCCTCGTTGGTACTGACCTGGACGCGGATTTCGTCGCCGACGCTGTAGCTGGAGCGATCCGTGCTGACGTCGATGTTCAAGGACGGCTGCTGGGACCGGGCGTTGATGGTGAGCGACGTCGAGTTGTTGTTCTCGTCCGATTCGTCGACCCGATCGAAGGGATCGACGGTCAGTTGGACGTCGGTGGTGGTCCGATTGATCGTTCGGGTGAAGTTCACCGTGGCGGTGGCGCCGGAAGCCAGACCCTGGATCGACTGCGTGCGGGTTCCGCCGTTGTCGCTCAGCTCGACGCTGAACGAGCCGGCCCGCGCACTGCCCTGGTTGACGACCTCCGCGTTGACGGTGACGCTGTCGCCGACGCGCGGGTCGGGCGGGGAGACGTTGGCGTTGCGGATCGTCAAGTCGGCCAAGTTGGGTTGCGACGGCGTCAACGCGAGTCGCCCCGAGCCGAACTGGGTCGACGATCCCATGGAGATGGCCTGATCCTGCAGCTCGCGTTCCAGGTCCCTCGCATCGTAGCCGGGGTTGGCCGACTTCAACAGCGCGGCGGCGCCCGCGACGTGCGGGGCGGCGGCAGATGTGCCTTCAAAGGGGTTCCACTGCGACGTGGTGACGCGCACACCGGCCGGCCCGACGAGGTCGGGTTTGACTCGCCCGTCGGTCGTCGGGCCCTGTGAGCTGTAAGGCGCGATCGGGCCGGTGGTCCAATTGGATTGCTCCACCGCGCCGACAGCCGTGGCACAGCTGCAGTCGCCCGGCGTGACGATGCTGCCCTCCTTGACGAAGGGACGGATCTGTTGGTTCAGGTTGAAGATGGCCAGCTGCTTGGCCGAACCGACGCTCGCGGGCCTGGCGCGAATCTCGTAGTCGCCCGACGACGGGGCACTGAAGAGCAGGTGCTCGGTCGGGGGCTGCGAGCCGTTCTGCACGCGCTCTGACGAGGCCACGATCGACCCGACGCTGTTGGTGACGTAGAGATCGTAGTCCTGGCGGGTTGTCGGCCAGTCGCGCCACGTGAGGTAGACCTCCACGAGCTGGCCGCTTTGCGCACTGAAGCTCAGGCCTTCGCGCCCCGATGAAAACTCCGCCCAGCTGTTGCCGTCGGTGTCGCGGGCGACGCCCTGCCAGTGGCGCTGGCCGTAGTTGCCCGCGGCGTTGACCCAGACGATGCCGGCGTTGCGCGCCCGTCGGACGGCGTCGTTGATGGGGCCCGTGCCGTCGTAGAAGTTGGTGTTGAACCAGGCGACGGAGTGGTTGACGACGTCGACCCCCATCTGGATCGCCCGGTCGACGGCGTTCTCCAGGTCGACCTCGTCCGCCACCTTCATGAGCACCAAGTCAGCGTCCGGCGCCATGTCGTGGACGACCTCGGCGGATGCCGTTCCGTGGCTAGAAGAGCTCTGTAAGCCGCTGCCGCTGAAGTCGACCGTCTGGACATTGCTGGGCAGCTCGCCGCGCGATTGAGCCCGTGAAAGCCCGGCAAAGCCGAGGTCGATGACGGCCATGGTGGTGTTTTGGCCGCGGGTCCCTTGGCTCTGCAGCTGGTCGGCGCCCGTCAGCGACACGCCCTGGCTCACCGTCAGCGCCTGCGGAGACAAGGGCGGGCGAATATAGGCGACCCCCGAGAGATCGGCCAGGCGCAACAGCGCGTTGAAGGGGCCGGCGTCGAGCGGGAGGCGCAGCTCGATGAAGTTCTGCGACTGCGCCTGGACGAACCGGCCACCCATGATGCGAGAGATGGCGTTGACCACCCCGCGTGCATTCTGAGAGACCTCAACGACGACGCGGACGGCGTTGCCCTCAATGGGAACGCCGACCTCGTTGGCTTCGGGTTGGAGGCCCTGGGCGCTGACGCCGCCCCGTTCGGCCTGTTCCAGGATCTCGGCCAGAGCACTGTCGACCTTGCCGCTGGGGGTTGACTTGTCGGATCCTTGGGCGAGAGCGCCCGGCCCGTGGCCGAACGCTGCCAGCAGCGCCACGCCCAACACAAGCAGCGTGACGGTTCGCATGAGCGATGCGTGTTTCACGAGATCATCTCCCTCCTTCATCATCGTTACTGGATCGCCGGTTGCGGCCGGCTTGGCGGTCGCACGAACGCCACCGACGGAGCCGACGCGAGCCGGACGAGTTGATCAACCCGGGCCTGCGCGCTGATGAGCGCCCCATTGCGCGAGGTGGCCACCAGGTCAATGCCGTCCGGCAAGGAGGCCTCGGCGGAGGTGAGCTCGACGATCACCTCGGCCCGGAGCCCCGACAGCGAGAGGTTCTGGCGTTCGGCGTAGTCCATCCAGTCGGGCGCTTGCGTCAATCCGTAGAGCACGGAATCGATCTGGGCGTTTTCGGGGGGGACGGGCTTGCTGGGTTGCGCCATGGGGTCCAGCTGAAGCGATGTTGTCTGAGTGGGCAAAACCTCGAACGGCGCGAGCGTGTCCAGAATCGCGTCGAGGTCGTCGGAGCTGAGGCCCGTCTTCGGCAGCTTGGGCGAGACGATGAGCTCGTAGCTCGATGTCTGGGGCGCCGGGCGCAGGTTGACGCGCCATTGCGCCTCGTCCAATCGAATCCAGAACCGCTCGCCGTCGACGATCAGTTGCGGGGGCTTGAAGAACTGCGATTCTCGGTTGGGCTCGCAGGACGAGCACGGCTGGCTGCCCTGGAGGTACGTGACGTCCGGCCCCGTCTGGATGCGGATCCAATAGCCTTGAGCTTGGGCCGTTTCGATGACGTTCACGACGTCCGTCGAGGGCGTCTGGACGACGGCGCGAAAGTGTCGCTCGGTATCCACGTTGCTCATGCCGATGGGACCATCGCTTTGGGCCAGGGCGCTCGGGCCCAGGCCGAGAAGTGAGCCGGCCAGAAGGCCGATCAAGCCGATCGTTCGGGGACGTTGCCACTTCATAAAAGCCCTCCTTGAGGTCATGGTAGCGAGGAGGGGGAGCCAGTGCTCCCCCTCGCTCAGCTGAACGGCGTCACAGGTTCTGGAAGTTGAAGCAGACGGTGAATTGGAAGCCGGGCTGGTCGACCAGCACCACGCAGATGCGCAGGTCCACGAACGGCGTCAGGCCGCCCGACTGGACGTCGATGACGAACGGATTGGACGGCGGGTTCTTCTGCGCGCTGCCGAGGAAGACGAAGCGCTTGTTCCGCTCGAGCTGGCCGTCGCCGTCCGTGTCCAGCAACAGGCGGAACTTCAGCTTCGAGGCGTCGTCGGAGACGCCGATGGTGTACTCCACGCGCCCGCTGCGTACAGCTCCGGTCAGTTCCAGCTCTTGCGGATCCGACGGGGTCGGTTCCAGGCCCTGCGAGGCGACGTTGCCCGAGCTCCGGCGCTCCACGCTCGTGAACGCGCCGTTGGTCAGCAGCTCCAGTCGATAGCCGTGGTCGGAGAACCAGTTCGACTGGCCTTGGACGACGACCCGCAAGCGGTTGTCGTCGATGGCGTTGACGAAGATGCCGGACTGCGAGGGTTGCGGCTGCGACGAGCCGACCTGGATCTGTTGGGAAGTGCTCGTCGTGGCGCCGCGATCGTCCGTTACGGTCAGCGTGACCGTGTAGGTGCCCGAGCGCTGGTAACGGTGGAAGACGGGCGAGCCGGAGGCCTGGGCGCCGTCGCCGAAGCGCCAGCGCTGCCCGGTGATGCGGCCATCGTCGTCGAAGGAGTTGGACTCGAATCGGACGGTTTCGCCGACGCTCGGGTTCGACGGTGACAGGGAGAAGCTGGCGGTCGGCGCTTGGTTGGACGGGGCCTGGACGTTGATGCGCTGGCTCGTCGAACTCGTGGCCCCACGGTCGTCGGTCACGCGCAGCGTCACGGTGTATCTGCCCGCGGAGCGATAGGCGTGTTGAACCGTTCGGCCGGTTGCGCTCGTGCCGTCGCCGAAGCTCCACTGATAGCGGGCAATCCGCCCGTCCGGATCGAACGACGGCGAGGCGTCCAATCGGACGCTGTTGCCAGCCCGGGGATTCTGGTCGGAGACGTTGAACGCGGCATTCGGCGCTTGATTCTGTTGCTGTCGCCCGACTTGGAAGCTCGTCCAGTCCGTGGCGACCTTGCTCTCCGCGATGATGCCCTGGATGGAAGCCCGCACCTGGTTGGCGAACTCCTCCGGGTTGGTGCACACCTGCGGAAACGCGTCGTCGTTCATCGCCATCTGCTGGAACACGTTAATGGGTTCCAGGCTGGCGAACGCTTGGACGTATTCCGTCCCTTCCGGCGGCACGACCCGGAAGCGATAGCTCGACTTGTCCGGGAGGATCAGTTGGCCCGTCGACACGCGTGGGTTGGGCGAGAACGCGTTGGGGAAGATGCGCACGCAGCGCCCGGCAGCGTCGATGTCGACCAGGTAGAGATAGACGCGGTCGGCGTTCTGGGCGCGGGTGTTGACGCGGATCTGCACCTCGTCGTCGATCCGAAACCGCGACTGGGGCTGCCCTTGAGCGTTGCGCACCTGCACGTCGACTTGGACCTCGTCCGAGTCGGGGACCACGACGAGGCCCTCCTCGGATTGGGATGCTGCGGTCGGCCCGATCAGTAGGACCGCCGCGATGGCGAGACTGACCAACAAGCTGAGACGCTTCATGGGTGGATTCCCCCTTTGGAATCGATTGTTGAATCAATTGGCTCGTTGGCGGGCTTCCGCGAGGAACTGAACGATCGAAGCCCACTGTTGTCCGTCCGTTTGCGCGTTGACGTAGCGGATCAACGCGTCCGGCAGCGGCTCGGCCCCGGCGAACGAGGGGCGAGCCAAGGCCTGCATGACGGCGTTCTGCATGCCCTCGACGTCGTCCAACGATCGGTCGAGACGGCGCTCGAAACGATCCAGCGCAAGGGCGGTTGCCGTAATGACGGTATCCACCCGACCGACCGTCAGATCCACGTCGCCGAACTCCGTCCGTAACACCTTGCTCTGCACGTTCGGCGCCAGATGAACGTCGATGCTTTGATACGTCTGGGCGACGCTCAACAGCGCCTCGTGCAGAACGTTGACCTCGCGGGCGGCTTCGGACATCGCCGGCTCGGGGTCGTCGACTTGGCGGAACACGTTCAGGACTCGGCTGATCAACAGCTCCGCCGGGAGGTCGTTCTTCGCCGGGTTGACCGTTCGGCCGATCGTCGTCAGCAACGACGTGGCCGCGTTCTCCGTGGCTCCATTCAGATGGGCGGCCACGTCGCGGAGCAGCTCCAGGGCCCGGGGCGGCTGCAAGTGGCCGCGGTTGATGCCCGCGGTCAGGTCGTTGCAGAGCGTTGATTCCGCGCCCTGCGCCAGGCTCAGCTCGTCGTCAATGACGGCGCAGACGTCTTGGGCGGACTGGGCGCCCGCGTCCACGCTTGAGGCCATCAACAGCCCCAAGGCGAGCGCGAGCGCGAGCGCGAACGTCCTCATGTCTCATCCTCCTGAACCTCGATCTCGCGCACGGCGTTGAGCACGTCGCCCGCGCCGCTGACGAGGTAATCCGCGGCCGGATCGTTGGCCCACCACTGGCCGTCGATCTTGTAGCCGTACTCGTAGGTGCCGGGCGGCAGGCTCAAACTGACGGACCAGACGCCGTTGCGCTGGTTCATGGGAATCGGCTGCCACTCCGACTTGCCCTTGGCCGGGTAGCTGATCGCCATGGACACGTTCTCCGCATTCGGCGCGTGCACGACGAACTCAACGCCCTGTTGCGACAGCGGCGTGCCCATCTGCGTGCCGACGTAGAGCCCGCCGACGAAAACCAGCGCCAATAGGGCCACCATGGCCATGGCCCACGCCGGCTGCATCGCGGGGGCGAACCAGCGCCGGGACGGACGTCGAGGCGTGGGCTCGCTCTGGCTGTCAATCTTGGCGAGGACGCGTTGGTCCATGTCGGCCAGCCGCTCGCGGTCGCGAGCGACGGCTTCGTCCAATTCGTCGCGCACGAGCCGAGCGACCTCCGCGTCGCCGCTCTCCTCGAACGATTCGTCGCGCTCCTTACGCATGGTCCGTCACCCCTTTCGCCGTCAATCGGTCCTGCAAGGCTTGCTTGCCGCGGTGAATGCGCGTCTTAACCGTCCCTTCCGGGATGCCGAGCGCGTCGGCGACCTCCTGATAGTCGAGCTCGCCGTAGAAGCGCAACACCAGCGGCATGCGGTATTTCTCATCCAGCGACGCGAGGGCCTCTTGGACGTGCGAGCGTCGCTCGTCCCGTTCGGCCGCGTCGGCCGGGTCCTCCCCCCCGAACAGTTGGAACGTGTCCTTGAGCGGCGCCATGAACCGCTCGCGCCTGAGGCGGTTCTTGGCCAGATTGGCCGTGAGCGTGAACAGCCACGTGGAGAACTTTTTGGACATGTCGTAGAGATCGAGCTTCTGATACGCCCGAACGAACGCGTCCTGGGTGATCTCCTCGGCGTCGGCCCCGTTCTTCAAAATCCCGAGCGCAACGCCGTAGGTCGCGCCTTGGTAGCGTCTCACGATTTCGCCCCATGCGTCGACATTGCCGTTCATCGTCTCCTGAAGCAGTTCCAATTCCCCTTGTCCCATCTCGCCGCTCCCTTCACCCGTGATCTACACGCAACCGGCACTGAAGTTTCACCGTCGCGCTGCGTTCGCGCGAGCGACACGTCTGCCCGGACAGGACCCGACACGAATCACCCGACCCACAGACAGAATGGAGAGGGGGGTCGGACCCCGGTCCTTGGGGACAGCGCCAGGGGAGTCTAGCGTGGGAGGACGACATGATTCGAGAGACTCGCGAGGAGGGCCTACACCCATGAATCAGACGCCGATACAGCAGCGCCGGTTCCCGCTCAACGGGCGCGCGTTGATCCCCTTGATGATCGTCGGGCTGGGCATCCTATTGACGGGGTGCCCCGCTCTGTTGAACCAGCCCCCGATTGCCAGTTCGACGGGCAGCCCGTTGCAGGGGGAAGCCCCATTGACCGTTGACTTCGACGCCAGCGGATCGTCCGATCCGGATGGGACGATCACCTCGTTCGATTGGGACTTTGACGACGGCGACACGGCCACGGGGCAGACGCCCTCGCACACGTTCGAGAGCGAGGGGACGTTCCAAGTGACGCTGACCGTCACGGACAACCAAGGCAGCAAGGCGACGGACTCGCTCGTCGTCACCGTCGGCAAGGCGAGCATCTTCTTCAGTTCCGATCGAACGACCAACGACGATATCTTCCGCATGGAGACCGACGGCGCCAATCAGGCCCAAGTCACCTCCAACTCGGATTCCGACATCTTCCCTGCCTTGCTGCCGAGCACCAGGGATAAGCTAGCGTTCGCCTCCGACCGGGACACGGCCAATTACGATCTGTTCACGTCCCAGCCGGACGGCACGCTCCCCGTCAATCAGACAGGCGGCCAGACCGCCAGTCAGGAGCTCCAGCCGTCGTGGGACCCCAGCGGCGACCAGCTGGCGTTCGCCTCCGATCTGGATCACGTCGGCAACTTCTATGGCGTCTACACATTCAACTTCGGCAGCGGACTGATCAGCACGGTCAGCGTGCAAAGCGGCAGTCAGACGCTATCGCCGTCGTGGTCGCCCACTGGCAATCGCATCGCGTTTGCCTCCAACCGCGATGGCGATTACGAGCTATTTACGATCAATCCGGACGGGTCGAGCCAGGAGAAGCTGACCGACAACACCGATGATGACGGCTTTGACGGCAGCCTACTGCCAGGGTCGCCTCTGGTACCGGACGCCCGCGGCATCTCCTGGTCGCCCGACGGCAACCGCCTTGCCTTCATCTCCGATCGGAATGGCAACCTCGACGTCTTCGTCGTGAACGTCGATGGCACCGGGTTGGAGCAGCTCACCACGCATACCGCGGACGACTACGATCCGTTCTGGTTGCCGAACGGCGAGGAGATCGCGTTTGTCTCTGATCGGGATGGCAATCCCCAGATTTACAAGATCAACGTCAACACGCGGGCGGTCACCAGCGCGTTGACCACGATCGGCACCAACGTCAATCCGGCCGGGACCGATCACGACGCCGACTGAAGCGGCTCGACACGCTCAGCCCGAGTGGGATGAGCCCTAGATAGAGCGCACTCAGCCCGACCAGCCAGTCGCCCCAACGGGTGTAGCGCGTCTCTCGATCACGCAAGCGGACCGTGCCGCCGAGCACGGTCCGCTTATCGATAGGGGACCGGGCCCGGATGCGGCCTTGAGCATCCACAATGCCGGAGATGCCCGAATTGGCCGCCTGGACCACGTCTCGACGGGTTTCCACCGCTCGGAAAACGGCCTTGGAGAAGTGCTGCGGCAGCGCCCAGCTCGACTTGAACCAGGCGTCGTTGGTGATCACGACGATCAGATCAGCGCCGTTCTGGGCGAACGATCGGCCAATTCGGGGGAAGATCGACTCGAAACAGATCGGCGTGGCGATCCGGCCGAGGTCCGTCTGGAGCGAATTGTGGCTGCGACCGGGGTCGATCAGCCCGAGTCGATTGCCGACCGGAATCAGGTTGAACACGCCCAGCCGGCGCAGCACTGGCTTGCCCGGAAAGTACTCCGTGCTGAAGGGCACCAGATGGTTCTTGTGATAAGTTTCGCCAACTTCCCCTCGGGAGGAGACGGCGACGGCGCTGTTGTGAGTCGCTCCGGCCGATTGGCTGTAAGTGCCGAAGAGCAGCGTCTGGTCGTGTTCTTGCGCCCAGTTGGTGAGTTCGGCGCGCACGTCCGAGTCCTCGAGCACGTACGTGGGGAGGATGGACTCCGGCAGGATCGTCAGTTCGCTCGAGGTCGTGTCGATCCGGCTCATCAGGTCGCGATAGATCGAGCGGAACTCGTCCAATCGGCTCGCGTCGCTGCGCACGCTTTGGGGAATGCTCGGCTGCGCGATCCGGACGCCCGTCCCGTTCGATGGGGCGCTCGACCCGGCCAGCGCGAGCCAGCCGCCGCCGAGCGTCAGCCCCACGACGACGAGCGCCGCGACGTGCTCGGGCCAGCGCCGTTTGGCCCACCCTTCGGCCAACAGCACGTTGACGAGCACAAGCAGGAACGTGACGCCCCAGATGCCCGCGATCGAGCTGACTTGGATGGCCAGAGGCATCTGATAGAGCGCGTCGGCCGCTTGGCCCCACGGGAAGCCGAATGGGCCCTGAGCTCGGGCCCACTCCAACACCGTCCAGAGGCTCGCCGCGGCAAGGGCGAGCGCCCACGGGCCGAGTCGGCGCGACAGCCACGCGTACCCCCAGGCGAAGAGGCCCCAATAGAGCGCTAGGTACCCGACAAGGACGAGGTAGGCCGGCACGATCCCGATCGAGGCAAAGTCCCAGAGCGTGTAGAGCCAGTGCAACAGGATGCCGAAGAAGATCGTGCCGCCGATCAGGCCAATCCGGAAACTGGCCTTCGGCGACTGCCCGTGAAGGGCGACGAGCAACGGAACGAGCGCCACCCCCGCGAGCGGGCCGAGGTCCGGGCCGGGCATGGCCAATGCCAGGAGCGCGCCGGATAGCCCCGCCAGCAGTGCGCGACGTCCCATTTCGTCAGTCCATGTAGAGGCCGCCGTTGGCGTTGATCGTGGCGCCGTTGATCGAGCCGGCCTCGTCGCCGCACAAAAACGCGATCAACGCGCCGATCTCCTCCGGCTGAGCGACGTGTCCAACCGGGATCTTGGCGCGGATCTCATCGCCCTTCGTTCGGATCGCCTCACGGGTGATGTCGGTCTCGGTGTAGCCGGGCGACACCGTGTTGGCGGTGATCCCATGGGGGCCGAGCTCGGTGGCGAGCGCCTTCGTGAACCCCCAAAGACCGGCTTTGGCCGTGGCGTAGTGCGCCCCGCGCCCGTAGCCGGCCATGGCCCGCAGCGACGAGACGTTGACGATGCGGCCCCATCCGGCCGCCTTCATGGGCTCGGCGGCACGTTGGGCGGCCACGAACGCCCCGTCGAGCGTGACTGCCATCATGCGGCGCCACTCAGCCAACGAAAGCTCATCCAGCGTTGCACGGGCGACGTGGCCGGCGTTGTTGACGAGGACATGGGGCCCGCCGAGCTGGTCGCTGGTCTCACGGACGAGCCGGTCGGCTTCGTCGGTGTCGCCCATGTCGGCCGGGATGGCGACAGCCCGTTGGCCGACGCCGTTGACCTGGTCGACGACGGCTTGGGCGGCATCCCCGTTCTGATGGTAGTTGACGGCGACGTCGCAGCCCGCTTCGGCCAACTTGCGCGCCGTGGCGGCGCCGATGCCGCGGCTGGCGCCGGTCACCAGGGCGATGCAGGGCGTCGTCATGGCGCCTTGATCGTAGTTGCGCCAAGCGACGGGCGCAAACGCGTGCGGTTCGAGTGGTCCAGGGGGGTGCGCCACGTCTACAATGTCCGACATCCCTGTGCCTGAGGAGGCGACGCCATGGCCGCAATCGCGGATGTGGACTGGTCGGAACTCGGCGACGAAGCGACCGAGCTGCTGTCGGAACTGTTGCGGATCGACACGACCAACCCGCCGGGCAACGAGCGGGCCGCTGCCGAACACCTCCAACGATTCTTGACGAGCGAGGGCATCGACTCCGAATTCCTCGAAAAGGCATCGGGCCGGACGAACGTTCTGGCCCGCTTGAAAGGCTCCCGGCCGGGCCCGACGCTGATGCTCTTGTCGCATACCGACGTTGTGCCGGCGACCAATCCAGATGACTGGGAACAGCCGCCGTTCAGCGGCGCGGTCGACGACGACGGCTGGATCTGGGGTCGCGGAGCGCTCGACATGAAGTCGGTCACGGCGATGGAGGCGCTCGCGTTCGCGCTGTTCCAGCGGGCCGACCTCGACTTCGCCGGCGAGCTCGTCTTTCTCTCCGTGGCCGACGAGGAGATGGGCGGCACCTACGGCGCACGCTGGCTTGCGGACGAACATGCGGACGACGTGAAGGCCGACTACGTCCTGAACGAGATCTGCGGCGGTTGGCCGCTCCAACTGGGTGATCGGACGTTCTATACCATCGAAACCGTCGAAAAGGGGCTCTGGTGGGTCAAGGTCCGCGTCACCGGAACGGCCGGCCATGGCTCGATGCCGCACGACGACAACCCGCTCGTCAAAAGCGCTCGCTTCATCGAGAGAATCGCCGAGTATCGGTTTCCGAAAATGGTCTCGCCCGCCGTTCGATCGTTCTTCGAGACGACGGCGGAGGCGTTCGGCCCCCAGGGCCAAGAGATCGCGGGCGCGTTGCTGCACGGCGATGAGGAGCCCGACTTGGCGTCGCTCTTTGCAGGCGCGCCGATCAGTCCCTCGATGGTCAACGCGTTCCTGCGCACGACGTGCTCGCCCACGAAGATCGAGGCCGGCATGAAGGAGAACGTCATCCCCGACGCCTGCGAGTTTGTGCTCGACTTCCGCTACGTGCCCGGCTACTCCCAGGCCGAGATCGAGGACGTCCTGCGCTCAATTGCCGATGAGCTCGACATGGAGATCGACCTGGAAACGCTGCAAGCCAACGATGCGAGCGAGTCGCCCGTGGACCACGACTTTTATCGCACGATCGAGGAGACGATCCGCGAGGAGATCCCCGACGCCGAGCCCGTGCCCTACATGCTCACCGGCGCGACGGATTCACGGTTCATGCGGGCCAACGGCTCGATTGCCTATGGGTTCGCCCCCTTGTCGACGCGCATGAGCATGGCCGAGCGGGCGGCGCTCATCCACAACGACAACGAGCGGATCGACCAGGAGAGCCTGGAGCTCGGCGTGCGGCTGCTGGCCAAGACCGCCATGAAGGCCCTGGATGCGCGCTAATGGGGACCGTGTTTGCGTCGTCGGCGGCGCTCTACGACGCGCTCTACGCCCGCTCGGGCAAGGACTACGCGGCTGAAGCGGAGCAACTGCGCGAGCTGATCCGGCGCTATCGCCAGTCGGAGGGCGTCGCTTGGCTGGACGTCGCCTGCGGCACTGGCATCCACATCGGGCACTTGCAGGGTGAGCTCGACGCCGTCGGTCTGGATATCGACGAGCAGATGCTCGCGATCGCGCGCGAGCGTTGCCCGCAGGCGTCGTTCCATCAGGGCGATATGGTCGATTTTTCACTGGATCGGCGGGTCGACGTGATCACGTGCCTGTTCAGCTCCATCGGCTACGTGCGAACGCTTGATCGCCTGCGGGAGGCCGTGGCGACCATGGCGCGGCACCTGAAGCCAGGCGGGGTGTTGATCGTCGAGCCCTGGATCTTGCCCGAGCATTGGCAGGACCATCACGTCGGCGCGCTCTTCGTCGACGAGCCCGATCTCAAGATCGCTCGCATCAACCACAGCGAGCGACGCGATCGGATCTCGATCCTCAACTTCCAGTATCTGGTTGGCACGCCCGACGGGGTGGAACACCTCACCGAGCGCCACGAACTCGGGCTGTTCAGGCACGCGGAGTACGCCGACGCTTTGGAGCGGGCGGAGCTTCACGTGGAGCACGATCCCGACGGATTGATGGGACGCGGGTTGTACCTCGGCATGGCGCCCCTGTCGCCTTGACGGAACGCCTTGTCCGATGTGCCCTGGATTGGCACAATCAGGCGTCGAGTGATGGCGACCATGGGCCATGGAGGTTGAGGAGGCAGCATGGATCTTGTCCTGGCCATCGCAGCGGCGTTGATCGGCCTCTACGGCGCGTCCATCGCGTTGGCCGGCGTGGCCCAATTCCAGACGCGAGCCGTCCAACCGTGGGCGATGTGGGCGCTGGCCTTTGCCGGATTCCTCATCATCGCCGCGTCCGTTCTGTTGCTCTTTGCGGTCGATCTGGCCCCCTATGCCCTCATCTTCGGCCTGATGGGCATGCACCTGCTGGCGATCAAGAACGGCCTGGCCCGACACGGTCGCTTGACGGCCACCCACCATCTGACCCGACTGGTCATCTCCATCCTGCTCGTTGCGCTCGCGTTCTGGGGGCTCAGCTAACGGTCCCCGCATGGGAGCCCACGTTAGGTGGTTAGCATGATCATCGGTGTGGATCACGCCCTCGTAGCTGTGGAGAGCCTGGATGCGGGGATGCGGACGTATCGACGGCTGGGATTCCAGGTGACGCGCGGCGGCTCGCACCCGAATCACGGCACCCACAACGCGCTCGTGCCGCTGTCGGACGGGTTCTATCTCGAACTGATGGGCGTCTGGGATCGCCCGTTGGCGCGCCAGCACCCGCACACGAATCGGGTCGTCGAAGCGCTCGATCGCGACAATCGCCTCGCGACGTTTGCGCTCGACGCGGGCGACCTGGATGCCGATGTGGCGTCGGCCCGTGAAAGAGGCCTGCCAATCAGTGACCCGGTTCCGGGCGAGCGCGAACGGCCCGACGGCGAACGTGTCGCCTGGCGCACGGCCCATCCCGACGACCCCCGACTGCCGTTTCTCATCGAGGACGAGACGCCCCGCGCCGTCCGCGTGCCCGAGGCGAGTGAGGGCGTCGGTGCCGATCTGCGGATCGCCCAACTGGTCGTCGGTGCTGGGGAGGTCGGCGAGGTGAGTGCCCCTTACGCACGGCTGTTGGGCGGCCCATCGGATGCGCGCTCCTTCGGGACGGACCGGGGCGACGTTTGCATCGAACCCGGCGAGCGTCCCCACGCGCTGGATCGACTTGTCCTGGCAGCGGACGATCCGTCTCGGGTGGCCGAAGCCTGGACGAAGCAGGGCGTGTCGTTCCAAGACGCCAAAACCGAGGACGGGGCACGGATTCTTGTGCCCCGAGACACGGCCGGCGTGGCCATCTGGGTCGTTCAGCTCGCCCGTTGAAATGCTCAGTGCTTGAAGCGCAAGAAGATTCGTCCCGAGTTCTTCTCGTCCTTGTCGAGCCGGTGGTATTTGCCTTTGATGTGGGGCTGATCGAGAAACTTCAGGACGCGCTTTTTGAGCTGGCCGCTCCCCTTGCCGTGGATAATCTCCACGAGCTTGACCCGCTTCTCGACCGCCTCGTCAATGACGCGCTCCAGCTCGGCGTCGATCTCGTCGCCCTTGTTGTAAATGTCGTGCAGGTCGAGCTTCAGTTTGCCCATGGTCGCTCGTCGATGGCACGTCCAGGATGCAACCCCGAGCTTAGGGACACGGTCCCGAACCTATCAAGGAAGCGCCGGCAATGCCGACACTTCCAACGCTTGCGATCGCGAAGCCCCCCAGCTACCCTTCGCGAGGTGGGGAGGCATATGGCGACCGCATTGGTGACAGGCGCGACGGGCATGCTCGGAAGCCACTTGGCCGAGCGCCTCGCCCAGCGCGGGCATCACGTGGCGGCCCTCGTCCGTGCGGGCAGTCCCACGGCCCACCTGGAGCGCCTCGGCATCCAACAGATACCGGGCGACCTCGGCCAACCCTGGACGCTTCGTGAGGCCTTGAGCGGCGTCGATGTGGTCTATCATTGCGCGGCGCGGCCGCCAATCGGCGGAACCCCACGCCAGTTCTGGCAGGCCAACGTCGAGGGCACGGCCAATCTGCTCCAGTCCGCGCTTGTCGCCAACGTGGCCCGCGTGGTGCACGTCAGCACCGTCGACGTCTACGGCTATGACGACCATGACGGCGCGGACGAGCGGACGCCCTATCGCGCGGACGGCCTCTATTCCCGCTCCAAGATCGAGGCGGAGAAGCTCGCGATGGATGCCTACGAGCATGATGGGCTGCCCGTGACCATCGTGCGCCCCTGTCTGATCTACGGCTCGGGCGACCGACACGTCTTGCCCCAAGTCCGGACGCTACTGGAACGGGCCCGCGTGCCGCTGTTGGGGGGGGGCGGGACGCTCATGGACGTGGTCCACGTGGATGACGCAGTGAAGGGGATCGTCGCAGCCGGGACGCGCTCCTGCGCGATCGGCGAGGCCTTCAACGTCACCGATGGCGAGCGGCGCACCTTTCGCCAGGTCGTCGAGGCGCTGGCGCGGGCGCTCGAGCGCCCGCCCCGCTGCGTCGCCTTGCCGTACGGGCCCGTCTACGGCTCGGCTTGGCTCGTCAGTCGGCTCTGCGAGGGGCTCAACCTGCCGGTGCCGAGGTCCACGCAGCGCGAAATCGTCAAGGCCATGGGCCACCACCGCCACTTCAGCATCGCCAAGGCCCGACAAAGGCTGGATTACACGCCGCAGGTGGCGATCGTCGACGGCTTCCGACGCGCGTTCCCGGAGCTGGACCATGATCCCCGCGTGGCCGTCTCCGCTCGATAGCCGACGTGCCCTCCCGTTGCCATGACGCTTGAGATTGCGCTGGTCTTCGCTCTTCTCATCGCGGCCCTGGTCATCTTTGCGCTGGATTGGTTCCCCATCGACTTCGTCGCGTTCGGCATCATGGCGGCGATGCTCGTCCTGGCGCCCGTGCTCGGCCTGACGCCCCGGGACGCCATTTCGGGCTTCAGCAATCCGGCCACGATCACGGTGCTGGCGATGTTCATCCTGAGCGGGGGCATCTATCGCACGGGATTGGTCAACGAGCTCGGCCATCGGGCAATTCGTTTAGCGGGCGACAGCGAGGTGCGCCAGCTCCTGGTCGTCATGCTGATCGTCGGGCCAACCTCGGCGTTCATCAACAACACGGCGGCCGTGGCGATCCTCATCCCGCTCGTGACGACGATGGCGCGCGAACAGAACCGGGCCCCGTCCAAGCTCCTCATTCCGCTTTCCTATACCTCGCAGCTGGCCGGCGTCGTGACGCTGATCGGCACCTCGACGAACATCCTGGCCAGCGAGCTGGCGGCCGAAGCGAGCCAGCGAGGATGCGCGGAATGCCACGCGTTCGGCATGTTCGAGTTCGCGCCGATCGGCCTGTTGATCTTCGCCGTCGGCGCGGTCTATCTGGTGGGCGTGGGCCAGCGGCTGCTGCCCGAGCGCCGGATGGAGCGCGAGATCACCGAACGCTACGAGGTGACCGAGTACCTGAGCGAGGTCGTCGTCTTGCAGGGCTCGGAGCTGGTGGGACGGACGCTCGTGGAGGCGCGCTTGAGCGAGCGCTTCGACGTCCAGGTCCTCGAAATCATCCGCGAGGGCCAGAAGCTCGGCCCCGCGTTGAGCAATCGCGTGCTGCAGCCGGGCGACATCCTCTTCATCCGTGCCGGCAGCGACCAGCTCCTGGCCATCAAGGACGCCGTGCAGGGCCTGGCGATCGAGCCGGAAGTCCGGTTGGGCGATCAGGCGCTGGCGGGGGACGAGTTGGGCCTGCTGGAGGTCGTGATCGCGCCCAATGCCAGCCTGATCGGCGGCACGTTGGAAAGCACCAACTTCCGCAATCGGTTCAATGCCACGGTCATCGCCGTGCAGAAGCACGGGGCGTTCATCCGCGAGCGCCTCGGGAAAGTCCGTCTGGACTTCGGCGACACGCTGCTCGTGCAGGGCGAGAAGGGCAGCCTGGAACAGTTCAAGCGCCATCCCGACTTCATCGTGACCGAAGAGCTGCAGCGGGAGGCGTTCCGTCGCGAGAAGATGCCCATTGCGCTGGCGATCGTGGGCGGCGTCGTGCTCGTGGCCGCGTTGGGGGCGCCGATCCTCGTCACCGCCATGGTCGGCTGCGTGCTCATGGTGTTGACGGGCTGCCTGAGCGTGACGGAGCTCCACGAGTCGATCCGCTGGGACGTCATCTTTCTGCTGGCCGGGGTGATCCCGCTGGGGCTGGCGATGGAGCAGACCGGCGGCGCCGAGTTCCTCGCCCAGCTGGCTGCCGGATCGGCCGATCTCGTGGCGCCGATCGTCGTGCTGATGCTGTTCTACGTCATGAGCATGCTCCTGACGGGGGTCATCTCCAACAACGCCACGGTCGTCGTCCTGGTGCCGGTGGGGGTGGCCACGGCCCAGACGCTCGGGCTCAACCCGCAGGCGTTCATCCTGGCGATCATGTTCGCCGCCTCGACGAGCTTCTGGACGCCCGTCGGCTATCAGACCAACACGATGGTCTACGGCCCCGGCGGCTACAAGTTCCGTGACTTCATCAAAGTGGGCGGGCCCTTGAACGTCATCCTGGCGATCCTGACCCCCATTTTCATCTATCTCTTCTGGGGATTGTAAGCGCAGCGTCGGCCCGACGCGTCCCGGTTGACGCGGATGAGCCGGCAAAGTACGATACGCGCATACTGGATAACGGGGTGATCATGATGACGATATTGTTCAGCACGCCTCCGCAAACGATCGACGAATGCCCGATCCATCACCCCCATGCCCCCCGTGTTCATTGAGTTTTCCCATTCCCCTCACGACAGGCCACGTCTAGAGCTCCATAACGCCGTCGGCGCTCCGAGCAGGAGGCTCAGCGACGATGACCGATGACCTGGTCCGCATTGCGGTGCCCAACAAGGGCCGACTGAGCGAACGGACGTTGGAACTGCTGTCGCAGACGGGCCTGCACGTGCCGCGGCACGCCCGAAGTTTAATGGCTGACGTCAACGGGCGCTGGCGACTGCTGTTCGTGCGCACCGACGACATTCCCGAGTACGTGGCCGCGGGCACGGCCGATGCCGGTGTGACGGGCCTTGACCTCGTTGCCGAGCACGGCGTCGACGTGGGGACGCTGCTGTCGCTCGGGTTCGGGCGCTGTCGCCTGGCGATCGCCGTGCCCAAGGACGGGCCCTACGAGACGCTCGCTGACTTGAACGGCTGCCAGGTGGCCACGGAGTTCGAGCAACTCACGGCCCGGTTCTTTGCCGACCAGGGCATGGACGTCGAGGTCGTGCCGCTGTCGGGGGCGGCGGAGATCGCCCCCCACATCGGCGTGGCCGACGCGATCGTGGACCTCGTCGAGACGGGCTCCACCCTGCGCCAAAACGGGCTCGCTGAGCTGACCACGATCCTCGACGCCGAAGCGGTTGTCGTCGTCAATCACGCCAGCCTCCGGGAGAAGCACGCCCAATTGGAAGAGCTCCGCTCGGCGCTGCAGGGCGTGCTCGACGCCCGGGCGCGGCGCTATCTCATGCTGAACGTCCGTCGTGAGCACCTAGCGGACGTCAAGGCGCTCATGCCGGGCGTCACGGCCCCGACCGTCATGCCGCTTTTGGACCACGAGGACTGGGTGGCGGTCCACGCCGTGATCGGCGAGGAGCAGGTCAATCGGCTGGTCCCGCAGTTGAAGCAGGCCGGCGCGGAAGGATTGCTCGTGTTGCCGATCGAGAGGATGGTGCCTTGAGATGGAGCTCTATCATTTGGAGGCCCTGCGGGCGCCGGACCGCGAGGCGCTCCTGCGCCGACCGCACGCGCTCGACGCCGAGGGGCGCGAGACCGTCCAGGCGATCATTGGCGACGTCCGTGAGCGCGGCGATGCGGCCCTGCGCGACCACACCGAACGCTTCGACGGCGCCGCGCTTGACGAGATTCGCGTTGATGCCGACGACATTGCGGACGCGTTCGAGGCTCTCTCCAAAGCGCAACGCGAGGCGATGGACCGAGCCTGGGCCAACCTCGAGCGGTTCCACGCGCCCCAACGGATCCAGCCCTACGACGTCGAGACGGCGCCCGGCGTCCAGGCGGGCCAACGCGTCGTGGCCCACCGCCGCGTCGGGGTTTACGTTCCCAAGGGACTGGTCTCGTCGCTATTGATGGCCGCCGTGCCGGCCCGGTTGGCCGGCGTGGCCGAGCTGGCGGTCGCCACGCCGCCCGACGCGTCGGGAGCCGTGTCCGAGATCATTCGGGCCGCATCGGACCGCCTCGGCATCGACGACGTGTATGCGGTCGGCGGCGCGCAGGCGATCGCCGCGTTGGCGCACGGAACGGACACGATCCCGTCGGTGGACAAGATCGTCGGGCCCGGCAACGCCTACGTGACCGCGGCCAAGGCGCTTGTCCGCGACGAGGTCGGCATCGACCTCCTGGCCGGACCGAGCGAGGTGATGCTGCTCGTGGAGCCCACGGAGGCGCGCCCCTTGGAGACGTGGGCCGCCTGGGCCGCGGACGAGCTGCGAGCCCAATTGGAGCACGGCCCCGGCACGTCCGCGCTTCTGCTCACGCCGTCGGTCGACCTAGCACAGCGCGTCACGGCGAGGTTCGACGAGGCCGAGCTGGCCGACCGCCACACGGCGGCGGTCATCTATCGCGATCCGGCTCGAGGACTGGACTTCGTCAATGCCTACGGGCCGGAGCACCTGGCGATCTGGAGCGAACAGGCCGAGGCCTGGCTCGACGGCGTCGACAGCGCCGGGTCGGTGTTCCTCGGGCCGTGGGCGCCCGTGGCGCTCGGCGACTTCGCCTCCGGCACGAACCACGTCCTGCCGACTGCCCGGGGCGCGCGCCACATGAGCGGGTTGAGCGTCCGGGATTTCCAGAAGACGATCAGCTACCAGCGCGTGAGCTCTGAGGGCTTGCGCGGCCTCCAGGACACGGTGACGACGTTGGCGCGGTCCGAAGGACTGGAGGCCCACGCTCGCTCCGTCGAAGCGCGATTGAAGGAGGATGGCCATGCGCCGAACGCTTGAGGGCCTCGCCCCCTATCGCCCCCCCGAATCCGAGGGCCGGCCGCTGCACCGCAACACGAACCGCTGGGGGGCCCATTCCGTGTGGCGCCGCTTGGCCGAGCTCGCGGCCGATCTGGATCTGAGCGCCTACCCCGACGCGTCCGCATCCGACGTCCGCGAGGCGTTGGCCGCGCGCTACGAACTCCCCTCGGATTGGTTTGTCGTCGGCAACGGCTCGAACGAGGTCTTCGACATGCTCATGAAGACGCTCTTGGACCCCGGCGAGCTCGTCCTCCATCCGAGCCCCAGCTACGGGATGTATGCCCACTACGCGCTCGCCAACGCCGCCTCCGTCGACGACGTCGAGCTGAACGGGGACTTCGACCTGGAGGCGCCCCCGTTCGTGGAGCGCAACCCCGCACTGATCGTGCTCTGCTCGCCGAACAACCCGACGGGCAACGTGCTCAATCCGGACGCGGTCCGAGCGCTCTTGGAAGCCGACCCCGACCGTCCCGTGATCGTGGACGAGGCCTACGCGGAGTTCGCGTCGCAGAGCTGGCTGGCGCGCGTTCCGGATTACCCGAACCTCATCGTGGTCCGGACGATGTCCAAGGCGTTCGGGCTGGCCGGCCTGCGCCTCGGCTACGCCGCCGCACATCCGAAGATTCTAGCGTACGTCGAGCGGGCTCGGCTGCCCTACAACGTCAACGCGCTGACGCAGACCCTTGCCGCCGCCGCGTTGCGCGAGCCCCAGTTCGCCGACGACTACGTAGCCCACATTCGCCGCGAGCGCCCACGCTGGGCCGAAGCCCTCGACCGACGCGGGTTCCGCGTCTGGCCGTCGGAAGCCAACTTCCTGTTGGCCGGCGTCCCCGAGGGCATCGAGCGCGAGGATCTCATGGCCGATCTGCACGAAGCGGGCCTCCTGATCCGAGCGCCGGGCTCGCACCCGCGGCTGGCCGACGACGTCCGCATCACGGTCGGCACGCCCGATGACCGGGAGGCGCTCCTGGCGGCGCTCGATGAGGTGTTGCCATGACCGTCACGATCGCCGACTTCAACGTGGGCAACCTCCATAGCCTCCAGAAAGCGTTCCAACGGCTGGGGGCCGCCACGTCGGTTACGCCGGACGTCCGGGCGTGGCTCGACGCCGACGTGCTCGTGATTCCGGGCGACGGCGCGTTTGCGGCGATGATGGCTCCGATCAACGGCGACCGCGAGGCGCTTGCCCAACGGGTGCGGGCCGGGCCGACGCTCGGGATCTGCATCGGCCTGCAGATCGCTTTTGAGGCCAGCACGGAGGCCCCCGACGTGGCCGGCCTCGGCGTGCTCGACGGAACCGTTGAGCGGGTCCCCGGCCCCCGACTGCCGCACATGGGCTGGAACACCGTTCGTCACGACTCGTCGGCGCTCTTTGAAGGGATCCCGGATGAGAGCTACTTCTACTTCGTGCACAGCTACGGCGCGCTGGCCCACGACGCCGCCATCGCGTGGACGGACTACGGGGGGGCGATCGTGGCCGGGGTCGAGATGGGCCCGGCCAGCTATGCGGTGCAGTTCCACCCGGAAAAGAGTTCCCAATGGGGGTTAAAACTGTTGGAAAACTTTCTGACGATCGCGGAGGCCGCGCGATGATCTGGGCGGCGGTCGACGTCATGGACGGCCAGTGCGTGCAGCTGCAGGGGGGCGATCCCGACACGGCCCGCTTCCGGCGGGATGCGATCGAAGCGGCGCAACACTGGGAAGCCGAAGGGGCGGACGGGCTCCATCTCGTCGACCTCGACGCCGCCATGGGCCAGGGATCCAACGTGGCGCTATTGCGCGAGGCGATGCAGACGCTGCGGCAGCCCGTGCAGGTCGGCGGCGGCGTGCGCGACGCCGCCCGCATCGACGACTGGTTCACCGCCGGGGCCGAGCGGGTGATCCTCGGCACGCGGGCGATCCGCGAGCCGGATTGGCTGGCGGCCATGGCCGAGCGGTTCCCCGGGCGCCTCGTGGTGGCGCTCGACGCCCGTGACGGCGAGGTGACCACCTCGGGCTGGACCGAGGGCTCAGGCAATCGGGCGATCGACGTGGCCCGCGAGGTCGACGGCCTGGGGCTGGCCGCGCTGTTGTATACCAACGTCGGCATCGAGGGCTCGCTGGCCGGGCTCGACCCGACGCCGATCCGCGAGCTGTGCCGGGCCGTTGCGACCCCCGTGTTGGTGTCGGGCGGGATCACGACGGCTGACGACGTCCGGACGGCCTTTCGCTTGGGGGCTGCGGGCGTCGTGGTCGGCACGGCCCTCTATGCCGAGACCGTCCGGATGGACGAACTTTTAGCGATTTCCGACGACGGAGGCGCCCTGTCATGAACGCCGAGAACGGGTGGACGACGATCGAGCGCCGCACGGGCGAGACCGACATCGCGCTCCAATTACGCTTGCGCGGAGACGGCCACGCAAACGTCGAGGCCGAGCCCTACTTCCTTCGCCACATGCTCGAGACCCTGGCCCGACACGGCCATCTCGACCTGGAGCTGCGCGCCTCGGGGGAGGACGAGCACCATCGGATTGAGGACGTCGGCATCGCGCTCGGCCACGGCATTCGGCGAGCATTGCCCGATCTCCGGATCGCTCGCATCGCCCATGCGGTCGTGCCGATGGACGACGCGCTCGTCATGGCGGCCGTGGACCTCGTGGATCGCCCGTACGCGGCCGTCGAGCTGCCCGACCGGATGTATGAGCACATGCTGCGCTCCCTGGCGCTCGATGGCAATTTGACGTTGCACGTCCGCCCGCTGGCGGGCGAGGACTCGCACCACGTGGTCGAGGCCGCGTTCAAGGCGCTCGGGCGTGCGTTGCACCAGGCCAGCGAGCCCGTCTCCGGGGTGGCCAGCACCAAGGGCGAGGTGACGTGGGCATGAGCCTCGCGGCCCGGATCATCCCCTGCCTCGACGTCGACGGCGGCCAGGTCGTCAAGGGCGTCCAGTTCCAAAACCTGCGCGAGATCGGCGATCCGGCCGATCTCGCCTCCGCTTACGAGCAGCAGGGCGCCGACGAGGTCGCCTTCCTCGACATCAGCGCCTCGCTGGAGGGGCGCGAGACGCTGTTGGAGACCGTCCGGCGGGCCGCCGAGCGGCTGTTCATTCCGCTGACGGTCGGCGGCGGCGTCTCGTCGGTCGACGGGCTGCATCGGACGCTGCGCTCCGGAGCTGAGAAAGTGTCGATCAACACGGCGGCCGTCGAGTCGCCCGAGCTGATCCGGGCATGCGCTGAGCGCTTCGGGCGCCAGTGTGTTGTTGTCGCCATCGACGCCAAGCGGGTGGCTGCGGGCCAATGGGAGGTCCACACGCACGGCGGCCGGACGCCAACGGGAATCGATGCGCTGGCGTGGGCCCGGCGCGTGGCTGAGCTGGGGGCGGGGGAGATTCTCCTCACGAGCATGGACGCTGACGGCACGCGGGGCGGCTACGACGTCGAGCTGACCCGAGCGGTGGTGGACGCCGTCGACGTTCCCGTGATCGCCTCGGGCGGGGGCGGCTCGCCCGAGGACCTCCACGGCGCGTTGGCGGACGGCGGCGCTCAGGCGGCGCTCGCGGCCTCCATCTTCCACGATCGGCAATACGCCATTGGTGACGTCAAGGCGTATCTGCGGGAGCGGGGCGTGACGGTCCGATGATCGATGTTGAGGACGTTCAGTGGGATGCGGAGGGGCTCGTGCCCGTCGTGGCCCAGGATGCTGTCGACGGCCGCGTGCTGATGCTGGCGTACGCTGATGCGAGCGCGCTCCGGCGCACGCTCGAGACGGGCTACATGCACTACTGGAGCCGCTCGCGCGCCCAGCTCTGGAAAAAGGGCGCAACGTCCGGGAACGTCCAGCACGTGCGCTCGCTGCATCTGGATTGCGACGGCGACGCCGTGCTCGCCCGCGTCGCGCAGACGGGCGTCGCTTGCCACACGGGCGCGCCGACGTGCTTCGGCGACGAGGGCCCGACGGTTCTGGACGAACTCGGGGACGTGGTCCGGGATCGAGCCGGCCGATCGGAGGCAGAATCCTACGTGGCGGGGCTGTTGGGCGACGAACGGCGGCTGCGCCAGAAAGTCGGCGAAGAGGCCGTGGAAGTGGCGCTGGAGGCGGACGACGAGGCGTTGACCCGCGAGGCGGCCGATCTCGTCTTTCATCTCTTGGTGCTGATGTTTGCTCGCGAGCGCCCCTGGGCGGACGTGCTGAGCGAGCTCGAGCGTCGCCGCCCGCGCTGACGGCGGTTTGCGTGGTGAGCCTCGTGCCCTATCATGGATAAGGAGAAACGTTCTCAAGGAGGGATGCCATGAACTGGAACCCGGACGAGGAAGAGACTGAAGAGCGCACGCAACGCGCTGAGGCGGAACCCGTCGAGACGGAAACCGCCGAGTCCGAATCCCCCCCGGAGCCCGTCTCCGTCAACGAGCTGACGGATGAGCTCGGTCGCATCAGCTTCACCCAGGACGTGTTGCACGAGATCGTCCACCATGCCATCAAGGACATCGAGGGCCTCGGCGAGGTCCGTGATCGAGGCGGCGGCTTCGTCGGCATCTTCGGCGGCCGGAGCAAGGGCATCGACGTCGACATGAACGACGACGGGCTGCGCGTGCGCATGAACGTGACCGTCAGCTACGGCAAGCCGATCCACGAAGTCGCCCGCGAGATCCAGCAGGAGATCAAGCAGGAGCTGGAGCGCATGACCGGTCTCGACGTCACCGGCGTGGACATCTTCGTGCAGAACGTGAAGGCCCACCAGGAAGCCGAACAGGCGGCCTCAGGGGCATCCGGCCGCCTCGACGAAGGCCTCGACGACGCCGAACCCACCGACGACGAGCGCGCCTAGCGTGTGGAGCTCGCAGGATCTGGGGCTGTGAGGGATCTGGGCGGTTTCCGTTCCCTATTTGAAGCTCAGGTCGTTCTCGACCTCTTGGATGGCGGCGGGCGGACCGAGCAGCGTCAGGCGATCGCCGACGCGCAGCTCGGTCGTGCCGCTGGGGATGAGGTGCTCTCGGTCCCGATGCACGTAGAGGATCAGCACGCCCTGGGGCAGCGTCAGGTCCTGGACCTCTTGGCGATCGAGCTCGTCCGCGCGCACCTCGACCTCGTGCATGCGGATGGCGTCGCTCTCCATCATGGCGAAGAAGTCCGGGTCGTGGACGAGGCTGCGCAGCACGAAGTGCTTCGACAGCGCCGGCGTCACGGCCTGCACGCCGATGCGCTTCAGCTCCCGCGTCGCGTCCGTGCCCTCGACGAGCGCCACGACGTGGTCGCACTCGAAGCGCTGCCGGGCGAGCTCGGCGACGCGGCAGTTCGTCTCGTCGTCGCCCGCAGCGGCGACGACGATGGCGTCGGCGTCGATGCCGGCCTGGATGAGCTCCTCCTCCGTGATGCCGCGAGCTCGAATCACCGTAAAGCCCGAGGATTCGGCGTGGTCGGCGGAGCGGGGGTCGAGCTCCACGAAGCGGACGTCGTCGAAGGTGTCCGAGGGCAGATGGCGCGCCAGCATGAGCGTGTGCTCGTTGACCCCCACCAGCAACAGCCGGCGCTTCGGTTCGGTGGTCATCACGGGCATGATCCGATCGAACACGAGCGGCGAGACCGTGGAGGTCACGATGGCGAGCAGGATGATGGCGTTGTTCATCGTGTCCTCGATGAGCCCCGCGCGCATGCCGACGTCCGCTGCCGCGATCATGAGCGTCAGGCCGGGGGACAGAATCCATCCCGTCGCCCAGGTGCGGCGCCAGTCGTATTGGAAGCGGTAGATGAGCGCGGGCAGGATCTTGGCCACGTAGCGCAGAACCAGCAGCGCGGGAATGAGCAACAGCGTCGTCACCGACCCCGTCAGCGTGCCGATGTCGAACCGGGCCCCGACCATGATGAAAAAGATGGGAATAAAGAAGCCGAAGCCGATGGCGTCCAGCTTGCGCCGCAGTTCGGCCCCGCGAATGCGTCCGACGGCCAACGACACGATCACGCCGGCGAGGAAGGCCCCCAGGATGAACTCCACCCCGAGCAGGTCGCTCAACGCGACGAAGACGAACATCAGCAAGAACGATCCGCGCACCCCGACCTCGGCCGTCGCCTCGAAGAGGCTGTTGAAGATCGTGGATTTCTGGAAGCGATGGAGCACGCGATCGACGACGAGCACGGCGACGATCAGCACGAACACGAGCAGCACTTGGTCGGCCGCCGAGCCCTGCTCGATCGCCACGGCGGCGGTCAACAGCAGCATGGTGCCGAAGTCGGCCAAGATGGTGGCGAGCAGGATGCTCTGGCCGATGGGATAGCCGGATATGCCGCGCTCCCGCAGCACGGGCATGACGATGCCGAGCGACGTGGTCCCCAACACGAGCGCCATGAGGAAGGGGTTCTGCACCAGCCCCCAGATCTGCAGCAGCAGCGCGGCGCCGAAGCTTGCCGCCAGCATGAGGACGAAGTACGCCACGGGCACGCCGAAGGTCCGGGCCGTCTTGCGCCAATGGCCGCGGGCCGACGAGCCGAGCACGTCGAAGTCGATCTCCAAGCCGGCGAGGAACAGCAGGTAGGTGAACCCGAGCGTGGAGAGGACGTTCAGCCACTCGTTCTGGTCGGGTTCAATGATCCCGAGCCCGCTCTGCCCGACGGCAATGCCGGCGAGGATTTCCCCCACGACGACGGGGATGCGCAACGCCTTCAGACGGGATAGAGTCAGGGGCACGAGGAACGCGAGGCCCGCGACGATAAGCAGACTGATCCAGGCGCCCGAATGTGCCGTTTGCATAGTGAAATCCCGACAAGGCTTGCTGGTGGCGGCATGCTACTGCACGCGCTCAGCTTCCACAACGCCACCGCTGTCCTGACGGATCCCTGCCAACGGGCGAGCCGGGCGGCCGGGACGAATAGCGAGGACACAGCATGGAACATGAGTTGATCGGCATCGCGACCGTCATCGCGCTCGGCATTGGCGCCCAGTGGCTCGCCTGGCGGATCCACCTGCCGTCGATCCTGATGCTGCTCGTGGTGGGGTTCCTCGCCGGGCCGATCACCGGGCTTTTGCATCCCGACGAGCTCTTCGGCGAGCTGCTGTTGCCCGTCGTCTCCCTGGCCGTCGCCATCATCCTGTTTGAGGGCGGCCTCAGCCTCTCGTTGCGCGAGCTGCGCGAGGTCGGCTCGGCCTTCACCAAGCTCGTCACGCTCGGGGCGCTCGTCACGGGGGCCGCCTCGGCGGCGTTGGCGTGGGCGATCTTCGATCTCAGCCCCTCGCTGGCGGCGCTGCTCGGCGCGATCCTCGTCGTTACCGGGCCGACGGTCATCATGCCCCTGCTGCGCGACCTGCGCCCGCGGCGGCGCCTCGGCAACATGCTCAAGTGGGAAGGGATCGTCATCGATCCCATCGGCGCCATTCTGGCCGTGCTCGTCTTCGAGGTGATCCTGGCCACGGAGACCCCCAACCCGGCGACGAGCGTGGCGATCGTGGGCATTTTGAAGGCCATCGGGGGGGGCACGGGGATCGGCCTGATCGGCGCGGGCACGCTGGTGCTGGCGCTGCGACGCTACTGGATTCCCGATTTTCTCCAGAACCCCGTGACGCTCATGATCGTCGTGTTGGCCTACACCGCGTCGAACCAGATCCAGCCCGAGTCGGGGCTGTTGAGCGTGACGCTCATGGGCGCGGTCCTGGCCAACCAGCGCGCCGTCACCGTCAAGCACATCGTGGAGTTCAAGGAGAACCTCCGGGTGCTTCTGATTGCGGTGCTGTTCATTCTGTTGGCCGCCCGCCTCCCCTTGGCCAGCGTCACGGCGCTTGGCCCGGAGGCGCTGGTCTTCATCGGGCTGTTGATCCTCGTCGTTCGCCCCTTAGCCGTGGCGCTGTGCACGATCGGATCGAGGTTGAGCTGGCGCGAGCGGGCGTTCGTGGCCTGGATGGCGCCGCGCGGCATCGTGGCGGCCGCCGTGTCGTCGCTGTTCGCGCTGCGCTTGAGCGAGGCGGGCTACGCCGGCACGGAGGCGCTTGTGGCGATCACGTTCGCCGTCATCACCGGCACCGTGGCCGTCTACGGCCTGACGGCCGGGCTGCTGGCGCGGTGGTTGGGCGTGGCCGATCCGAATCCCCAGGGAGCGCTCGTTATCGGGGCCCAGCCCTGGGCCCGCGAGATCGCCGGGGCCATCCGCGACGAAGGGTTCCCGGTCCGCCTGGTCGACGACAATTGGGCCCACATCACCGAAGCCCGCCAGGCCGGCTTCGAGACGTTTTACGCGGGCGTGCTCCAGGAGTACGTCCTGGACGAGATCGACCTCGACGGCATTGGGCGCGTCTTGGCCCTCACGTCCAACGACGAGGTCAACGCGCTGGCGGCGCTGCACTTCATGGAGGTCTTCGGACGGGCGGAGGTCTATCAGCTGCCGCCGCCCCGCGTCGCCGAGGGCGAGCCCGCCGAGCAGCTCTTGCCCAAGCACCTGCGCGGGCGGCTGCTGTTTGCCGAGGACGTCACCTACGGGGAGCTGGCGCGACGATTCGCCGAGGGGGCGATGATCAAGCGGACGCCGCTCACCAAGGAGTTCGGCTATCGCGAGTTCTGCGCGCACTACGGCGAGAGCGCCATTCCGCTCTTCGCCGTCAAGCGGGGCGGGCGGCTGGTCGTGATCGCGACCGACCTGGAGACGGTCCCCGAGCCGGGGGACAAGCTGATCGCGCTGGTCGATCCCGTCTCGACCTCGGACGAACAGGCCGCCGAGGCGGCGGAGACGGGCGAGGCCGCTCAGCAGCGCGACGAGGCCGACCCCGGGCGGCTGCCCGGCTGAGGCCGACACCCTCGGCCCTTAGAGGCGAAGGGACAGCTCGAGTTCCAAGGCCGGATGCGCCACAGCGACGTCGACAACGCGACCCCCCCCAGGTTCGCATGGATCCCGCTGAGTTCGCCGTATGACGCCTGAGCCCGGCACGTTGCCGAGCGATGAATCGGGGGCTCCGCACTTCCCTCTGAAATGACCAGCGGCCCTGCCTCGCGGGGAGACAGGGCTGCCATCCTCCCGTCGTTTCGTTCACTTACCGCTTCCGCTCCAGCTCCACCCTGTCCTCGTCGACGTCCATGACCAGCGTAACCCCGAACAGCATGGCCGTTCCGAGCAAGGCGTCCTCTGAGTCGGTGGCGATGGCTTGGACGGTCCGTTCAGCGCCGAACCACGGAATTCGGCCCGTATAGAGAGAGGTTTCAACCAAGGAGCCGTCGGCGAGCTCCGCCTCCGAAGCCATTGAGTAGGCGAATCCCAACGGGGCCAGCAGCCGGCGAGGGAGCATCAGTTCGCCGTTGAAACCCGTATCGATCACGAGGCTGAGGGAATATTCGGCGATCCGCAGCTCGATCCGAGGGGCGAGATCTTCGCCGAAGGAGCCGGCAACGCTCATAAGGACGCGCGATGCTTGAAGCTGACGGCGGATCGTGAGCCGACCCGCGCCAGATAGAACCGCTTCTCGGGATGGGCCGCAGACGCTTGCTCGTAGGCTTCGGACATGGTCCGTCCCAAGTAGTAATCGCCCGACTCGGGCTCAATCGCCACGTATTTGCCCGCATGATCCGGCTCGAGCAGGTGTTCCAGCCTTTCCTGATAGATCGCTTTCCCCTCGCGGATCAGGTCGTCATCGTTCCGTTTCGTCATCTGATTCACCCTCGGTGAGCCTAGCGCCCCGAGTTCATCCGAACAAGCTAGGCGAAGGTTAGATGGGGAAAAATACGTGTCAAGAATTGCTTTTCTGCGGGTCACGGCGACGGTGATCCGCATGCCGCGGATCGTCGGCTGGCCGAGGCAGACGTGCGGGGCGGCCGTGATGCGGTTCAATTCCGCCATGTTGCCTCTCAGTGTAGCTGGTGGTCCCCATGAGGGCAATGAACAGTGCGGCAAATGGAAAACGGCCCTGCCTCGTCGGGAGACAGGGCCATTGGGTGCTGTTCGGAATTGGGAGAGCTTCGGATGTCGGTCGA
>CAZMNF010000025.1:0-30426 GCA_964567595.1 uncultured Thermotogae bacterium | reverse complement strand
TCGTCATCGTCGTCGGGCGGGCCCTTGTCGTCGGGTGGGCCTTGATCGTCGTCGTTGTTGCCGTTGTCGTCGCCCTGTTCGTCATCGTCGCCTTGGCCGGGCGGCGACTCGGGCGGGCCTTTGTCGTCCGGCGGATTGCCGTTGTCGTCACCGGTCTCGTCGCCGTCCTCATCGGATTCGTCGTCGTCCTCGTCCCCCGAATCTCCTTCCTCGCCCAACGCCTCTTGCTTGGCCTGGCCGGGCGGGGTGCCGTTTTCGACCTTGGTCTTGACCTCCTCAAGGGCCTCAAGCACTTCCTCGGTGCTCATGCCGGCATCAAGGCCCTTTTGGACGACCTCCAACGCGATGCCCGGCGGAACGCCGGCCGCGACAAGCTCTTCGACTTTGGCCTGGATGGCCTCTTGGCTCTCCTCGTCGAGGCCCGCCTCTTCGGTCGCCTCGTCCACTTCCTCTTGGATGCCGGGGTTGACCTCTTCCGAGGCTGTCTGTGACGGAGGGTCGATTTCCTCCGAGTCCGTTTGCGTGGGAATAAGCCCTTGCCCGAAGCCCACGCTGCTGAACGCCAACACGGCTCCGATCAGTAGGATGGGAACCATCCGGAGATGGCGGTGTTGCAAAATGGTCATGATACGACCTCCTTGGCCGGTTCTATCACAGAATGTACTTGTTGACAACCGTAACGATTACACAAACCGTCGTAACGGGTCAGTGCCATCCGCAAGGCGCGCCGGCCACTTCGTTTCTACCACCGCCCACGTCCAAAACGAATGGATGTGACGTGACACGAAGGTGACCAGCCCTTCCAAAGGGGCATGGCTACCCGTTTAACCTAGTAACACTTGCATACGGATGCAAAACGATTAAAATCGGGGCTCCCGAAACCCTTTCGGGTAAGAGGGAGGACCTAAACTTGCAAAGGGGGCATTACCATGAGACGCCAACTCGCCACGCTAGCGGTGCTGATCGCGCCGTTCATCCTGGCCGGCTGCGGCATGGGGGTGGACGATTTGCTTCCGCAGTCTGAGACGGCCGAGCGGGCTCCGCTTTCGGGGCAATCCGTAAGTAGCGCTCAAGTCGTGCCGAATCAGTTCATCGTGGGCGTGAAGGCGGGCGTCGATCCGCAAGCTGCCGCCAGTGAGATCGCCAACCGGCGCAACGGGAACGTCTTGTTCGTCTACGAGACGGCGTTCCGTGGGTTCGCCTTGGAGGTGCCGGCCCAAGCTGTCGAAGGGATCCGGCAGAACCCGAATGTCGACTTCGTCGAACCGGATCTACGAGTGCAGGCGTTCGCCCAGACGCTTCCGGCCGGCATCGACCGCATCGAGGTCGACCAGAACAGCACCGCGAACATCGACGGGACGGACGACGCCATGGACGTCGACATCGCGATCCTGGACACCGGGATCGACCTGGATCACCCCGATCTGGACGTCCAGGCCGGCAAGGACTGCATCGATGACGGCAAATCGACCACGAACGACGACGAAGGCCACGGCACCCACGTTGCCGGCACAGTGGGCGCCGTTGACAACAGCACCGGCGTCGTCGGCGCCGCGCCCGGCGCGCGCGTCCATGCCGTGAAGGTGCTTGACAGCAGCGGAGGCGGAACCATCTCCAGCATCATTTGCGGCATCGACTTCGTCACCAACAACGCCGACACGTTCGAGGTCGCCAACATGTCGC
The DNA here is from genome assembly GCA_964567595.1 of uncultured Thermotogae bacterium. GTDB lineage: Bacteria > Bipolaricaulota > Bipolaricaulia > RBG-16-55-9 > RBG-16-55-9 > CAZMNF01. Next base: position 28,743 of record CAZMNF010000025.1, on the reverse strand, counting down.
TAGGCACGGGGGGCGACGCCGAGTCGGAGAGCATGCGGACGGCCCTGCAGAACAGCGAGGATGCCGGGGTCTACTACGCCGTGGCCGCCGGCAACGACGCCATCGACGTCTACGGCACCGATCAGGATGCCGACGGCGACGGCAACGGCGTGATCGACGGCGTCCTGCCGGCTGCCTATCCGGAAGTCGCCGCTGTCTCCGCCATGGCCGACTTCGACGGCACGTCCGGCGGCAACGGCGGGAGCAACGTCTTTCCCGGCTGCGGCAACATCCAGGACGACACCATCGCCGCGTGCTTCAGCAACTTCAGCACCAACGTCGTCTCGAGCAACCCGGTCAGCTCGCCCGGCGCTGCGATCGACGTGGCCGCCCCAGGCGTGAGCGTGCTCTCGACCACGAATGACGGCGGCACCGGCACGAAGACCGGGACCAGCATGAGTTCGCCGCACGTGGCCGGTAGCGCCGCGCTCTACATCGTGGAGAACGGGCTGAGCCCAAGCAGCGCCAGCGACGTCCATTCCGTCCGCCAGGCGCTCATCGACGAGGCCCAGGCCCAAAGCAACTGGGGCCCGAGCGACACGAACGATCCGGACAGCAACCTCGAGGGCCTTGTCTTCTGGGGCAGCACGTCGACCACCGACGATCCGCCCAGCGTCAGCATCACCAACCCGAACGACGGCGACACGGTCTCGGGCACGATCACCGTCGAGGCCGACGCGAGCGACGACAACGGCGTGGATCAGGTGGAGTTCTTCGTCGATGGCAGCTCCATCGGCGTCGACAGCGACGGCTCCGACGGCTGGTCCACGAGCTGGGACACCACGACCGTGGGCGACGGCGATCATACGGTCACGGCCGAGGCGACGGACACGGCCGGCCAGACGGCCAGCGACAGCATCACCGTCACCGTGGACAACTCCACCGACAGTGGCGGCAACGCGCCCGCCGTGGACAGCCTCAGCCTGAGCGAGGATAACGCCGGCGGCAGCCCGCACGCCGACTTCGACGCCTCCTGGAGCGTCAGCGACAGCGACGGCGACCTGGACACGGTCGAGCTGACCCTGACCGATCTCGATGACGGCGAGACGGAGGACACGGCCACGATCGACGTCAGCGGAGACTCCGCCTCCGGCACGACGGACCTCCGGGCCAAGCAGGAGGAGAACTCCGGCAACGAGTACGAAGTCGAGCTCGTCGTGACCGACAGCAATGGCAACACGGCCTCGAGCACGGCCACGGAAGTCGAGGACGGCTCTTAACCGATCGTCCACCCTACCAACAGCGGAGGACCCGAACGACGGGGGAGCGGCACGGGCTGCTCTCCCGTCGTCTTGTCTGCGGCTGGAGCCACGAACCCAGCGATGGCAAGGACACCTCGCCCGCGTTGTCGTGGAGAAATGTGCCAGAGGGCGGGAAGGCAGGGCCCCTCTCGCGGAGGCCACCTGACGCCCCGAGTGGCCCCTTCGATGATTGGCTGCGCCACACCCCACACAGGCCCATGCCACCGAGCTGTCAGCGAGCGTGCCCCCCCGATGGGGCTAACGGACGAGCGGCGACCTCTCGCCCCAGCGTCCGTCAAAGACGAGTTCGCCGAGCGGCATCCGCGCCCGCGGCTGGCGCTCTCGCTCGGCGAGCTTATCGGGCAACTGCTCCGCCTCGCCCGGATAGCCAAGCGCCATGCCTGCCACGGGCTCGAAGCCCTCAGGGATGCGATAGACCTCGCGCGTCGTCTCCCGCTCGAACCCGGCCATCTGATGGACGTACAGCCCGTGATCGAGCGCTTGGAGCACCAATTGAGACGTGGCGAGGCCGACGTCGTGGAACGCGTGGCGATTCGTGTTGGACGGGTCGTCGCCGAAGTGCATCTTGGCCACTGAGATCATCAACACGGGCGCCGACTGGGCCCACGTCTGGTTGACTTCCATGAGACAACCCATCATGCGCGCGAACTCGGCCTCGTCCTCTTGGCGAGCCACGAGGAATCGCCACGGCTGTTCGTTGAACGAGGACGGGGCCCAGCGGGCAGCTTCCAAGATGCTCAGCAGCGTGTCGCGCTCCACGGGCCGATCGGAGAACGCGCGCGGGCTCCAGCGATGGCGGAACAGCTCGTGGATCGGGTGCGTCGTGTCGGCAGGCTTGTCCATGTCGGGTCCCTCCTGTGGGTCATTCGGTCGCGATCAGCTTTGAGCGGACGAAAGCAGTGCCGCTGAGCGGGGCTCAACCAAATGCTGTGAGTCCGCTGTCCGGGTGTGTTAGAATTTTAGGCCATCAGCGGGAGCCACTCCACCATGAGCCAGCACGACCCGATTCCGTTCGAGCCGCTCAGCCGTCGGGCCAGCATCGGGGCCGATCTCCTGCTGCTCGGCGTGGCGATCATCTGGGGATGGACGTTCGTGCTCGTCAAGGAAGGGGTCAGCGAGGTCGGCCCGCTGACGTTTCTGTTCTATCGCTTCGGGATCGCGTTCGCCGCGTTGGCGCTGTTGTTCCGTCGGCACCTCCGTGGCGTGCCCCGCTCGGTCTGGCTGCGGGGGATCGGCATCGGCTTGGCCCTGTTCGGCGGCTACTGGTTCCAGACCTGGGGGCTCGTTTACACGGCCGCAACGAAGAGCGCGTTCATCACGGGGTTGAGCGTCGTGATCGTCCCAATGATGGGCACGCTGATGCTGCGGGAGCGGATCAGCGGGGCGGCCTGGCTTGGGGCCGGGGTTTCCGCCGTCGGCCTCGGCCTGCTCGTCTTCGGCCCCCAAGTCGGCTTCGAGACCTTCAACGTCGGCGATGCTCTGACGTTCGTCTGCGCGATCTCGTTCGCGACCCAGATCCTGCTCGTCGGCCACTACACGCGGCCCAGCAACCATCTGCCCATCCTCGTCGCCCAGATCGGGATCGTGGCCGCATTGAGCGGGGTGGGGTGGGCGACGGTCGAGGGGGCCGCGTGGACCACCTCTTGGACGGCCTGGAAGGGCATCTTGATCACGGCCGTGTTGGCCACGGCGCTGGCGTACTGGCTGCAGAATCGGTTCCAGCCCTATTCCTCTGCAGCGAAAGCGGCGATCATCTACACGGGCGAACCCGTTTTCGCCGGCATCTTCGGCGTTCTGCTCTTGGGCGAGCGTCTGACGGAGGGGCAGTGGCTCGGCGCGGCATTGATCCTGGGGGCGATGGTCTTGGCCCAATGGCCGACGATTCGCCGAATCTCGCGCCATGCCTGATGCCCCCCTCGATCACCGAGATCAGGGAACGACCCATGTCGACAGCGCCGCGAGCGCCGCGCCGATGAGCGGCCCGCCGAACCAGGACAGCGCCAGCTTGGTCACCAAGGGCCGGTTGATCGTCTGGGCGCCCTTGACCGTCCCGACCCCGACGACGCCGCCGACGATCGCTTGCGAGGCCGAGATGGGCACGCCGACCATGGAGTAAAGGTGCAACACCAGCGCTTCGGCGATCAGGACCATCAGTCCGCCGAACGAGGTCAGCTGCGTGATGCGGCGGCCGACCGTGTCGATGACGCGATGGCTGCCCGTGAGCATCCCGATCGCGATGCCGACGCCGCCGAGCAGCGCCCCAAGCTCGGGCCCGACGACGCCGGCGTCCACGTAGGCCCCGGTGACGTTGGCCGCGTTGTTGGCGCCGAGCGCGTACGCGCCGTAGGCCCCGAAGACGATGAACCCGCCGGCGATCAGTTGATCGTAGCTGCGCAGATCGCGCAGGCGTGGCTGCAGATACCGTCGGGAGAGGCGGTAGAGCGTGTGGGCGAGCAGGGCGGCCCCCGGCGGGACGAGCGTCCACGCGATCAACAGCCGCGTCAGTGTCCCGCCGTCCACGCCACCGAGGCCGTGGCGCACGAGCGAGACGCCGATCAACGCCCCGGCCACGGTTTGGGTCACGGAGATGGGAAACCCCCGCCAGAGGAAGCCGCTCACGGCTAGCGCGGCGGCCAGGCTGAGCGCCGCCGCCGTCGATGGCGTCACGATCGCCAAGGACTCGTAGGTCGCTACGCCCGCGCCCCCCTGCAGCCCCGCGCCGAGAATGACGAACAGCGCCGCGACGAGCGCGATCGTGCGGAACCGCACGCGCCCGGTCGCCACGGCCGGACCGAAGACGTTGGCGGCATCGTTGCCGCCGAGCGTCCAGCCCAGCAACAACCCCGGCAGGAGGAGAAGAATCGCCGAGAGCACCTAGAGGCGCCTCCGCGCCACGGCCAGTTCCAACAGGTCGGACACGTCCTCGCCCTGATCGGAGATGTCGGTCAGGATCATCAACAGCTCGCGGATTTGGGTCTTGTGGGCCAGCTCCATGTCCAGGTCGAACACCCGGCGCACGGCTTCCCGCTCCAGCCCGTCGATCTCGTGCTCCAGCTCCTCGACGCGGCGGGTACGCTCGGGCACTGCGCTCAAATTCTCGAACAACAGTTTTAGGGCTTCTCGGAGCTGGTCGACGAGCTGATCGGTCAACCCGCTGATCTCGTGGACGTAGGGTTGAATGTCGACGGGGATTTCCACCCGTTGCAAAAGCACGAAGTCAAGCAGCGCCTCCCCGCGATCAGCGAGCTTGTCCACGTGCTCGATGAAATCCCAGAGATCCTGGAGTGACTCGGGCAGGAGCGCTCCCTTCAGCAGCTGCGACTCGACGCGCCGGCGTACGTCGTCGGCCTCCCCTTCCAGCCGGCCTGCTTTTTGGGCCAAGCGATCGGCCCCTGCGTCGTCGTCGTGCAGATGCTGACGGATCGCCTCGCTCGTAGCTTCCAGGGTCTGTTCCACCAGCGAGAAGTGCTGGAAGATGAGGTCCTCCACGTCCTTGGATCGCCACCACACGTTGGATCACCCGCCATTAGGGTAGCCGCTCCTCCGGCCATTTGGCCAGCGACGTGGCATCCGATGGGGGCTCTCCCGAGCGCGCGCTCGCCGGATAGCTGCCGGGACGCTATCGATCGGCTTGGACGGGAAAATTCCCGGCATGACAAGAATCATTCCCAATAATGATATTTTTGTCTAGAATTGACGGCAGGAAGAAGGAGACGATCCGTATGAGTACCCATCCAAGGCAACGGATCGACGCCGACGAGCTGGACAGGCTGTTCGGCGCGTTGGCGCAGCGGGGCTACACGCTGGTCGGGCCGACGGCCCGCGACGGGGCGATCGTCTACGACGAACTGAGCAGCGCCGCCGACCTCCCCGTCGGCTGGACCGACGAGCAGGACGGGGGCACGTACCGGCTGCGCGCCCGCAGTGATGGGGCCCGCTTCGGCTTTACGGTCGGCCCCCACTCGTGGAAGCGGTATCTCTTTCCGCCGAGTTTGACGCTCTGGCGGGCCCAAGAGGACGGAGACGGCGGGTTCCACGTTGAGCAGACGCGTCCGGAGCCGACGGCGTATGCCTTCGTCGGGGTTCGAGCCTGTGAGCTGCACGCGATGGCGATCCAGGATCGGGTCTTTTTGAACAACAACCATCCGGATCCCGTCTACGCGGACCGGCGCGAGCGAGCGTTCATCGTGGCCGTCAACTGCACCGAGCCGAGCGGGACATGCTTTTGCGCGTCCATGGAGACGGGACCGAGGGTGACGTTCGGCTACGACATCGCGCTCACCGAGGTGATCAGCGAGGACGAGCACTACGTCGTGGCGGAACCGGGCAGTGACCGCGGAAGCGAGGTTCTCAGCGAGATCGACGCGCCCGAAGCTTCGGGCGCGGAAACGCAACTGGCATCGAATTTGGTTGAGCAAGCGGCCGATCGCATGGGCAGAACCATGGAGACCGACGGCATCAAGGAGCTGCTCCAGAACAACCTGGAGCATCCGCGCTGGGAACGCATCGCCGAGCGCTGCCTCAGTTGCGGCAACTGCACCCAGGTCTGCCCGACGTGCTTTTGCTCCACCGTGGAGGACGTCACCGACCTGACGGGCCAGACGGCCGATCGCGTGCGCTACTGGGACTCTTGTTTCAACTTGGCGTTCTCCTACGTCCACGGCGGCCCGGTCCGCAACGAGACGAGCTCGCGCTATCGCCAGTGGATGACCCACAAGTTGGCCCACTGGATCGACCAGTTCGGGACGTCGGGGTGCGTCGGCTGCGGGCGCTGCATCACCTGGTGCCCCGTCGGCATCGACATCACCGCGGAGGTCCGCGCGATCCGCGCCACCCGCCAGGACGGGCCGGCGGCGAGCGCCACGGGAGAGGGAGGCTGACATGGCAACGGAGCAGACGGTCCGCGATCTCATGGGACATCACTCGTTCTTCGGCGATCTCGCGCAGGAGCACTTGGCGTTGATCGCCGGTTGTGGGCGGAACGTCGTCTTTGAGCCTGACGGGTACGTCTTCCGGGAGGGCGAGGAGGCGACTGAGTTCCACCTGATCCGCGAGGGCGACATTCGGCTGGAGGTCCGCGCGCCGCAGGGCCCGATCGCGGTCCAGTCGCTGCACGCGGGCGACATCCTGGGGTGGTCCTGGCTGGTGCCGCCGCACACCAAACGCTTCGATGCACGGGTCATGACGCGGACGCGGGCGATCGCCATCGACGGCATCTGTCTGCGCGCCAAGTGCGACGCGGACCCGCAACTCGGCTACGAGCTTTTGCAACGCTTTGCCCAGATCATCGGCGAGCGGCTCCAGGCAACCCGACTCCAGCTCCTCGACCTCTATGGCGATCCGTCGCAGCGCGCGGAGCGCCCGGAAAGCGAGGGCCGGCATGGCTGATCGGTCGAGCCCATTGATGGCAGAACGAGCGGGCACGTTGCTCGACCCGATGGTCCCGACGCTCTACACCGTCGACGCGTTCCACCAGGCCAACCACGACACGTTTACGCTCGACCTGCGCTCCCCCGAAGGGCGCGTCCCGTCGTTCGACCCGGGCCAGTTCAACATGCTCTACGTCTTCGGCGTCGGGGAGATCCCCATCTCCATCAGCAGCGATCCCAGCGATCGTTCGCGCCTGCTCCACACCACGCGCGTCGTCGGCACCGTGACGCGGGCGATGAGCCGGCTCCAGCCGGGCGATTCGGTCGGCGTTCGCGGCCCATTTGGGCGCGGCTGGCCCGTCGAGGCCGCGAAGGGAAAGGACGTCGTCGTCGTCACCGGCGGCATCGGGCTGGCGCCGTTGCGCCCTGCGCTGTACGCCATGCTCAACGACCGCGACAGCTTCAACAAGATCGTGCTGCTCTACGGAGCCCGAACGCCGGAAGACATCCTCTATCGGGACGAGCTGGAGGCGTGGCGCGCCCGTTTCGACCTCGAGGCCCACGTGACCGTGGATCGCGCCACCGGGGACTGGCACGGCAACGTCGGCGTCGTCACCAACCTGATCCCGCGTGCCCCGTTCGATCCCCGCGAAACCGTCGCGCTCATCTGTGGCCCGGAGATCATGATGCGCTTCACGATTCAGGAGCTGGAAAAGCGCGGCGTGGCCGACGACGCCATCTACGTCTCCATGGAGCGGAACATGAAGTGTGCCGTCGGCCTCTGCGGCCACTGCCAATACGGACCGAGTTTCGTCTGCAAGGACGGCCCGGTCTACCCCTATCGGGAGATCGAGCCGATCTTCGGCGTGCCGGAGGTGTGAGCATGGCCCCGAGCAACGAGAAGCCGACGCTGGCCGTATGGAAATTCGCGTCCTGTGACGGCTGCCAGCTCAGCCTGCTCGACTGTGAGGACGAGCTGCTGTCGGTGGTGGGCGAAGTGGAGATCGCGTACTTTTTGGAGGCGTCCCGGGCCACGGTGGACGGGCCGTACGACGTGTCGCTTGTTGAAGGGTCGGTATCCACATCGGAGGACGTCGAGCGCATCAAGCGCATTCGCGACGAGTCTCAGACGCTCGTGACGATCGGGGCGTGTGCCACCGCCGGCGGCGTCCAGGCGCTGCGCGATTTCAAGAACATCGACGAGTTCTTAAATATCGTCTACGCCCATCCCGACGACATCGACACCCTGGAGCGCTCCACGCCGATCGCCAACCATGTCTATGTGGATTTCGAGCTGCGCGGCTGCCCCATCAACAAGGGTCAGCTCCTGGAACTGCTGAACGCGTTTCTGAACGCCCGCCAGCCGAACGTCCCGACGTATAGCGTCTGCGTGGAGTGCAAGCGGCGCGGGACGCCGTGCGTCATGGTCGCGCAGGGGACGCCGTGTCTCGGCCCCGTCACCCAAGCCGGCTGCGGCGCGATCTGCCCGGCCTACAACCGCGGTTGTTACGGGTGTTTCGGGCCCAAGGAGACGCCGAACGCGGAAGCCCTGGGCCGCTGGTGGTGGGCGCTCGGCGTCTCGGCCGACGACTGGGTGCGGGCGCTGCGGACGTTCAACGCCGGCGCGCAGGCGTTCCGAGAGGAGAGTGAACGCTATGCCAGGGACCGAGTCACGTGACGGAACCCGAACGATCGACGTCGGCGCGCTGGCCCGCGTCGAGGGCGAAGGCGCCATCTACGTCACCGTCAAAGACGGCCGCGTCGACGACGCCCGGCTGCGGATCTACGAGCCCCCGCGGTTTTTCGAGGCGTTTCTCCGGGGCCGGAACTTCACGGAAGCTCCCGACCTGACCGCCCGGATATGCGGGATCTGCCCCGTCGCGTATCAGATGAGCGCCAGCCACGCCATGGAGGATATCGCCCGTGTGAGCGTCGACGGCCCCCTGCGCGATCTTCGCCGGCTGATCTACTGCGGCGAGTGGATCGAAAGCCACGTGCTCCACGTCGCGATGCTGCACGCGCCCGACTTCCTCGGCTATCAGGACTCGATCCGCATGGCCCAGGATTACCCCGACATGGTCAAAACGGCACTGGAGCTCAAGAAGATCGGCAACGCGCTCGTCATCCTGCTCGGCGGCCGGGAGATCCACCCGATCAACCCGCGCGTGGGCGGCTTCTACAAGGCCCCGACCAAGGCCGAACTGGACGCGATGGTCGACGATCTCAAGTGGGGGCGGGACGCGGCCTACGAGCTCGTCCAATGGACGGGGCAATTGGACTTCCCCGACTTCGCGCCCGACTATGAGTTCGTCGCGCTGCATCATCCGGATGAATATCCCATGAACGAGGGGCGCGTTATCTCCAACAAGGGAATCGACATCGGCCTGGAAGACTTTGAGGGGACGTTCATCGAGGAACACGTCGAGCACTCGACCTCGCTGCAGGCGCATGTGAACGATCGAGGTGCCTATCACACGGGCCCGCTGGCCCGATACAGCCTCAACTACGAGCAACTCTCGCCGATCGCCAAGGAAGCCGCCCAGGAAGCGGGGCTCGGGCGTGAGTGTTATAACCCGTTCCAGAGCATCGTCGTGCGCAGCGTGGAGACGCTCTACGCCTACGACGAGGCGCTCCGGATCATCGATCAGTACGAACGGCCGGATGCCCCGTACGTCCATGTTCAGCCGCAGGCCGGGACGGGCTACGGCTGCACGGAGGCGCCGCGCGGCGTCCTCTTCCACCGCTACACGATCGACGACGAGGGGATCATCCAGGACGCCAACATCGTCCCGCCCACGGCACAGAACCAGCGGATGATGGAGGAGGACCTCCGGGCGTTCGTCGACGCGCGACTGGATCTGCCCCATGAGGAACTCCAGTGGCAGTGCGAGCAGGCCGTGCGCAACTACGACCCGTGCATCTCCTGCTCCTGCCACTTCCTGAAGCTGCACATTGATCGCGAGTGAGCCGATGATCCGTGTGATCGGCATCGGCCAACGCTATCGGCACGACGACGCGGTCGGCCTCATGGTTGCTGAGCGGTTGGCCGAGACCGTCGATTCGTCGAGCGTCGAGGTCGTGACCGCCAGCGGCGAGGGGAGCGATCTCATGGACCGTTGGCACGGTGCCGAGACGGTCGTGGTCGTGGATGCGCTCGCGTCCGAGGCCGATCCGCCGGGGGCCCTCCATCGCTGGGACGCCCACCAGCGCCCGATTCCGGCGGAGGTCTTTCCGCAGTCGACGCATCTGTTCAGCCTACCGCAGGCGATCGAGTTGGCCCGCGTCTTGGGCGAGCTGCCGCGCCGACTGATCGTCTACGGGGTCGTCGGGACAGACTTTCAGATGGGCGAGGGACTGTCGGCGAGCGTGCAGGACGCGATCGACGAGGTCGTGGATCGGATCGAGGCCGAGGTTCAGCAGTCGGTCCCAGCCGGTGAGCGGTATGCATGAGCTGGCGATCGCGCAGCACTTGGTCCAGGTCGTCGAGTCGCACGCCTGTGAAGCCGAGGCCGATCGCGTGGTGGCCATCGACCTGAAGCTCGGCTCGCAGTCCCACGTCGACGACGACAGCCTGCGCTTCCACTTCGAGCTGCTCACCCAGGGCAACGGGAGCCTCGCCCAGGGGGCCGAAATCCGCGTCCGTCGCGTGCCCATGCGGCTGCGGTGCGCGAACTGTGAGGCGGACTACACGCCGGAGGGGGCCGACTACCGTTGTCCCGACTGCGGCGATATCGGACAATTGCAGGACGTGGGCGATGAGATCATGTTAGAGTCCATCGAGGTGGAACCCTAGTGAACCCTTTGCCCGGGGCTCTGGCCCGTTACGGATGCCGAAATAAGGTAAATACGGACTTGCGAATCAGGAGTGATGGGGCATTGGCACGACAGATCGACGTCGTCAAGAACGTGCTCGCCAACAACGACACGGTGGCCGAGGCCAACCGCGAGCGGTTCCAGGACGCCGGTGTGCTCGCGATCAACCTCATGGCATCGCCAGGCGCCGGGAAGACGAGCTTCATCCTGGCCACGATCAAACAGCTGGGGAAGCGAGCACGCGTCGGCGTCGTCGAGGGCGACGTCGCGGGAAGCCTCGACACGGAGACGGTCTTGGATGGCGGTGCGCACGACGCCGTGCAGATCAACACTGGCGGCGGCTGTCACCTGGAAGCCGGCATGATCGAGCAGGCCTTGGACAGCCTCGATCTGGATGGGCTCGACGTCGTGTTCATCGAGAACGTCGGCAATCTGATCTGTCCCACGAGTTGGGATCTGGGCGAGGCATACAAGCTGTGTCTTGCCAGCACGCCGGAGGGCTCGGACAAGCCGATCAAGTATCCTGAATTATTTGCCGTGAGTGACGTTGTCGTGCTCAACAAGGTCGATCTCATGGAACACCTGGACTTCGACCGCAACCAGTTCGACGATGCTCTGCGGGCACTCAACGCCGATGTGACAGTCTTTGACGTGTCGTCGCGCACGGGCGAGGGCGTCGACGCGTGGGCGGACTGGCTAAGGGCCCATCTCGCCCCATAGCCACGAGAGACGTCACTCGGACGAGCCCGCCGCCGTTGACGCTCGTCTGCCTCCAGTGCTAAGCTGAGCTCGGCATGTCGCGGGAGTGGCCGCACCGTTTCGGGCACCGGAAAACGACCGCCTCCGCGATCTAACGCATCCGTTCCCCCATGCTCGACGTAGCTTGGTCACTGCCGGTCAGCATCGTCATCTTAGTCGTGGGCGCCGTTGTCATCGGCGTCGTCGGCACCCGGCTGACCGGTCTCGCCGATCGCTTAGCCGATAAGACCGGCCTCGGTGAGGCGTTCGTAGGAGCGGTCTTCCTTGGTGCCGCCACGTCGTTGCCAGGCATCACCGCGTCAGTAACGGCGGCGATGGACGGCTACGCCTCCCTGGCATTGGCCAACGCCATCGGCGGCATCGCGGCGCAGACCGTGTTTCTCGCCCTGGCCGATCTCGCCTACCGCGAGGCGAACCTCGAGCACGCCGCCGCCTCGGTGCCGAACATGCTCCAGGCCGCTTTGCTCATCGTCCTGATGGCCACCCTGATGCTCGGCATGATCGGGCCCGACGTATCCGTGCTCGGGCTCCATCCCGTCACGCCACTGTTGCTGCTCGTCTATCTCGGCGGCATGCGGATGGTGCAAGGGGCACACGATTGGCCCATGTGGCGGCCCCGGGTGACGCATCAGACCCGGGTCGACACGCCCGATGAGCCCGTCGTCGAGCGGGCCCGACTTGCGCCGCTGTGGGGCACGTTTGCTGGCCTGGCCGTGGTCGTCATCGCTGCCGGGTGGGCCGTCACCCAAGCGGTTGAGGCCATTGCCGATCAGACCGCGCTCAACCAGACGGTCGCCGGCGGTATCTTCATCGCGGTGGTGACGTCGCTGCCGGAGCTGGTGACGTCCGTGACCGCGGTCCGGCGCGGCGCGCTGACGCTCGCCGTCGGCGGGGTGGTCGGCGGCAACGCCTTCGACACGCTCTTCGCCGCCGTGGCGGACGTCGCGTACCGATCGGGCTCGATCTATCACGACGGCACGACGCGCGAGCTGGCCCTGATCGCGATGACGGTGCTCATGGTGGGCGTGTTGCTCATGGGATTGCTCCGCCGCGAGCGCAGCGGCATCGCCCGCATGGGCTTCGAGAGCTTTTTCCTTCTGCTCATCTATCTGGCGGGCATGGCGATGATCGGCTTCATGAATTGATCGCGGGTGTCCGTTGCCTCCAGCGGCCGATCGGACCCGTCATCGCCCTGCGACGACGCGATCAAATGGGCTTAGACCGTCCGTCCTTTCTTGACATCCGGGCAGATTGTTGCTATTATTAGATATCTGCAGCTTGATAGGTAGACCTGACAGTCCCGCCTGACAAGTTCTGACTCAACGGCAGACGTCCCATTGTCACACGGTAAACCCGTTGCAAGTGGGGAAACGCCCGAGTCAAATCCCACGCAGATGGGTAGGAGGGTTTATCGATGGCCACAGGAACCGTCAAGTGGTTCAACGATGCCAAGGGCTTCGGCTTCATCGAGCAGGACAACGGTGGCGACGACGTGTTCGTCCACTTTTCCGCCGTGAACATGGAAGGCTACAAGTCCCTGCGCGAGGGCCAGGCCGTGTCCTTCGACGTCGAACAGGACGAGAAGGGCCCCCGTGCCGCCAACGTCAACACGTACTAGTTCGCAACAACACCGATCATAAGCCGATCCCCGGCGGACCGCATCCGGTCTTGCCGGGGGTCGTCCATTCCACACGGCCTGAACGGAACGGAGGGTGTGCCATGTCCAGCAAGGAAGAACTGCTCGAGCGAGACGGGACCGTGACGTCCGTGCTCAACAACATGATGTATCGCGTCCAGATCGACGACGGCCCGGAGATCCTCTGCTACACCACGGGCAAGATCCGCCGGTTCCGCATTCGCATTCTGGCCGGCGACCGCGTAACCGTGGAGATGAGCCCCTACGACCTGGAGAAGGGCCGCATCACCTGGCGCCACCGGTCCTAGCTCCGCCGAGCAGGACACCCCGAACCTTCGCCCCGTGATGGGCCGCGTCGCATAGCCCTGATGAGCCGACGTTGACCCCGGATCAGCGCCAGCGGTTCACGGCCAACCTCCTCACGTGGTACGACCGTCACCGGCGCGATCTTCCCTGGCGCCGGACGGATGACCCCTACAAGATCTGGGTCTCGGAGATCATGCTCCAGCAGACCCAGGTCGCCACCGCCCAGCCCTATTACGAACGCTTCATCGCTGCTTATCCGACCGTCCACGATCTCGCCGCCGCACCGATCGACGAGGTGCTGAAGCGCTGGGAAGGGCTCGGTTACTACGCCCGCGCCCGCAACCTCCACCGCGCCGCCCAGATCGTCGTCGAGACGTACGGTGGCCAGTTGCCCCGCGCGCGCGATGAGCTGCTGCAGTTGCCGGGCATTGGCCCCTACACGGTCGGCGCGATTCTGAGCATCGCCTTCGGCCAGCCCGAGCCCGCGCTCGACGGCAACGTCCGTCGGGTGATGAGCCGAGTGCTGCTGATCGAGGACGATCCGACGCGCCCCAGCGCCGAACGAGAGATCCTCGACGAGCTGCGCCAGCTGATTGCCCCCGAGGCGCCCGCCGACTTCAACCAAGGGCTCATGGAGCTGGGCGGGGCGGTCTGCGTGTCGCGATCGCCGCGTTGCCTCATCTGCCCGGTCTCGGAGCAGTGCGCCGCCCGGGCGGCCAATCGCCAGAACGAGCTGCCCGTCAAGCGCCGACAACGCGCCCGTCCGCACCACCACGTCGCCGTCGGCGTCATTTGGCGCGATGGCCAGGTTCTCATTGGCCGACGGCCCTCAGAGGGGCTGTTGGGCGGGCTGTGGGAGTTGCCCGGCGGCAAGCAGGAGCCCGACGAATCCTTGGAGGGTTGTCTGCGGCGCGAGGTTCGGGAAGAGCTCGGGATCGAGATCGCCGTGGATCGGCATCTCGTCACTGTCGAGCACGGCTACTCGCACTTCTCCGTGACCCTACACGCGTTCGAGGGCCATTGGCGGTCGGGGGAGCCGCAGGCCATTGCCGCGAGCGACTGGGCCTGGATCCCGTGGGACGACCTCCGGGACTATCCGCTCCCCCGCGGAACGACCAAGATCCTCGACGCGCTGGCGGCCGCCTCAGATCAGGAACGGGAAGAGGAATAACGCCAGAATCGTCTGCAGGAGGAACAACAGAAAGTTTTGGATCTCGCTTTCATCCACCGACTGCGACCCTTGTCGGCCACCGTCGGACGGCGGTTGCAGCGAAAACGAGGTTGAGAAGTCCTCTTGGTACTGAATGGTGAAGGCCCGATCGAGGTTGAGCCCGTCGGGCAGCATCAACACGCCGGCGTTCACCTGCTCGGATGGCACCGGCCCGGCCTGGAAGCCGTCGGTGATCGGCTCGATGGCCGAGGAGCTCACAAGGAAGTTGCGCTCGTTCTGCACGAACGAAATGGCATTGGGCTGGAACGTCGACTCCTGGGTCGGCACGATCATCGCCATCATGGCGCGCTGGCCCACGTAGGGCCGTATTGACTCCTTGAGGCCGTCCCGCAGGTCGCTCTGCATGACCTCGTCGTTGATGAACACGAACGAGAGGATGAACTGGCTGTCGCTCGTGTCGACGAAGAGCGTCGCGAGCAGTTCCGGCGGAATGCCCGTTCGATCACTGATCTGGTTTTCGGCCCACTGTTCCAGCGGCGACTGGCCGTAGGCGGGCGTCGCGGCCAATGCCGCGACCAGCACACCAACTGTCAGGATGAGCAACGACGATCGCTCGAGCTTGGTCATAGCGCGGCCCCCTTCATGCATTTTCGGGCTTGGTACGAAAGCCCCGTGCATGCCACCTCCAGGCCCGATGGCGGCATTATAGGAGGACGGCCGCGTCGCGACAAGACGGATGATCACACAGGCGGGCTCGTTTCTGGGCTTGTCGTGGCGCCATCCCCGGCTCAGATCCGCTCGCGTTTGGGCTCGCGCGTCATCAGCTCGGCCAGCTTGGCGCGCGGATCGGCCCCCTCGTAGAGCACGTCGTGAACTGCGCTCGTGATGGGCAAGTCGAGTTCTCGCGCGTCGGCGAAGGCACGGACCGCCCGCACGGCGTACACGCCCTCGGCGACCATGCGCATGTCGGACTGGATGGCGTCCAAAGACTCGCCCCGACCAAGGCGCTCGCCGACGGTGTGATTGCGGCTCTGCCCCGACATGGAGGTCACGACGAGATCGCCCAGTCCGGCCAAGCCGAAGAACGTCTCCCGCTGGGCGCCGAGCGCCTCGCCGAGCCGGGTCATCTCCGCGAGGCCGCGCGAGACGAGCGCCCCCTTGGCGTTGTCGCCGTGGCCGAGCCCGTCGGAGATTCCGGCCGCCAGCGCGATGACGTTCTTGACGGCGCCGCCCAGCTCGACCCCGCGGAGGTCGTCGCTGGCGTAGACGCGGAACCGCTCGGTCATGAACGCCGACTGGATCTGTTGCGCCCGGTCGAGGTCACGGCCCGCGAGGACCGCGGTCGTGGGGGCTTCCCGGGCGACCTCCCGGGCGAAATTCGGCCCGGACAGCGCCAAGACGTCGTCGCTGCCGAGTTCGTCGCGGATCACGTCCGACATCGTGGTGAGTCGGGTCGCCTCCGCCCGATACGCCAGGCCCTTCGTCAGGCTGACCCACGTTGTCTCTTCAACCGAGCGCCCGAACGTCTCGCGCAGTCGTTGGAGGATCTCGCGCATGGCGAAGGAGGGGACGGCCAGCACGCGGAGGTCGAGGTGCTGGAGGTCCCTCAGGTCAGCCGTGCACGTCAGCGACGCCGGCAGCTCGACCCCGGGCAGGTACGCGGGGTTCTCCCGCTGGGCTGCGAGCGACTGAACCAACGCGGGGCTGCGCGCCCAGAGCACGACGTCGTGGCCCTTCTGGGCCAACAGTCGAGCGATCGCGGTGCCCCAGCTTCCGGCGCCGACAACGCCGATCTCCATGGTCGGAGGTCCCGAGTCGCTCAGTTCGAGGACGGCGGCTCGGGAATGAACTCGCACGGGCAACGGGCGCCGGACACTTCGGCTGACTGCAGCCAAGCCTCCGCGGCCGCCATGGGGTTGTTCTCCAGACGCGCTGCCAATTCATCGAGCTTGGGGCCCAGCGACGAGCGCAGCTCATCCAACAAGGGCGGCAACAACACGCTTTGCGGATCGTCGGAGGACGCGCCGACCTCGTCCAACAGCGCCTCCGAATCCCGATCGAGCAGCTCGCGGAACGAGTCGAGGGCCTCGAGCGCGTCGGCGTACTCGTCCTGGGATGCCGGGATCTGCACGTCGCTGAGCGCGTCGTTGTAGCGGTCGAGCACGCCGCGGGCGGACTCCGCGAACTCCGGCAGCGAGTCCCGCAGCCGCACGATCTCCTGGCGAATGGCCTGCAGCGAGGAGAACCAGTCGTCGACGACGAACGCGTCCGTCGGCGTCAGCCCGACGTTGTGGACCTTGTGGCCGTCGGCGGTGAAGTATTGCGCCGTCGTCAAGAAGAGCATGCCGCCGCCGGAGGTGTCAAAGCCGCTCTGCACGACGCCCTTGCCGAACGTCGTGCGACCGATCAGGCGACCCATCTGGTGGTCGCGGATGGCGCCGGCGAGGATCTCCGCGGCGCTGGCGCTGCCGCCGTCCACCAACACGGCGATCGGCCAATTGGGCACGTCGTTGCCGTAGCTGGAGGAAGTCTCGGTGTTGCCGCCGCGCTCGCGGACTTCGATGATCGGCTCGCCCCGGTCGACGAAGAGGCTGGCCACCTGGATGGACGCTTGGAGATACCCGCCGCCGTTGCCGCGCAGGTCCAGAATCAGGCCGTCGACGGATGACGATTCGTTTTGGATCTCGCGCAGGGATTCGCGCACTTCGTCCGGCGTGCTCTGGGCGAAGCGGTTGATCCGGATGTAGGCGGTATCCTCGCCCAGCATCTCGTGCTCGGTGGAGGGGACCTTGATCTGGGCGCGGGTGATGGTGATCGTCTCTTCGGTGCCGTCCTGGTGGCGGACGCGGACGTCAACCTCGGTGCCCGCCGGCCCGCGCAGCCGTTGGGCCGCTTCGTCGACGGAGAACCCCTCCGTGCTCGTGCCGTCGATCGCCAGGATGGCGTCGCCGGTGCGGATGCCGGCCTCCTGGGCGGGGCCCCCATCGATCGGCGAGATGATCACAATCTGCTCATCCCGAATGCCGATCCACGCGCCGATCCCTTCGTATTCGCCGCTCAGCCCGGACTGGAAGCGCTCATACTCCTCGGGCGTGTTGTAGCGGCTGTAAGGGTCATCCAGCGTGGAGATCATGCCGCGGATCGCCTCGGTCTCCATGGTCTGGGTGTCGATCCGATCGGGCTGGTAGAAGTTGCCCTGGATCGTCCGATAGGCCTCCTTGAGGCGATCGAACGACGGATCGCTCGACGACTGGGCGTCCGTGGCGTTCGACGACGCGGATGACGATGACGAATCGGATTCGCCCCCATCGGACGACGAGGAGGACGAGGCATCGGATGGCTGGTTATCGGTCGAGGCGGATTCGGACGGCGTGGACGGCTGAAGCTCCATCGAGTCGTTCGACTGCAGGACGCCTTGGGCCCAAATGACCGCGACGACGAGCACCACGGCCGCCAGGACCCAGATGGTCAGTTTGCGATCCATGAACGCTCCCTTCTGCGATGATCCGGGCCATTATACCGACACAGGACGCTCGCTCCACCGGCCGCTTGCTCGGGTTCGCGAGCTGCCCTACCCTGAGTAACGGGCCATGATCCATCACCTGGAGGGGCCGATCGTTGAGCAGCATGAGGACTACCTCGTCGTCGACGTCGGCGGCGTCGGGTACCGAGTCTACACGTCCAGGGCGACTCACGAGGCGTTCCACGGACGGACCGACCCCGTCAAGCTCTTCACGCACCTGCAGCTGCGCGAGGACGGCATCGCGCTGTACGGCTTCAGCTCGCCGGAGGAACGCCAGCTCTTCGAACTGTTGCTGGGCGTGTCAGGCGTTGGGCCGCGCTTGGCGATCGCCATTCTGTCCGCGACGACGCCCGTCCGCCTCCAGGAGGCGATCATGAGCGAGCAAGTGGAAGGGTTTGCCCAAGTCAAGGGCGTGGGCAAGAAGACGGCGGAACGCTTGATCGTCGAGCTGCGCGACGCCGTTGCCGAGCTGCCGTTGGGCGGCGAGGCCGTTCCGGCGATGACCCAGCGGGACGAGGTCGCGCTCGGTGCGCTGACCCAGTCGCTCGGCTTCGGCGAACGCGAGGCCCGGCGGGCGATCGCGCAGGCCCGCGAGCACGAGGACGGCGACCCGCCGCCGGAAGCGCTCATCCGGCACGCGCTGGAATATCTGTCGCGATCTTAATGCGCGACATCCGGCAGCAACGATGGAGACGTCTCAATGATCGTTCTGTACGACGAGCGCTGCCTGGCGTACGGGCAAGCCGGCCATCCGGAGAACCCGGAACGGCTCCAGCGGGCCGTGGAGTTCCTTCAAGCTCAGTCGGGCTATCGCTTCCGGCCGCCGGATCCCGCGTCCGAGGCGGACGTCCACGGCGTTCACAGCGAGGACCACTTGGAGCAGCTGCGCACGGGCAGCTTTCTCAGCCCGGACAATCCGAGTTACGAGGGGATCGAGGCGTACGCGAGGCTCTCCGCCGGAGCGGCCATCCAGGCGGCCGAGCTCCGGGGATTCTCCCTCATGCGCCCGCCCGGCCACCACGCCGCTGACGGGCGCATTGCTGGCTTCTGCTATCTCAACAACGTCGCCATCGCGGTCCGGTCCACGGGCCTGCGGACGCTGATCGTCGACATCGACGGCCACCACGGCGACGGCACGCAGACGGTGTTCCAAGACGACCCGCAGGTGACGTTCGTCTCGCTGCACAGCTCGCCCAACTTCCCCGGCACGGGGCTCGAATCCCGCCGCAACTGCCACAATTATCCCTTGCCGTTCGACTGCGGCGAAGCTCGCTATCTGCAAACGTTGGACGCGGCTCTCGGTGCCGTCGATTCGGCTGAGATCGAACAAGTGGCCGTCTCGGCCGGCTTTGACACCGACGAACGCGACCCGCTTGCGTCCCTAGGGCTGGCCATCGAGAGCTACCGCAAGATCGGCGAACGGATCGCGGCGTTGGGGCTGCCGACCTTCGCTGTGCTGGAGGGCGGCTACGATCCCGACCGCCTCGGCCCGGACATCCACGCGTTCTGCCGCGGGCTGTGGGGCGGCGCGGCTGGGACCGAGGGCTAACAGTCCGGGATATCCGCGTCCAGTTGGAGCCAGAACGTCTCGTCCTGGATGTCCCAGCTCTCGGGCGCGCGCTCGAACAGCGCCAACGGGAAGTTGCCGAGCTCCGGGCCGTTCTGCTCGCGCGCACCGAGCGCGTGCCCGAGCTGATCGCGAATGTCACGCGAGTAGATCGCGACGAGATACCCGTGTAGCCGCGAACTCAGCTGCCATTGGGCCAGTTCGCGGACCGTGTTGACCAAACGGCCGCGGCAGATCGGCTCATCCTGGACGTAGAGACTGACCATCCCCATGCGATACTCCTGGCAGGGGGGGCCGCACTCGGCTTCATCCGGGGCCAGTTCCTCGACCTCGACCTTGGTGCCCAGGACCGGGGTCGCCCGGTCGTTGAGATAGGCCGTGTTGGGGTTGAGGGTCACGCGGCTGTTTGCGGGCTCCTCGCTGTCCCAGGTGAGCGCCCCCAGGTAGTGGGCGTAGTCGCGGGGCGCCATGAAGCTCTCGCGGACGGCGCTGTAGAGTTGGATGTTGATCCAGTCGGCGTTGGCTTGGGTCTGCACCGGCTCAAGGATGTCGCGCAGCACGGTCTCGATCTCGCCTTCGGTCAGTCTCTGCGGGGCATCGACGACGTACTTGTAGAAGTGCGACCGCCCTCGCGACGAATTGGTTGTGGACTTCGGCCCGGCCTGCTGATAGGTCACGACCGTCCCGTCGCCCACGTCGACGGTCCCCTCGGCGGCCCGATTGGCGTTGACCTCCACGACGACTTGGGTCTCGTCCGTCTGGCCCCTGCTGTCGGTGACCACGAGCGTCGCCTGATGGCGACCCGGTTCCGCATACGTGTGCGAAACTTCCGTGCCCGTGGCGCTTGATCCGTCGCCGAAGCGCCACTGGTAGGACGTAATCTCCGCGCTCGGGGCCGCCGACGACCGCGACGCATCGAAGACGACGTCCAGGGGCGCCATGCCGCTCATGTACTGGAGCAGCACGTCGTCCTCGTTGCGGGGATTGCGGATGCTGGCCCGCGCCTGGGGCCCGACTTGGACCTGGAGGGTGATGGCGTCGGATGCGGTCTCGTCCTCGTCGTCCGTGACGGTCAACTCGACGCGGTACTCGCCCGTCTCCGCGTAGGTATGCGTCGGATTGGCGTCGTCGCTCGTGCTTCCGTCGCCGAAGGCCCACTGATGCGAGTCGATCGCGCCGTCAGGGTCCTCGGCGTCCGCTTCGAACGCCACTTCCGCCCCGTGAACGTCGGTCTCGTTCGGCGTCGTAATGCTCACCTCCGGCGGCTCGTTCGGCGAGGAACAGCCGGCGAGCAACGCGAGGCCGAGGCCAACAACAAACGCCAGCATACGACGAGCGCTCCGTCCACTCGGTGTCATCATCGTTGAGCCACCTTTTCCCCTATCCGCCGCCGGGCAAGCGGATGGCACCCACCGACATTATCACACATCGGGGTCGGATGGTAACTCGCCCGCGGGGTCTGGCGCTGTGGGGTCGGGCCCGCCCCGCCGACATCCGGTCACGGGGACTCAGTCGGGGAGTCGGATTTCGGCAACAACTGGCAAATGGTCCGAGATGCGCAAGGTGTCGTGCTGGCGCACGCAGTGCGGGCCGAGCGCCACGTCCTCGGACATGAAGCAGTAGTCGATCGTCTTGTTCGGCCTGTCGACGGCGGGATCGTTGGGAAAGTGGGTGTACCAGTCCGCCGGAGTCGGGCCCGTCAGCTCCTCGAGCGTCGGCACGGCTTGGTAGGCGTCGAACAGCGGCTTGATTTCCGTGTCGTGGTCGTTGAAATGGGCCTTTTGGGAGGGCTGGAGGCACTCGAACGCGCGCGGATCGGGCGGCAGCATGTTGAAGTCACCGCCGATCAGCCACGGGTGGCCGTCGTCCGAGAGGCGGGTCAAAATCGACCGGATCTCCTCAACGTGTGTGGCCATCAATCCCGTTCCCTTGGCGAACGCTTCCAGATGGGTGTTCAGCGCGACGAAGTCGGTTCCGCCCTCGACGGGCAGGTGGACCTCCTGGACCGCGCGCCGCAGGTTGAAGTGCTTGGTGACCGGATCCGCCGGCTTGAGCGAGAGCTGATGCCGGATGGCCTCGTCGATGCGGTATTTCGACAGAACGACGAGCTTCATCCCGACGCTGCCCAGGATGCGCGGATGCGGCACGAACGGCGCGCGCCAATAGAACGCCGAGGTGCGACAGGCGTAGTCCGAGGGCAGGTGCTCGCGCAGCAGCGCCAGCTCGTCGATGTACTCGGTCCGGACGGCGCCGTCGTAGATCTCCTGCAGCAGTACGATGTCCGGATCCTCGTCGCGAATGACGCGGGCAACTTCCGCGGTCGTCCGCCGGATGTCGGTCGGATCGACGCGAGCGTCCGGGCCGCCCTCGTAGAAGAAGTGGTAGTCCTTGCCGGCCATGTACTGGACGTTCCAGTTGAGGACCTTGACGGATTGGCCGGGGACCAGCTTGGGCACGTCCTCGGCGCAGTGGACCGCCATCGACTCGCGAGTTGAGGGCTGATAGACCGACACCCAGGCCCACACGCCCGCCGACAATAGCGCGCCGAAGACTGCCAGAATGATCCACTTGATCATGGGCGATCCTTGCCGTGTCGAATTGGGTGACGTAGCTCGCGACCTGCTAAGTCGGACTCGACACCGAGGGCCATTCTACGATACGCGGGATCGTTCAACTAGACGGTGCTTGCGTCGAATACGTTGGGTCGGGCGAGGCGAGGACGCCGATCGGGAACCCATCATGAGCTCCCGATCGGCGTCGCTAGGCGGTTGATGCGGCTGTCGCTGGGCTTACACGTCGCGCTCCACGTCCCCGAGCGCGGCCTGGGCCGCGGCCAAGCGCGCCACCGGCACGCGGAACGGGCTGCAGCTCACGTAGTCCAGCTCAATGTTGTGGCAGAACGCGATCGAGGCCGGATCGCCCCCGTGCTCGCCACAGATGCCGATCTCGATGTCCGGGCGCGTCGCCTTGCCTTTCTCCGCGGCGATGCTCATCAGCTCGCCCACGCCGTCCTGGTCGATGGAGACGAACGGGTCCGCGAAGACGCCGTCCTCCTGGTATTGGACGAGGAACGTGCCCTGGGCGTCGTCGCGCGAGATGCCGAACGTCGTCTGGGTCAGGTCGTTGGTGCCGAAGGAGAAGAACTCCGCGCTCTCGGCGATCTCGTCGGCGACGATGCACGTCCGCGGCAGCTCGATCATCGTGCCGAACTGGTAGTCGATCGACACGCCCTGCTCGCTCTCCACGCGCTGGGCCACCTCCTCGAGCCGGGCCTTGACGATCTCCAGCTCGCGCGCGTGGGCCACGAGCGGAATCATGATCTCCGGATGCACGTCGACGCCCTGGTCCGCCAGCTCCCCGGCCGCTTCCAGGATCGCCCGCGTCTGCATCTCGAGGATCTCCGGATAGAGCATGCCGAGCCGGACGCCGCGCAGGCCGAGCATGGGGTTCGCCTCGCGCATCCGCTCCACGGCCTGCAACAACCGTTCCTTTTCCCGGTCCGCTCGGCCTTGGGCATGGAGCTCGGCCAGCTCCTGGACGAGCTCCTCGTAGTTGGGCAGGAACTCGTGCAGCGGCGGATCGATCAGGCGGATGATGACGGGGAGGCCGTCCATGGCTTGCAATAGCCCCTTGAAGTCCTCGCGCTGCATGGGCAGGAGCTTCGCCAGCGCGGCCTCGCGTTCCGACTTGTCCTCGGTCAGGATCATCTCCCGGACGAGGGGCAGCCGGTCCTCCTCGAAGAACATGTGCTCGGTGCGGCACAGCCCGATGCCCTGGGCGCCGAAGTTGCGGGCGCGCGTGGCGTCCTGGGGATAGTCGGCGTTGGCGCGCACGCCCAGCTGCCGGAACTCGTCGGACCAGCCGAGCAGCTCGGTCAGCTCGTGTTCCTCCTCGAGCTTGGGCACCACGGTCGGCAGTTCCCCCTTGTACAGCTTGCCGCTGGTGCCGTCGATGCCGATGACGTCCCCTTCGCTGACCGTCGTGCCGTCGACCGTGAACTGCTTGTCGTTCAGGTCGATGCGGATGGCTTCGCAGCCGACGACCGCCGGCTTGCCCAGGCTGCGCGAGACGATCGCCGCGTGCGAGGTCATGCCGCCGCGCTGGGTCAGCACGCCCTGACACTGCAGGAACCCGTGGACGTCGTCGGGCGTCGTCTCCGGGCGCACCAGGATGACGTCCTCGCCGTTCTTGCCCATCTCCTCCGCCGTGTCGGCGTCAAACACGGCCTTGCCGACCGCGGCGCCGGGCGAGGCGTTGAGGCCCTGGGCGAGCATGCGCCCGTCGGACTCGGCCGCCTCCGCCGCGTCCGTTTCGAAGCGCGGGTGCAACAGCATCTCGATCTGGTCCGGCGTGACGCGCTGGACGGCCGTCTCGCGATCGATGAGCCCCTCGTCGGCCATGTCGACGGCGATCACCGTTGCCGCCTTGGCGGTCCGCTTGCCCGTCCGCGTCTGCAGAATCCAGAACTTGTCATGTTCGACCGTGAACTCCAGGTCCTGCATCTCCTGGTAGTGCGCCTCGAGCGTCTCGCACGTCTCGACGAGCTCGTCGTAGGCCGCCGGCATGTCGGTCTGCAGCTCCGAGACCGACTTCGGCGTCCGAATCCCGGCCACGACGTCCTCGCCCTGGGCGTTCTTGAGGTACTCGCCGTAGATGCCCCGCTCGCCCGTGGAGGGATTGCGGGTGAACGCGACGCCGCTGGCGGAGTTCTCGCCCATGTTGCCGAAGACCATCGTCTGGATGTTGACGGCCGTGCCCAGATCGTGCGGAATGCCGTGAAATTCGCGATAGTCGCGGGCCCGCTTGATGTTCCAGGAGCTGAACACGGCCTCGATGGCCATCTCCAGTTGCTTGGTCGGATCCTGGGGAAACGCCTTGCCGGGCTCCGCCTCGATGATCCCCTTGAAACGCTCCACGATGTCGGCCAACTCCGACACGGGCAGCTCGGCATCCGAGCCGACGCCGTTGGCCTCGCGGCGCTCCTGGAGCACGTCCTCGAACTTCTGGAGGTCGACGCCGAGCACGACGTCGCCGAACATCTGGATAAGCCGTCGGTAGGCGTCATAGCCGAAGTGCTCGTCGTTGCTCAGCTCGATCAAGCCTGACAGGGCCTCGTCGTTGAGGCCGAGGTTCAACACGGTGTCCATCATGCCCGGCATGGAGAACTTCGCGCCGGAGCGGACCGAGATCAACAGCGGGTTGTGCGGGTCGCCGAAGCGGCGGCCGATCTGGCCCTCGACGTGGCCCATCGCCTCCTGGACCTCGTCCCACATGCCCTCGGGGAAGCGGTTGTCCGCGTCGAAGTAGGCAATACAGGCCTCGGTCGTAATGGTAAAGCCGGGCGGTACCGGCAGGCCGATGCGGGACATCTCCGCCAAGCCTGCGCCCTTGCCGCCGAGCAACGCCCGTTGGTCCTTGGAGCCCTCTTCAAACAACGACACCCATCGACGTTGTGCCATTGGGTCCATTCCTCCTTCGGGAAGTTCGATGCATTGAGAATATCGTGTGCTGCGATCGGAAAGCCATGACGCCCTCTGCGCACGAAAATAGGACAGACAAGTCAGATTCGCGATGATCCAGGTCATGCGGGTGTGTGCGCTCGATCAGCCCGACGTTCGTCGCGGACGATTTGGCCGTCCTCCAGATGGAGGACACGATCGACGCTGCCCAACAGTCGATCGTCATGGGTGGCGAACAGGAACGTCACGTCGCGCTCCCGATTGAGCCCGCGCATCAGCTCGATGAGGTTGTGCCCGGTCTCCGAGTCCAGATTGGCCGTCGGCTCGTCGGCCAGCACGAGCGACGGGCCGGGCGCGACGGCCCGAGCCACCGCGACGCGCTGTTGCTGGCCCCCCGAGAGCTTGTTGGGGAAGCGATCCGCGAATTCCTCAACGCCGAGCGTCTGGAGCACCTCCATGGCCCGCCGGCGGCGCTCGCGGCCCGGCACGCCCTGCAGTTCCATGACGAACGCGGCGTTCTCCACCACCGTCAGCACGGGAATCAGGTTGTACGCCTGGAAGACGAAGCCGAGCTCCCGCAAGCGCACCTCCGCCAGCTCGTTCACGTCCAGCTCGTCGAGCCGATGGCCGTTGACCCAGATGGCTCCCTCCGTGGGGCTGAGCAGGCCACCAGCGAGATGGAGCAGCGTCGACTTGCCCGAGCCGCTCGGCCCGGCCAGCGCGGCAAACTCGCCCCGATACAGGGCAAGGTCCACCCCGCGCAGCGCCGGGGTCTCGACGCTGTCGGTCTGATACGTCTTCGCCAGGCCTTCCGTTTGCACAACCCGTTTCTCGGTCGATTCGTTCATCCCGACGTCGCCTCCGTTCACACTGTCTGGGTCGTTGGCGCTCAGGCCGCCCGCATGGCGTCGATGGGGTCGAGCGAGGCGGCGTTGCGCGCGGGCAGCCATGACGCTGCCACGGCGATGGCGAGCATGACGAGCGCGGAGATCGCGCCCTGGCCTACGGTCATGTGGAGGTTCAGCACGGGCTCGATGCCGATCTGCTCGTAGGTGTCCCTGTAGATATCGGGCAGGACGAGGCCATCGCTCCAGTGCCAGACGAGGCCGCCGCCGATGGCGCTGCCGACGAGCGCCCCGACCAGCGCAATGACGGCGGCTTCGGCGGCGATCATCCCCAACACGCGGCGACCTCCGCTGCCCAGCGCCAGCACGACGCCCAGCTCGTTCGTCCGCTCGTGGACGTTCAGAAAGAGCGTGTTGAGCACGACGAGGCCGGCCAAGAGGAAAAAGATCGCCATAAAGCCGAGGTTGATCGGGCGCAGGATGTTGAGGAAGCCGGCAGTCTGGGGCGCAACCTCGCGCCAGCTCTCCACAGTGACGTCGTCCCCCAACGCCCGGCGGACCTCGCCGGTGACGCGCTGGATGCGCGGGTCGTCCCAAGGGCCGGCGACGTTGCTGACGAGCGCGGCCACCGACGTCGCGCCGTGGGGGAAGTCGATGGCGTCGCGCGCATCCGCCAGCGGGACCTGCACGATCCCGCCCGATAGCTGCGGCGACGGCGCGTTCAGGACGCCGACGACCGTGGGCGTCAGCACGCCCGTGCCCGTCTCCGGATGCGAGCTGAGCAGAATGATCCGATCGCCGAGCCCCAGGCCGAGCTCCTCCAATAGCTGGGCCCCGACAACCGCTGTGCCGGAGTCGTCGGCCCGGAGATAGCGGCCCGCGTCGATCCAGCGGCTCATGAGGCTCATCGCCTGCGAGCGTTGCGGCTCGACGCCCTGCACGAGCACGCCCTTCGACTGCTCGCCGACCGCGGCCAGCGCCGGCAGCTCCAGGCGCGTCGTGTAGTGCGCGATGTCGGGGTTGTCCCGCAGGGCCCCCAGAGCGGGTCGGATGTCGCGCACGATGGGAATCGTCTGCCCCACGACCTCGTAGTCGGCCTCGTGGATCTGCAGGTGGCCGGTCTCCAGGCGGACCGTGTTGTCGAACAGGCTGCGCTCGAACGCACCCGTGAACCCCCACATCAGGTCCAGCAGCAACACGGGCACCATCACCGCCAGCAGCGTCAGGACGCTGCGCCGCGGATTGCGGAAGAGATTGCGAAACGCCAGTCGCAGAATCAGTCGCATCCTCGCTCGTCTCCGTCGAGCCCTCGAGAGGCTTTCATGGGCAGTCGTCCGGGCTCGCCAGGCACGCCTTCGTGAAGACGGACTCGGGCAGCTCGATGTCGAACGCGTAGTCCTCGATGCGCTCCACCGTGCGACTGCCCTCCTGCGTCAGGTCGTCGAAGACCATCCGCAGGGGGAAGATCCGCTGCGAGTCGCCCTCGCCCACGGTCTCGAACTGGCTGAACTCGGCCTGGCGGATGAGCGTCTCGCGCTGATCGTAGTAGTCCATGCGGGTCGTGGCGCAGTCGGACTCGCGCACGCGGATCTCGATCTTCCCGTAGACCACCGGGGCTTCCGGCTTGGGCACCAAGCGCACCTGATAGCCCCGATCGCCCTTGTCGCCCGCATCGCGGGCGCCGAGCAGCTCCACGTTGAAGCTCTCATCGAGCGTGCCCCCGTAGAAGTCCTGCAGCGACAGATCGGCGCCGAGGAAGTCCTCGCTGAGCGCGCTGGCCGGCAGCGAGACGGGCACGCCCGCCTCCGGGTCGTAGAACCACAGGTCGTCGCCGCGCTGCAGATAGCCCGACTCGGCCTCGTTCTCGGGCTTGCGGATGCGGATGAGCGCCTTGTCGCCGTCCTCGGTCCAGGCCTCCAGGACGTACGTCTTGGTGAAGTCCGGGCGCGATAGCTCCAGCCGAATGGTCCCATGGAACGTCCCCTCCACGAGGTTGGACCGGGCGCAGTTCAGCACGTCCTGGCCCGTGGGGTCGTCGGGGATCTGGGCTTGGCCCAGCGTGAGGCCAAGGCCAATGATCACCGCAAACAGGGCGAATGTTCGTGCGCGGTAGCCGTTAAGCATGGCGCATCGCCTCCGTCGGTTCGAGTTTCATGGCGCGTCGCGCGGGATACCAGGCGGCCACCAGGGCCGTGAGGATCACCACGCTCAGCCCGTAGAGCCAATACCAGCCCGACGTCTCGGCGTAGAGGACGCTGGGCATGCCGATCGTGCCGAAATTGTCCACGTAGAGGCCCATGTCGATGCCGAAGCGGGCCAGGTAGGCGTTGACGGCGTAGCCGAGGACGCTGCCGATGGCGAAGCCGACCAGCGACGCGAAGGTGCTTTCCAAGAGAATCAACAGCGCCAATCGGCGCGGCTTCAGCCCCACGGCGGTCAGCACGCCGAACTCGCGCGTGCGCTCCAAGACCGTGAACATAACCGTGTTAGCGACGCCGAAGCCCGCCAACAGCGACAGGATGATCATCGTGGGCAGCATTTCGAACTTGCCGATCTTGATCATGTTGCCCAACAACGGATTCAGCTCGAACAGCGTGGCCGCGCGCAGCGACTCGCCGAGCGACGCGTCCAGCTCGCTCGCGACGTCGCCGGCCTCGTAGCCGGGCGCCAAGCCGACCGCGACGGTCATGGCGCCGGCCAGATCCGCCAGCGCTCGGGCGTCGCCCAAGGGAATGAAGGCGGTCTGGCGATCCAACAGGCCGAGACCGGTGTCGATCACGCCGACCAGGCGGAACGCGCGCGAGTTCTGGCCGTCCCTGCCTTGGGCTTGGAGGACCACGCGTTCGCCCAACCGCACATCCAGATCGCGCGCGAGCGGCTGGCCCAGCACGATCTGGTGCTCGTCCGCGAGAAAGTCGCCGTCCGTCAGCGATGCGGCGATGTCGGTCGCGCGGGTCTCGTTCGGGAGCTCCACGCCGCGGATGCGCACGCCCG
>CAZMNF010000024.1:0-30488 GCA_964567595.1 uncultured Thermotogae bacterium | reverse complement strand
CCGACTGACACGCCTCACACGGACAGATTTTGCGCAAATAGCGATACGGGTAATACCCCGTCTGATGGCCGTCGTTCCAGACGAAGTGGACGGCGTAGCGGCCGACGGGGTTGACGGCGTTCACCTCAATGTTGTCCAGCTTGTGCTTGGGCAACAGCGGCAGGTCGTGCTCGTCGCGCTGTGGCCATGCGCGACAGCGGGCACAGGGGCAGGCCCGACGAAGCTCGCGCAGCGAATAGATGCTTTCGTGGCCGTCGTCCCAAGTGATCATCAGTTGCCCGTCGTCGGTCCAGGCCAGCGTGGCGCGGCGACTGTTCTGCGGCAGCTCAGGGCGGGTCATGGGTATCCGGAGCGTAGCCCACCGCACAGAGCGCTTCAAGCTCAGCCCGGACTCGTCCATGGACACTGATCGCCAATCCGACCTGTTGCCGGCTCAGTGGGGGCATGGTTTCAGGTAGCAGCACAGATCATGGACGACCTGAGACGGCATCCACTGTCGCTGGCTCGGGCCCCGCTCACGACGGCGGCGGATCGCCACGGGCAACGAGCCCGCGCAGTCGGTCGACGAGTTCGTCCTCGTCTGCGATCTCCGTCAGATCTAGCTCGCCACGGACCTCCTCGAGGATGGCCAGCCAAGCCCGGAGGACGGTGTTTTTCGTGACTCGCTCCTGGCGATGCGCTCGGCTGGCCGTGATCTCCTTCGCCAGTTGCTGGAGAAACTCGGCTTGGCCGGGACGCACCCGCGCCGTCCACGGCTCCATCCGCTCGTACTTCGGAACGTTTTCACTTCCGGAGTGATGAACTTCCGAAGTTCTGGACTTCGAACCTTCCGAGGTCGGCGTGCCGAACAGCGCGTCGACCCCCTCCAGCTCCGCCCTACGTCTGCGTGCCATGGAGCACCTCCTCCGCCAGCGCGCGGTACGCGGCCGTGCCATCGGACGCGCTGTCGTATTCCATGAGCGTCTGGCCCCGGATCGTCGCTTCGTCGAACGCCACCCGCCTCGGAATGACTGTCTCAAAGACGCGCTCGCCGAAGTGGTCGCGCACGCGGTCGATGACCTCGCGCGCGTGCAGCGTCCGCTTGTCGTGCTTGGTGAGCACGATGCCGAGCATCGCCAATTCCGGATTGAGCTTGGTCGTCACTTTCTCGATCGTCTGCAGGAGTTGCTTGAGGCCGCGCAGCGATGGGTACGCGCACTCCACCGGAACCAAGACAAAGTCGGACGCGACCATCGCGTTGATCGGCAACAGCCCGAGCGAGGGCTGGCAGTCGACGAGCACGTAGTCGTAGTCCGTCAAAGGATCCAACAGAGAATGAACGGCGCTCTCGCGTGCCATCTCGTTCATGAGCAGCGTCTCCGCACCGGCTAGGTCGATGTTGGCGGGCACGAGATCAACGTTCGGCTTCTGCTCGTCGATGATGACATCATGGACGGTGGCGCCCTCCTCGAAGAGCGCATTGTAGACGGTGCTCGCGAGCGACTCGCTTGAGGCGCCGAGGAAGTCGGTCAGGTTGCCCTGCGGATCGAGGTCAACCGCCAGGACGCGGTGGCCGAGTTCACCGAGGCCGTACGCGAGATGGGCGATCGTCGTCGACTTAGCGACCCCGCCCTTCTGATTGGATGCCGTGATCGTGGTCACGCGCGTCACCTCGCAAGGGGTTATCTTCGGAACTTCAGACCTTCCGAAGTTATGAACACTATGGTGCCAGTTCGACGACGGCACGCTAAGGACATGTGAACCGTCGCAGGGGCACCGCCCGCCGCGCGCACCGTTCGCCAGCATGGGCGCCCCCGGCTCGAGCTCCAACCTCCCTGGGGCAAGCATGATCCATGATGTTGCGCGTTTGCGCTTATGGTGAGATCCTATTGACGGATGTGTTGAAGGAGGGAAGCCATGCGTTGGCTGACGACCCCGTCCTTCACGCTCTACGGGCCGTCGCATGTTCTGGCGCTGGTCCTTATCGGTCTGGTCGCCGTGGCGGCGCTGCGCGAGCTGCGCCAGCGCGATCCGAAGCGCGTGTCCGCTCGGCTTCGGCCGTGGCTGACGGGACTGTTGCTGTTCCAGGCCTTCGGCTGGCGCGCTTGGCTGATCGCGCTCGGCGACTTTGACGCCGTCGAGGACCTGCCCTTCCAGCTCTGCAGCCTGAGCCTGATGCTGCTAGTCGTCTACCTCTGGCGGCCCAGCCAGCGGCTGTTCGACGTGCTGTTCCACTGGGTGCTCGGCGGCTCGACCATGGGCATCCTCGTGCCGAACTTGGCGCTGGACTTCCCGCATCCGCGGTTCTGGTCCATGTTCCTCGGCCACGGCACGGAGATCTTCGTGATGGCCTATCTCGTCGTCGTGCTCGGCCATCGACCTTCGCCCACGAGCGTGCGCCGCGCCGTCGGGGCCATCGCCGGCTACGGGCTGCTGGTGGCGACGCCGCTCAACTTGGCGCTGGGTGCCAACTACCTTTATCTCATGGAGATCCCGGACGTGGAGCTGGCGCTGATCAACCTGCTGCCGCCCTGGCCATGGTATCCGTTCCTGGTGATCGCGTTCTTCTATCTGCTCTTCCACGGGCTCTATCATCTCGTCGCGGCCGGACGGCTTGACGCCGATCGCTCCATCCAGGATGTGCGCGGACAGCACGGCTGAGCCGTCGACTCACGGAATCGGCCTAATCGCGAAAGCGCTGCAGGTCCCCGCGGATTTCGTTAACCCGCTCCTTGGCGATCCGGTTCCAGAACGGCCAATCGCCGATGGGGGCTTCCTCGACGAACGCCAACTCCCGCTCGATCAGCTCACGGTCGCGGATCCCGGTCTTGTTGCCGAGGGAATCATAGGTGAAACCGAGGTATGTGGCGCGGACCGTGTGATTGACGAGGTAATCCGGATCGATCTCCACGGCCCGATCCAACAGCTCGCGCCCGCGCTCCCGGTCGCCGCCCAGGGCGCCAGGGGTTGTCACCAGCAGCGCCCCGAGCGCGTGCACGCAGTTGCCGCCCCAGTACGATGCGTCGATCGCCCGGCAGCGCTCGTACATCGCGAGGACCTTGCCCACGTTGGCGAGCCCGTCCCACGGGGCCTGCCGAAAGAGGTTGCCCCAGGCGTTCGCGGTCCACAGCAGCGCGGCCGGGTCGTCGACGTGGCTAAGGGCATCGGCGAAGTTGCCGCGCTCCCGTCGTTCGAAGTTCGGGTTGCGCCGCAGCCGTCGGAAGCCGACGCCCTTGGCGCGCCGCAGGTCGGCCTCGTCGTCCGGGCCGAAGCCGGGGCGGAGGGAGCTGCGTTCGTAGTAGAGCTGTACTAGTCGATTGAGCGCCGTCCGTTGGCGCTCGGCGCTCAGCTCGTCGAGATGGGGAAGCGCCCGCTCGTAGAGCTCGATCATGCGCGAGAGCGTCTCCATTTGGTAACGCTCGTCCATGAGCTCGTCCGCCCGTTCAATCAGGTCGGTGGGGGCCTCCGACTGGGCCGACGGGGTTGCCGCCGAGACCGCCAGGCCGACCGACAGCAACAACAGAACCGTCCGGGCTCGTGCTGACATCGGCATCACCTCCCTATGGGGGAGTATGCCGAGCGGCTTGGCGTCCGTCAGCGACACGGCTCAACCCAAGCGCTGCCGCACCTCAAACCCGCCGAGCAGCCCGAGGCCCAGGCTCAGCGGACCCAGGTGATAGATGACGCGGAAGAGGATCAGCGCGGCCACGAGCTCGGCCTCCGGCACGGCCGAGCCCAGCATGAGCAGCATGCCCGAATCAAGCACGCCCAAGCCGGCCGGGACGTGGCCAAGCCGCGCCAAGAACATCGCGCCGAAGTAGGCCGGCAGATAGACCAACAGCGATGGCGCGGCGTTGCCCAGCAACAGCACGTAGAGCAGCAATCCTTGGGCGCTCCATTCCGCCATGCCGAGCCCGATCTGGCCGAGCACAAGCGGCCCGCGCGGCAGCGGCACGGTCCAGCGCCGGAGCGTGAACGATTCGCGGCGCAGGCTGAACCTCAGCGCCAGGCCCACGACGAGCAGAAAGATGGCCCCGACGCCGCGAAAGAGGGAGACCCAAGCGTGGGGATTGAGCGGGACGTCGGTCGGGTACGGCGGCGGCTGGAGCACGAACGCCGTCCCCGAGGCCAAGAGCAGCCCTGCCCAGGAGCCGAACGCGATGAACGCCAGCATGCGTCCCAGTTGCCCTGGTGTCAGCCCCCAGGCCGCGTAGAAGCGCACGCGCACGCCGCCGCTGCCGACGAACGGCAGGCTGATGCCGTTTTTGAACGCGCCGCTCGTGAACGAGGCCAAGAGCATCTGGCGTCGCCGTACGCGCACGTCCAGATATCGCAGCGCCAGAACGTCGGAGCCCAGGATCGCGAGGTACCCGATCAGCGCGAAGCCGATGGCCAACCCGAGTTGCGTGAGAGGGAGTTCGCGGATCGAGGCCCAGACGAGCGCGAAGTCGACCTCGAGGAGCTGGCGGCGCAGGAGAAGCCCCGACGCGATCAGCAAACCAAGCCCCAAAAGGGGCAGAAGGCGGCGCCAGCGGCGATCGGCCATATCGGGATTGTTCCACACGGCGTGGCCGGCGGACAATGGCGGAGGCCGAGTCGACAACTCCGGCAAAGCTAGTGGAGGCGGATTGCGTCAAGACGGGCGGGTTTCTGGTGGGCGAACCAGGATTTGAACCTGGGACCTCCCGCGTGTGAGGCGGGCGCTCTTGCCCCTGAGCTATTCGCCCTTTGGTGGGGAAAAAGTGTAGCGGGGGAGCCGGAGAGCGTCAAGGTGATCGCCACGGCTCCCCCCTGGATCGCCGCTCGTTTGGGTCAGCGGAGCCACGGCTAGACCCGTCGTCGCCGGAGGCCGCCCCATCGGCCGAGGCCTCGCCGGCGACGCCGCATCGTCCGCGACCGCCCGGACACCAAGTCGAGTCGCCCCTGCAGGGCTTTCGACTGTTCCCACATCGTCTGCTGGCGGATTCGATTCGTCATAATAACCCGCTATGTACCATGTTGGGCCCCGCTTTGCAACTCCCAGGATTCCCCCGTGTGTCCGGACATTCGTCACTCAGCCAGGAGGGCGGACAGCTCCTGCTGGAGGACCTGCCAGATACGGGCCAGATGGGCGTCGGTCGTGCGCAGGTGGCCGATCGAGGCCCGCAGGACGTAGCGACCGTGGAGCTTGGTGTGCGAGAGGTACGCCGCGCCCGTGGCGTTGACCCGCGCCAGGAGGCGTTCGTTGAGCGCGTCGAGATCCGCACCGCTGCCTGACCAGTTGGAGGGATGGGCTCGGAAGCAGACGGTGCTGAACGGCACCGGCGCCATCAACTCCACGTTCGGATCGGCCTCGATCCAGCCCGTCAGTTCCTCCGCCAGTTGCAGGTGCTCGCGGAGCCGCGCGCGGATGCCCTCGACGCCGAACGCCCTCAGGACGTACCAGAGCTTCAACGCCCGGAACCGTCGTCCCAGCGCGACGCCGTAGTCCATCAGGTTCGTCACCTCGTCCCCTTCGGCCGTTTTCAGGTATTCGGGGACGAGGCTGAACGCCCGCTTCAGGATCTCGGGCTCGGCGGCGTAGAGGACGCTGCAGTCGATCGGCGTGAAGAGCCACTTGTGCGGGTTGACCACGACCGTATCCGCGCGGTCGCAGCCGTCCAGGATCCACGCCTTCTCGGGCAGGACGGCCGTCGGCCCCGCATAGGCCGCGTCGACGTGCAGCCACAGGCCGTGGCGCCCGCAGACGTCGGCGATCTCGGGCACGGGGTCGACGCTCGTCGTCGATGTCGTCCCGACGGTGGCGACGACGGCAAAGGGGTGTCGTCCCTCCTCACGGTCGGACTCGATCAGCCGGGCCAGCTCGCCGGGATCCATTTGGAAATCGTCGTCGGTCGGCACCGTGCGGACGTTGTCGTGGCCGATCCCGAGCGCGATGCCGGCCTTGGCGACGGACGAATGCGCCTGGTCGGAGGCGTAGAGCGTTAGCGGCGGCGCGCCGCTCAGGCCCTGCTCGCGCACGTCCAGCCCGTCGAGCGACTCGCGCGCGGCCGCCAGCGCGCAGAGCGTGGAGACCGACGCCGTGTCCTGGATCATGCCGAACCAGCCCTCCGACAACCCCATCATCTGTCGCAGCCAGTCGACGACGGTCTCCTCCAGCTCGGTGAGCGCCGGCGACGTCGTCCACAGCATCCCGTTGACGTTGAAGGCGGCCGAGAGGAGCTCGCCGAGGATGCCGGGCGCGGAGCCGGTAATGGCAAAGTAGGCGAGGAAGTTGGGATGATTCCAGTGGGTCAGGCCCGGGACGATCGTCGACTCCACGTCCGCAAAGATGGCCTCGAGCGATTCGCCGTGTTCGGGCGCTGACGATGGGAGCTGGCGCTTGACCTCGCCCGGCTCGACGTCGGCGAGGACGGGATAGCGCTCGGCGTTGTCGAGATAGTCCGCAATCCAGTCGATCAGGGCGTGACCCTGCTCGCGGAACGCGTCCAGATCGATGTCGCCGTGGTGGCCCTGGGGCTCGCTCATGGCGGTCCGTCGGTCAGTCCTCGGATCCGTCGTCGATGTCGTCGGACTCGCTGCTGAGCATTTCGGCAAGGCTCTCGCCCTCGCGCTTGCGCGTGATCTCCACGAGCCCGAGCGCGGTCATGTCGATGAAGTCGGCCGGGACGCGGTCCTTGTTGAGTTCCTCCTCCAGCTTGTCGGTGACCTTGCGGATGTGGTCCTTGCGGCGCATGTCGATGAAGTCGACGACGATGATGCCGCTGATCTTGCGGAGCCGGAGCTGGCGCGGGATCTCGAACGCGGCCTCCAGGTTGGTGTTGAGGATGGCTTGTTCCTGGTTGCGATGGCGCGTGTCGCTGCCCGTGTTGATGTCGATGGCGGTCAGCGCTTCCGTCTCGGCGATGATGAGCGACCCGCCGCCCGGCAGCGGGACCTCGCCCTCGAGGCTCTCGCGGAGCTGGTCCTCGACGCCGCGGGCCTCAAACAGCGGCTGCTTGCCATCGTAGCGCTCCAGCAGCTCGAGGTAGTCATCCATGTGCATGTACTTGAGGAACTCGTGGAGCTCGTCGTAGACCGACTGCGTGTCGACCGCGATCCGGTTGACGTCGGGCACGAGGCGATCGCGGACGATGCTTTTGACGAGGTCGGTGCCGCCGTAGAGGAGCTTCGGCGCCGACGCGTGGGCGGCCTCCTCCTCGATCCCCTTCCAGGTCCCCAGCAGGAAGTTGAAGTCCCGTCGCAGGTCGTCCTTGCTGGCGTCCACGGCGGCCGTACGGGCGATGAGCCCCTCGTCCTCCCGCTTCAGCTCGCGAGCGATCCCCTTGAGGCGCTTGTTCTCCTCGGGATCGTCAATGCGTCGGGAGACGCCGAGCCGTCCGTCCTTGGGCAGAAAGACCCAATATCGACCGGCCAGACTGATGCGCGTGGTGCCCTGGGCGTTCTTGTCGCCGATCCCCTCGCGCTTGACCTGGATAATGAGATTTTGGCCACCCTTGAGCACTTTGCCGATGGGAAAGTTGTCGTGGCGGTGGTAGCCGCGCGACTTGAGGATGGACTCGTTCAGCTCCTTCGCAGCCAAGAACAGGTTCTCGTCCAAGCCGACGTGAACGAACGCGGCGCTGATGCCGTTCAGGACGTCCTTGACGGTTCCCTTGTAGATATTGCCCACCAGCTGCGAGCGATCGGGATCGTCATAGTAGATCTCCATCAGCCGTCCGTGTTCGACGAGCCCGATCCGCTTGGTGTCGTTCCGTCCTTCGACGAGAATCTCTTTCTCGGCCGTTTGGCCGGATCTCTTGGAAATGGTCTCACTCCTTTCTTGTCGACGCAGGCGTGCCGCAAGCGTGCGACAGATTGTCCGAGCTCCGGATGGATGAGGTCAGGCGCGAGCTCCGCCAACGGCTCGAGCACGAACCGACGCTTGGGGAGTTCGGGATGGGGAACCACGAGCTCGGACGTGTGAATCACGGAATCTCCGAAAACGAGCAGATCCAGGTCGATCTCGCGCGGCCCCCACCGCTCGCGCGGCACCCGACCGAGATCGGTTTCGATGGCCTTCAGCTGAGCCAAGAGCGCCTCGGCGCCGAGCCCCGTGTCGAGCTCAACGACGGTATTGACAAACCAAGGCTGGTCGACGGGCCCGACGGGTTCGGTCTCAAACAACGAGGCGCGGCGAATCACTTGGATGTCGGGGCTCCCGTCGAGGGCGTCCAAAGCGCGCTCGATCGCCTCGGGGCGATCCCCAACGTTGGTGCCGAGGCCGACGAAGGCGCGGTCACTGCGGGTCATAATCCTCCAGAGCCCCGTCGCCACGCCGGAGACAGACCTCGGCGGAGACGCCGTCCAACCCGAGGCCCAGCTTTTTGAGTTGCTTGCCGACGCGGACGCGCACGCGGCACACAATCTCGTAGCGATCCAGGATCTCGCGAGCCACGGCCTGAGCGAAACTTTCGATGAGCTGGTAGGAGGCCTCCTCGTTGAGGGACCGGACGCGCTCGATAACGTCGGTGTAGTCCACGGTCGAGGCCAGCTCGTCCTCGCAGGAAGGGCGCGCAAGCGTCAGCTCAACGTCGACGGTGAACAGCTGGCCGTGCTCGCGCTCCTCGGGGCGGACGCCGTGGCGCCCGAACAGGGTCACGCCACGGATTGTCACGCGCTCGTCGTCCAGAATCACGTCCGTGCTCATCGTCTGCTCAAATCTCTCGGGGTCTGCCTATATGCTATCGCGCCATGGCGTCTTGCGTCATCCAGCGGCCGAGCGGTCCGAAGGGAAAGATCTCGTGCTCGTCCGAAATGAGATAGACTTCCATCGACGTCAGGTCCATCCCATTCAACAAGGGCGACAGCGGCCGCTCCTGGGTCAGGTCGCTCCCGGCAGTCCACGGATTGAACGAGGGCATCACCACCAGACGACGATCATGATAACGTCCCAGAAGCCAACATTTAAAGAGCTCCATGCGGCCCGTGACGGGGTCGCGCAGCCGCACCGCCGGATGATCGTGGCCGATGGCGAGCGTCGACACCTCGGGCGGAATATCCTGGGGCTCGGCGTCGCCGTGCAGAAAGAGCGTGTCGCCCAGCTGATACCGCGACACGACGTCGACGTTGGCGAACTCGGTCGTGAGGACGTCCAAGTTGCCATCGTGGTTGCCCTGAATCAGCACGATGTGCTCCGCCAGCTCGCCAAGTTGGGCCAACAGCCCCCGAATGTGGGCCCACTCCATGTTAGTGAACGGGCCGAACTGGTGTCGCAGGTCGCCGTTGACGATCGCCCGCGTCCACGGTCGCTCGGGGGAGATCCCGAATGCGTCGGCGATCTCGCCCAAGCGTTCCTGAATGGTGGCCAGATGCCCCCGCGGAACGAGCGTCCCATCGCGATGGAGCGCCTCTTCAAACCCTAGGTGGACGTCGGCGAGCGCAAGCGTGCGCCGCTCGGGCGCTGCCGCCGCCAGGTCGATCAAATGCAGCTCAGAGGTCAACTCGAATGGCGTCATGGCGATTCATCCCCATTGTCCTGGGCAAATATTGTACCTTGCAGACCCTCGGGGCGACATGTCATGATAGCCGTCAAGATGGGGGCATTGCCATCATGAACGTGCTTGTAACGGGCGCAACGGGGTTGGTGGGCAGCCATTTGACGAGTCAACTGCTCCACCGGGGCGATGCCGTGCGCGCCCTCGTCCGCGACCCGGCCCGGGCCCGGTCCCTCGCCGACGGGGGAGCCGAGTTGGTCGAGGGGGATCTGTGCCGGCCCGAGGGGATTCGCCGCGCCGTCGCGGAGGTGGATACGGTCTATCACTGCGCGGCGCAGGTGGCGTTGCCCTACGAGGGCGATCGGTCCAAGATTTTGCAGACCAACGTCGAAGGGACGGCCAACTTGCTCGACGCGTGCGCCAAAGCGGGGATCCGACGCTTCGTGATGGCCAGCTCCGTCGCCGTCTACGGCGAGACGACCGAGGAGCCGGTCACGGAAACCCATCCCCTCCAACCGAGCGGGCCCTACGCCGAGTCCAAGGCCCTCGCTGAGCAGGTCGTGGGCAACTACGTTGAGGACTTTGAAACCGTCATCGTCCGCCCGTGCGTCATCTACGGGCCGGGCGATCGCAACTTTTTGCCGATGTTTTTCGAGAAGCTGCCCCAGGGGATCCTGCCGTTGGTCAGCGGCGGGCATCAGCCTCTCGACATGGTCTACACCACCGACGTGGCCCAAGCCATGAGGTTGGCGGGCACGACGCCGGAGGCCGCCGGCGAGGCCTACAACGTCACCGACGGCGAGCGCCATCCGGCGCGCAAGCTGTTTGAGCTCTTCGGCCGACTGGCCGGGCGGCCCCTGCGGACCGTCAGCGTCCCCTATCCCGTGGCGTACGGGTTCGCGGCGTTGAGCAGCGCCTGGCAGCGGTTCCGCCGGCCGGACGCCGAGCCGCTGGTGACGCCGGAGAGCGTCCGGGTCCTGGCGCATCCGCACCACTACGACATTTCCAAGATCTGCCACGAACTCGGGTTCCGACCGCAGGTGCCGATTGAGGACGGGATGCGTCGCACGATCCAATGGTACTTTGAGCAAACACAGAACGGAGGGTCCCATGGCTTCGAACACGACGTTCGCTGATCTGTTCGCCAAATGCGAAGCCTTTGATCAGGTTGAGCACGCCAAGGCGATGGGGTATTACCCCTACTTCAAGCCCGTGGCGAGCGCCGAGGAGACCGAGGTCAGCATCGACGGCAAACCCGTGCTGATGCTGGGCTCAAACAACTATCTCGGGTTGACGACCCATCCGAAGGTGAAGGAGGCCGCACAAGCAGCGGTCGAACGGTTCGGCAGCTCGAGCTGCGGGTCGCGGTTCCTCAACGGCACGCTGGAGATTCACCTGGAACTGGAAGAACGCCTCGCTCGGTTCTTGAACAAGGAAGCGGCGCTCGTGTTTTCCACGGGCTTTCAGACGAATTTGGGCGCCATCTCCTCGCTCGTGAGCAAGGGCGAGTACATCATCTCGGACAAGTGGAACCACGCCTGCATCATCGATGGCGCACGGCTCTCCTACGGGACCATGAAACGCTTCCGTCACAACGATCCCGAGGACCTCGAACGGGTCCTGCAAAGTTGCGGCGAGGGCGTCGGCAAGCTGATCGTCGTCGACGGGCTGTTCAGCATGGAGGGCGACTTGGCCCCGCTGCCCGACATCGTCGACCTGGCCGAGCGCTACGGGGCGCGCGTCCTCGTCGACGACGCGCACGCCGTCGGCGTCATGGGCTCGAACGGGCGCGGCACGCCGGAGCACTTCGGCGTCGAGGACGACGTCGACCTCGTCATGGGCACCTTCAGCAAGTCCTTCGCGTCGCTGGGCGGCGTCATCGCGGGCGACGCCTACGTCATCAGCTACATCCAGCACAACGCCCGCACGATGATCTTCAGCGCCAGCATGCCGCCGGCGGCCGTGGCGTCGGTGTTGGCTTCCTTGGAGATCATCGAGACCGAGCCCGAGCGGCGCGAGCACCTCTGGCGCAACACCCACAAGATGAAAGACGGGCTGCACGAGCTCGGCTTTGACACCGGCAAATCCGAAACGCCGGTCATCCCCATCGTCGTGGGCGAGATGTTCACGGCCCTCGGCATGTGGCGCTCGCTGTTGGACCACGGGGTCTACGTCAACGTCGTCATTCCCCCGGCCGTCCCACCAGGCCGCGAGATGCTGCGCACTAGCTACATGGCCACCCACACCGACGAGCAGCTCGATAGAGCTCTGGAGATCTTCGAGAAAGTCGGCAAGGAGTACGGCCTGATCTGACGCGAGGCCCGCCGCCGACGTCGGATCCCCTATCGACTCATGCGTGGATGCCCGTGCGGCGCACTCGCGAGTGGCGTGGGTTGTGCCCGAATCTCGGGCATTTGACAGCACGACGTGTCGCGGGCGTTGAGACCGTCACGCCATGGCCGCTGTTGACAACCGATGGGCGTTGGTGTATCACATAGACTACGGCTATGTGAAGTGAGTCTGTTCCGTTTTATGGGCGAGGAAAAGATGGCAAGCCGCCGATTCTGGATCGCGCTCAACGCGATCCCGAACCTGTCGCCGGCGAAGTTCACGCTGTTGTTGGACCACTTCACCTCGCCCGAAGCGATCTGGACCGCTCCTCCGGAGCAACTGGCCGCCGTTCCCGGATTTGAGCGATCCGTCGACACGTTCGTCCGGCATCGCCGGCAGCTGGACGTCGAGCGCGAGCTGGCGGAGATCGAGCGCTTGGGCCTGGACGTGCTGACCCTCGCCGACGACGGCTACCCCGATGCGCTTCGGGCGCTCGAGCATCCGCCGCCCGTGCTGTATCTCAAGGGCGAGCTCGTGGAGAAGGACCGCGTGGCCGTCGCCGTCGTGGGCACACGCAAGCCGAGCGACTACGGCCGCATGGTTGCGGAAAAGCTCGCTAAGGAACTGGGCGAGCGCGGCTTCACCGTCGTAAGCGGCATGGCGCTCGGCGTGGACACGGCCGCCCACCGGGGCGCGTTGAGCTCAGGAGCGCGAACGCTGGCCGTTCTCGGGGGCGGCTTCGGCCACATCTACCCGCAGCAGAACGTCCCGCTCGTGGACGAAATCGCGGCCTCGGGGGCCGTGCTGACGGAGTTTTCCCCGGGCACCAAGCCGGACCGCTGGACGTTTCCCCAGCGCAATCGGGTCATCAGCGGCTTGACGCGCGGCACGATGGTCGTCGAGGCGGGAGAGAAAAGCGGCGCGCTCATCACGGCCAAGTGCGCCACGCAGCAGGGCCGCGAGGTCTTCGCCGTGCCCGGCCCCATCACCAAAGCCAGCAGTCGGGGGGCGCATCGGCTCATTCAGCAGGGCGCGAAGCTCGTCGTCGACGTGGACGACGTCGTGGAGGAGTTTCCCGACCTCCAGGAAACCCTGGGAACGGCGGCGCCCCGAGCGGCCTCCCAAGCGGTGGATCTGCCGCCCGCCGAGTCGAAGGTCTTCGGGGCGCTCGACTACGAGCCGGTCCACTTCGACGACCTCGTGGAGCGGACCGAGGCCAGCACCACGGAGGTCTCGCTGGCGCTGTTCCAGCTGGAGGCGAAGGGGCTCATCAAGGAACTGGCCGGCAAGCGCTACGCCAAGTTGCCCTGACACCCCCGATGTGTCATCATTGCCCCGTTCCCATGCCCAAATCACGGACGGATCACAGGAGGTCAGACGACGATGGATCAGGAGCGGACGCTGGTGTTGTTGAAACCCGATACGGTGGAACGCGGGCTCATGGGGGAGATGCTCACCCGCCTGGAACAGAAGCGCCTGCAAGTCACTGCGATGAAGATGATGCACGTCGATCGGGCCGTGGCGGAAGAGCACTACGACGAGCATCGAGATAAACCCTTCTTCGGCGACTTGATCGGCTTTATCACGTCGGGGCGGGTCGTGGCCATGGTCGTCGAGGGCCCGCAGGCCATCGGCGTCGTGCGCGCCATGATGGGGGCGACGAACCCCTTCGAGGCCGCCTCGGGCACCATCCGTGGCGACTTCGGGCTCGACCTGACCGCCAACCTGGTGCACGGCTCGGACTCGCCGGAGTCGGCCCAGACCGAGATCGAGCGCTTCTTCAGCGCCGACGAGATCCTGCAGCTCGGCTGAGTTGTTCAGTCCTGCGATCGATCGCTAGGCTCCCAGTCATGGAAACAACAGCTGCTCCGCGCGTTATCTTCGTCTGCGTCGGCAACTCCTGCCGCAGCCAGATGGCCCAGGGATTTCTCAACCACCTGGCGAGCGAGCATGGCTTGCACGTGACGGTGGAGAGCGCGGGCACGCAGCCCGAAGGCCTTGTCAGCCCGGAAGCAATTGACGTCATGAGCGAGCAGGGCATCGACATCTCGCACCACAGCTCCGATCGCGTCGAGCCTCACCACCTGAAGAACTACGACTACGTGATCACGATGGGCTGCGACGATCAAAACGTCTGCCCATCGACGTTTCGCGGCGACGCGCGCGACTGGGAGATTCGCGATCCGAAGGGTCAGCCGATCGACACGTTCCGGGACGTCCGCGACGACATCGAGCATCGCGTCCGCGAACTGCTTGCCGAGCTGACCCCGTGACCATTGGGACGCTGATTGCCAGGACGTCGGCCCCCGCAACGCTCACGTGCCCCCTCCTGCTCCTACGGCACGCGCTCCTGCCCGCCGGAGCAACAACGGGCCGAGTGAACGGATCGGCGCCAGCGACCAAATCCCTCCCGAAGCCATGGTCGGAGCCCGCTGCGTCCCTTACGATACGGGGCCATGGCCACCCCCGATTCGGCCGGCCTCAATGCCCAAGAGCGGGCCGTGCGCCTGTCGCTCATCGCGCTGACGTTCGGCATCGTCGCCATCGCGTTGTCGCCGATCTTCGTCCGGCTCAGCCTCATCGGCCCGATCGCCACGGGATTCTATCGCTTTGCGTTGGCCTTGCCGTTGTTGGTGCTTTGGATGCGGCAAGAGAACCGCTCGATGGCCGGAGCCGCTCCACCGAAAACCCCGCGGGCGTACGCCCGACTGATGTTGGCGGGCGTGTTCATCGGGCTCGACCTGTCGCTGTGGCACTGGGCGATCGTCTCGACGTCGGTGGCCAACGCGACGCTCTTCGCCAACTTCGCCTCGTTGTTCGTCACGGTTGGGGCGTGGCTGTTCTTCGGCGATCGGATTACTCGGCTGTTTCTGGTCGGGCTCGCGTTGGCGCTGGTGGGAGCGAGTGGGATGATGCTCAACGACGTCTCGCTCGGCGCGTCCCACATCGTGGGCAACCTCCTCGCGCTCGGGGCTGCCGTCTTCTACGCGGGGTATCTGCTCTCGGTCAAAAGCCTCCGGGCGCAGTTCCCCACCGCCACGGTGATGGCCTGGAGCGCCGTGGGCGCCGCGGGCACCATGCTGGCCTTGACGCTGCTTACGGAACACGAGTTGGTCGCAACGAGCCTGACAGGTTGGGCGGTGTTGCTCGGCTTAGCTTGGGTTTCGCACGCGGGCGGCCAGGGGCTGATCGCGTTCTCCTTCCGCCAACTGCCGGCGTCGTTCAGCTCGGTCAGTCTGCTGTTGCAGCCCGTGTTGGCCGCCGTGTTCGCCTGGATTCTGTTGGGCGAGCCGCTCTCGCTCGGCCAGGGCTTGAGCGGGGCCGTCGTGCTCGTCGGCATCGTCATGGCCCGTCGCGGCAGTCGGTTCGCCTGATTCGAGCCTCGACAGCACCACTGCGCAAAACTCGAGGCCTGCGTAAGCCGGCTTACGGTCGATGGCGAGGGCGCTGGATACGCTCGGGGGTGAGTTGACAGCTTCAGCCCGACAATTACGATGGAGGTACCGAGATGGAGATCCGACTCGACTTGCTTGCTTGGTCGTTTAGCGCCGGCATCGCGGCGTTCTTCAACCCGTGTGGCTTTGCGATGCTACCCGCCTATGTGGCCCACTATTTGGGCCGAAACGCCCAAGAGGACAACACCGCCAGCGTGCAGACGGTCCTCAAGGGGATCAGCCTCGGTGCCATCGTCAGCGGCGGCTTCCTGACGACGTTCGCTATCCTCGGCGTCGCGGCGGCGCCCCTCGGAACCGCCATCGGCGACTACATCCATTGGGCCGGCACGATCATCGGCGGCTTGCTCGTGATCCTGGGCGTCCTCATGCTGCTCGGGAACACGGGGCTGTCCGTCGCCTCCATCGAGCGCCTCGCCGATCGCATTTCGGCAGCCGGCCAGGACGAGAGCGGTACGCGCGGCCTGAAGTTCTACTACTTCTACGGCATCGCGTACGCCGTGGCGTCGGTGGGCTGCACGCTGCCGATCTTCATGATCGTCCTGCAGAGCGCCATCCAGGGCGGCTTCGCCAACAGCGTCGTTCAGTTTGGGGCCTATGCGCTGGGCATGTCGGCCATGATGCTGGCCCTGTCGGTCGTCATGGTGCTTTCCAAGGGGCTGATCCAGCGCGCCATGCCCGTGCTTATGCAGGGCATCCGCTGGGTGGGCGGGGTCATCGTCATCGGCGCCGGCGGCTATCTCGTCTGGTACAACGTCGTCTACGCCGGCCTCTTCTCCCTGTGATTTTGTCCCTCTGAGATCGGATCCCCGGGGCGACGCCGTCCAGGGGATCTCGTCGATGAGGGGAACCTGACGAGCTTAGACCTATTGACCACTGCACAAGTAGGGTGACTCGATATCCGCAAGCTTCGCCCACG
This sequence comes from uncultured Thermotogae bacterium, assembly GCA_964567595.1. Classification (GTDB taxonomy): domain Bacteria; phylum Bipolaricaulota; class Bipolaricaulia; order RBG-16-55-9; family RBG-16-55-9; genus CAZMNF01. The sequence goes on along the minus strand of CAZMNF010000024.1, from coordinate 14,352 downwards.
TTGCGGCCATCGCTTCACCCTTCTTTCGCGGTGATCAGTAATTGGCCATGGAGCGGGCCGCGGCTGGGCCCTGCATCGTCATGCCGCCGGACAGGGTCGCCACCTGCGAGAACCCCTGTTGCCGCAACAGCCGCGTCGCAACGTAGGAACGCTGGCCGATGCCACAAACCGTCACGACGGGGCGATTCGGGTCGAGCTCGTCCAGGCGCACGCGCAACTCTCCCAGCGGGATGCGGATGGCCCCCTCCAGACAGCCCGAGTCCCATTCGTCGGGATCGCGCACGTCGAGCCACTGGATCTCGCCATCGGCGCTCGTGAGGTCGGTGCCGATCCGGGGCAAGTACTCGCTGTCCAAGCCGCAACGGACGTTCTGGGCCACGAACGCGGCCATGTGGATCGGGTCCTTGGCGGCGCCGAAGGGCGGCGCGTAGGCCAGATCGAGCGAGGCCAAGTCATCCACCGTCGCCCCAAAGTGGAGCGCGCTGGCGACCACGTCGATCCGCTTGTCCACGCCGGCTCCGCCGACGATCTGGGCCCCAAGGACGCGGCCCCCCTCGTGGGTGAACACGAGCTTGACGGTCATCTGTTCGGCGCCCGGATAATATCCCGCATGGTGTTTGGCGGGGACCCAGACGGCCTGGGCGTCGTAGCCCGCGTCCAGCGCTTGACGTTCGTTGAGTCCCGTCGTAGCGGCCGTTCGGTGGAAGACGCGCACGATCGCCGTGCCGACCACCGGCGCCATCGCGGGGGCGTCGTCGCGCGCAGCATGCTCCCCGGCAATGCGGCCGGCGCGGTTGGCCGGGCCCGCGAGCGGCACCCGTGTCGGGTGGCCCGTGACCCCGTGGGGGTATTCCACGGCGTCGCCGATGGCGTAGATGTGGGGATCGCTCGTCTGCATGAAGTCGTCGACGGCGATGCCGCCGGACGGCCCGATCTCAAGATCGGCCCGTTCCGCGAGCGCGGTGTTCGGCTTGACGCCGATGCCGAGGATCGCCATGTCGGTCTCAACCGTGCTGCCGTCCTGCAGATGGACGCGGTCCACAAGGTCGTCGTCATTGGCATCGATCCCGTGGGCGGATGAGCTGAACCCGGCGAGGCCGTTGCCCAGCCGCACGTCGATCCCCTGATGAAGCAGTTCGGACTCCATCATTGCCGCCATCTCCGGATCCATGATGGGCATGACCTGCTCCATCAGCTCGACGAGCGTGACGTCCACGCCGAGCCCGTGCAGCATCTCCACCATCTCCAGGCCGATGTAGCCAGCCCCCACCACGGTTGCCCGTCGGGGGCGCTCGGTCTCGATGAACGATTTGATGCGGTCGGTGTCGGCGAGGTTGCGCAGCGTGAAGACGTTCGGCGCGTTAACCCCGTCGAAGGGCGGCACGATGGGCGCCGCGCCGGGCGCCAGGATCAGTCGATCGTACGGTTGGTCGTAGCAGCGATCGTTGGCTCGATCCCAGACGTTGAGGGTCCGCTGCTCGCGATCGATGGCGAGGGCCTCGTGGCGCGTGCGGACGTCGACGTTGAACCAGTCGCGGAAGCGGTCGGGCGTGGCGACCAACAGGTCGTCGCGTTCCGGAATCTCGTCGCCAATGTAGTAGGGCAACCCGCAGTTGGCGAACGACACGTGCTCGTCCTTCTCCAGCAGGATGATCTCGGCCGATTCGTCCATGCGTCGGGCGCGCGTCGCGGCGGAGGCGCCACCCGCCACGCCGCCGACGATCACGATGGTGCGGTTCTCGGTCGTCATCTCGTGGGTTCGACCTCCCGTGTCGCGTGACGTCGGGCCCATGAGGGCCCGACGGTCAGTATTATATTTCGAAACTTCGAAACTATTTTAGTCTGAACCGTCGCGGCCGTCGCCGACAATGACGTCGGTCATGCGAGGGTCAGCCGTCGGATGGACGGCGGTCGCGTCGGCGGCGAGTCAGTCCTCATCCCGTTCGATGGGGAAGCCGGCCTGTTCCCATTCGGGGAAGCCGACGTTGAGCGTCTTGATCTCGACCCCGAGCGAGCGGAAGCGCTCAGCGGCCTGGGCGGCGAGCGTGCAGTAGCGGCCCCGACAATAGGCCACGATCTCCGCGTCGTCGGGCAGTTCATCGAGGTGATTCTCGATCTCTTCCAAGGGCACGGAGATGGCGCCCTCGATGTGGCCGCGCTCGTACTCACTCGCGGGGCGGACGTCGACGAGGACAACCTCGTCGCGGCTGCGCCGATTCAATAATTCCGGCAGCGTGATCTCTTCGACGTCAGAGTCGTTGGTGCGTTGCTGTAGCGTCTCGCGCAGGTCGGTCATGGCCGCGAGCTGCTCGACCGTCAGCTCGCGCATGATCGACCAGGCCTCAAACACCTTCGGCCCGGCGAGCGCATAGTAGACGTGCTGGCCGTCCTTGCGGCTGGTCACCAGCCCCCCGTCGCGCAACAGCGCCAGGTGCTGGCTGACGTTGGCCTTGGAGATCCCCATCGCCTCGGCCAGGTCGTTCACGGAGGACTCGCCCCGGCTGAGCCGGTCGATGATCTCCAGCCGCTTCGGGTTGGCCATCAGCCCGCAGATGCGGGCGTGCAGCTCGTAGATCTTGCGATCGTCGTCGTTCCATTCGGTCATGGGCATCGCGCCTCCACCGTATCGTCGGATCGTCAAGGAGGCGAGGAGATCGAGGCCCAGGGGGGTGAGAGGGAGGGATCTCGAAGGCCCCGATCTCCCCGGCTTGGGGTTCAGGCCTTGGAGGCCACGTTCGGCTCACGGAGCTCCGGGACGCCCAGCGCCCGCAGCAGGCTTATCATGGGGCACCAGCCCGTGAACGCCGACTGGATCTGATTGAGCCCCACGAACGCCGTGAACGCGAGCCACCACGGGGAGTGGAGTTGAGCAAGCGCCACACTGGCGAGCACGAACGTCCCGGCGATCAGCCGCAGCCATCGGTTGAGTTCCATGATCATCCCTTCTTACTGCTCGCCCAGTTTCTCGGGGTCGAAGAGGTCGTCGGAGACGTCGGTGTTGTAGGCGGGTTCCAGGAACTCGAACGTCGTCTTGCGCCCGGTGACGAGGTTCTCCGCGGTGGCCACAGTCCAGGTCGGGATGTCCTGGATGGCCTCGACGTTCTGGGCCCGGTAGCGCTTGATCATCTCGTCGTCCTCGTTGAACAGCTCCATACGCAGTTGGATGGAGGAGTCCTTGCCGATGTAGCTCACGCGGTAGGCGAAGCCGGCCAGGTCGGGGTCATTCGGGGTGCTCTTGACCACCCACGCGTCGCGCTCCTCGTCGCCGACGGTCACGGCCTCGGAGCCCTGCAGCTCGTGGGTGCCGATGCTCGGCTCGCGCCCGACGACGTCCTCGAAGACGAACTCGCTGCCGAACAAGGGATTGCGGAAGTCCTCCGGGACGATGCTCTTGGTGGAGTTGAGAGCAGGGAGGTGGAGCCAGATGTCGTCGCGCTCCGGAGGGGCCTTCTCGTGGACGAGCAGCGTCAGATCCTTCGAATCCTCGGGAGCTGTGACGCGGGCGTAGACGTTGTAGCGGAACTGTTCGGATTCGCGGCTTTCCTCGACCAGCTTGGAACGGAACTCGACGTCGAGCACCGTCTCGCCGCCGCCGGACGCCACGGTCGTCAGCTTGACGGGCGACGAGAAGTCCTCGCCCTGCCAGCGGTCCTTCGACTGGATCATGATCTCTTCGCCTGAGGGGGTCTGGCCCTGTACGGCCAGGGGCGAAACGAGCAGTCCGACCAGCAGAAGCAGCACCGCCAGTCCGGTTGTGGCCAGTTTGAGTCGGGTCATGGTTGGACCTCCTCCAGTTAAGTTGTGGATTGAGATTCCTCGTCGGTTTCGCCGACCAAGGCCGGCGCGAACGTCCGAATGATCGCGGGCAACAGGAACAGCGTCGCCATGGAGCTGAGCGCCATGATGATGGCGATGAAGACGCCGACGTTGATATACGGCGTCAACGGCGCGAACAAGAGCACCAGGAAGCCAACAAAGAGAATCACAGCGTTGCGCAGGATGGCCACGCCGGCCCCGCCCAGCGTCCATATGATCGAGTTGTTCAGCTCCCGGGTCTGGGCGTAGCGCTCGCGGAAGCGCTGCACGAAGTGAATCGCAAAGTCGACGGCCATGCCGAGCGTGAGCGCCGAGATCACCTCGATCGGCATGGTGAACTCCACGCCCAGAAGCGCCAGGATGCCGTAGGCGACGAGCACGGTGAACCCGAGCGGGATGAAGCCGACCAGGCCCCACTTGAACGAGCGGAAGTTGAGCGTCAACAACAAGAGCACGGCCAAGGCCGCGCTGCCGAGCGCGAGCATCATCCCCTCGAACATCTCCTGGTTCCAGCGGGCGTTGAAGTAGCCCGGACCCGCAAAGTTGAACTGCATCCCCTCTATGGGGTTCGACTCGATGTAGCTCCGCGTGCTCGCCACCACCTCTTCCATGGCGGCGGATCCGTTGTCCTTGAGCTGAACGATGACGTTGGCCTTGTCGTAGCCGGAGCCGTGGGTGACGAAGTCCTGCAGGTCGCTCGGGCGTCCCGAGGACAGATACAGGAGCAGGAACTGTGCCACCGCCTGTCGAGAGTCGGGAATCTGGAAATATTCGGGATCGTCGTCGTGCCAGGCCTCATTGATCCGTTTGACCAGATCGGCCAGGGACGTCGTCTTGCCGACGTTGGGTTGGCCTTCGAGATGGCGCTGCAGGCCCTCCAAATACTCGAGCGTCCGGGGCTCCTTCATGGCGTCGTCGTTGCCCTCGGCCACGACGTAGAGCATGGAGGTGCCGCCCAGTTCGTCGTTGAGGAACTCGGTCGCCTCGCGGACGTCCTCGCCCTGCTTGAACCACCAGACGGGGCTGTCGTTGATCTGGATCTGGGTCAGGCCGACGCCGGCGACGAGCAGCGCCACGACGATGCCGGCCACGACCGGCCGGCGGCGGCTGATGCTGAACGCGCCCAGTCTCTTCAATCCGCGCGAGAAGGCGTTCTCCTCCGGGGCTTCCGTGTCCTCCTCGCGCTCCTTCAGCGTCATCACCAGCGCCGGGACCATGGTGATCGTGAGCGCCCAGGCAACCAGGATGCCGAAGGCGACAAAGAGCCCGAAGATTTTGACCGGGGGGATCGGCGTCAGATACAGCGAGGCGAAGCCGGCGGCGGTGGTGAGCGAGGTGTAGAGCAGCGGGCGTTTGAGTGCGAGCAGCGTGTCGAGCATCGCCCGGCGTCGGTCGCGGCTCTTGGGAAATTGGTCGACGTACTCGCTCAGGATGTGGATGCCGTCGACGACGCCGATGCTCATCAGGAACACGGGCGCCATGGAGCTCATGATGTGGACGGGGATGCCGAGCCAGATCATCAGCCCCATGGTCCAGATGACGGTGACGAGCGCGATGAGCAACGGACTGAAGACGAAGCCGAAGCGCAGGTGCCGGAACATCAAAAACAGCCCGATCAGGATGACGAGCGCCACCAGCGGCGAGAGCGTGATCATCTGCTGGAACATGCGGATCCCGAAGACGTCCTCGGCGACACGCTCGCCGCCGATGTAGTAGGTCTCGGGCCCGTCCTGGGATAGCAGGATCTCGCGAATGCGATCGGTGATCGGCGCGGCGTCGACGTCGTCCTCGACGGGAACGTGGAGCGCGGCCGTCGTACGATCGTCGGAGACGAGCACGTTCTCAAACAGGGGGTTGTCGCTCAGCGCGTCGTTCAGGTTGGCGATGTCGGCGTCGCTCGGCTGCGCGCTCTGCAGCAGCCGCTGCTGTTGCAGGGACGCGCTCGTGGCGCGGATGTAGTTGGTCGTGGGGAAGCTGCGCACGTTGCGGCGGACGACGCCGTCGATGGCCACGATCTGCTGCGTCGCCTCGTAAATCCGCCCGAGCGTGTCCGGATTCAGGACACCGTCCGGATCTTCCGTGTTCTCGACCCCGATCACGATCATCTCTTGGAGATCGAACCACGCCTCGACTTGGTCGTTGTAGACGCGCACCGGGGCGTCGGCACGGAGCATGTGCTCCGGATCGGTGTCGGTCGTCATCTGCGGCAGCCCGGCCGCGAAGAAGAGCGTGATGATCGCGATGACGATCAGGACGGTCTTGGGTCGGCTCACGACGGTTTCCAGGTAGCGTTTGTACACAGACCTCGCCTCCCACGGTTCGAGCAGATAGTTTATTAGTTAATATATTTCGAAACTACTTATAACATGGATCGAGGGGGCTGTCAAGGGGTGGGCCGAACGGCGTCGAGTCCGATCGGTCAAATTCGGGTCAGTATGGGGTCAATCGTGAATGGCGTCGACCTGACCGGGCGATGGGACCGGAATGCGTCCCATCCCGCGTCAACGCCGGGTCAACCTTGTGGGTTTGCGTAAGGTCCCTTACGGCACGGCGAGCCGAGGGACGTTACCCTGCATACGTCCAACCCAACTTGCAAATTCCTCAGGAGGGATTTCCCATGCCAATTCGTTTGCGACTTGTGGCGTTTGGGATCCTGCTCGGCGGGCTCGCACTCGGCCTCGCCGGGCTGGCGCCCCCGCAGGCCCAGGCCGACGTCGACTTCTCGCGTCTCTTAGACACGGTGAAACCGGGCGTGGTGGCCGTCGTCGCCGATGCGCCGGGACAGAACCAGGCGTTCGGCAGCGGCTTCATCGTGCGCCGCAACGGCGAGCCGTACGTCATCACCAACTTCCACGTGATTCAGCCGGCGCTGGAGCGCACGGACGGCACGTCCTATGACCAGACGCGTCAGATTCGCGTCTTCCTGCCCGACGCCGACCGCGGCTTCCAGCTGGACACCGAGAACCCGCGCGAGGCGGAGTTCGTCCAAGGTTCGGCCCCGTGGCCGTTCTTCACCCAAGACGACGAACCGACCGGCCTCGACATCGCCCAGCTCGACATCGGCTCGGTCGGCCGCGAACTCTACTGGGGCGACTCCACCGAGGTCAGCGCCGGTGAGGAGATCTTCGCCCTCGGCTACCCGCGCGGCCAACCGTTCCAGAACGTTACCCGCGGTTTCGTCGCTACGAGCCCCGGGCTCGCGCCGGGCGCGGCGACGATCCAGTTTGAGGCCCAGAGCAACGGGGGCAATAGCGGCGGCCCGCTCGTCAACTCGCGCGGGCAGGTTGTCGGCATCGTCACCGCCGGAGCGGCGGCCGTCGTGCCCGTCGTCAATCCGCAGACGGGCGAGATCGCCGGCTTCACCCGGGTGGAGACGAGCAACCAGTTCGAGCTCGGCACCGCCAGCAACGCCGCCCAAGCCGTCCTGGAGCGCCTGGACCGCGAGGCGGCCGACGCCGACGCCAACTGACCAAACGGACGCCACTCTCGAATGTCGGCGACCGGGCACGCCATGGACGAGCGTTGCGAGCGCGAAATCCGCGAACTCCATCGCTTCTTCGTGGACTGGTTCGTCGGTCGCATTCCCGACGACGACCCGTCGTTCGCGCGGCTCGAGCGCGCGTTGATGGAGCGATTCCGGATCGTCACGCCCGAGGGCCAGGTCATCGACAAGGCCTCGCTCCTCGGGCGGATCCGCTCGGCCCATGGCGTGCGCGCCGACCGATCCTTGACTATCGATATCCGGAACGTCCGGGTCCGGCACCTCGAACCGCCGCTCTGTCTCTTGACCTATGAGGAATGGCAGCATCTCGACGGCGTTCCGAACGGCCGCCTCTCCACGGTGCTGTTCCGCGAGGACGCGACCGCGCCCCACGGCGTCGCGTGGCTCCACGTCCATGAGGTCGGCCTGAGTGCGCCCGACTGAGGGCCGCGTCGACGACCCGCGGTGGCCCGTTCGTTGCAGCGGGAGGATCCGTCTGTGAAGATGAGCGGACGGTCAAACCCGAACCGAGCGAACCAGGGAGGAATGCTGCTGTGTCAACCGAACACAATGTCCAGACCGACGGCGAGGTCCACGCCGTCATTGAAAAGAGCCCCGACCAGGTGATCGTCGTGCAGCGCAAGGAGTTCAAAGGCCACGATCTCGTCGACGTGCGCACCTTCTTCGCCGCCGACGCCGAGGACGAGATGGAGATCGAGTGGCGGCCGACTCGCAAGGGCATCGCCTTCGACGTTGAGCAAGTGGACGACGTCATCGAAGGGCTCCAGAAGGCACGCGGCAGCGGCTGAGCCGCCCGCGGCAGCACGCCATCGCAAAGCCACCGGCGAGTTGAGACAATGGAGCCGATGGATCGAGAGGAATGCACGTGACCGATCCCGTTCTCGTCACCGGCGCCACAGGCTACATCGGCGGCCGGCTGGTCCCGCGGCTGCTGGAATCGGGCTACCGCGTCCGCGTCATGGTGCGCGATCCGGAGCGGCTCCAAGGGCGCGCTTGGGCCGACCAAGTGGAGGTTGTCACAGGCGACGTCTTCGTTCCCGAGACGTTGACAGAAGCCATGGCGGGGGTTCGGGCGGCGTACTATCTCATCCACAGCATGAGCGGGGCCGCCGACTTCGAGGAGCGCGACAAGCTGGCCGCCAAGAACTTTGCCACCGCCGCCAAGGCCTGTGACGTGGCGCACGTCATCTACCTCGGCGGGCTCGGTGATCCCGAGCGCGAGGAGCTGTCCGATCACCTGCGCTCGCGCCACGAGACGGGCGACGTGCTGCGCGAGCACGGTCCGACCGTGACCGAACTGCGCGCGGCCGTCATCGTCGGTTCCGGCAGCGCCTCGTTCGAGATGATCCGCAACCTGGCCGAGCGCGTCCCCGTGATGATCTGCCCGCGCTGGGTGTTTACGCGGATCCAGCCCATCGGCATCGCCGACGTGCTGCGCTATTTGGTGAGCACGCTCCAGCTGGAGGACTGTCGCGGGCGGATCATCGAGATCGGTGGCCGCGACGTGATGACCTACGGAGAGATCATGCTCGGCTACGCGCGAGCGCGCGGGCTGCGGCGCTGGCTCGTGCCGGTGCCCGTGCTGTCGCCGCGGCTGTCGTCGTACTGGGTCCACTTGGTCACGCCCATCCCGACCCGCATCGCGCGTCCGCTCATCGAAGGGCTCAAGAACGAGGTCATCGTCCGCGATCGGTCCGCCGAGCAGTGTTTCCCCGACATCCAACCGATCGGCTACGACGAGGCCGTGCAACGGACGCTGGCCAAGCTCGACGCCGGCGAGGTGGCCACGTCGTGGAGCGACGCCCTCGCCAGCAGCCAGGGTGACCAACCGACCGCCCACCTCGACTTCCGCGAAGGGATGATCGTCGAGCGCCGCCGTCGCGTCGTCGACGCGTCGCCCGAGGCGCTCTTCCGCGTGGTCACGGGCCTGGGCGGACAGCGCGGCTGGCTCTATGCCAACATGCTCTGGCGACTGCGCGGCGTGCTCGACCGCTTGGTCGGCGGCGTCGGCTTCCGCCGCGGGCGGCGCGACCCCGAGGAGCTGCGCGTGGGCGATGCTGTTGACTTCTGGCGCGTGGAGGCGATCGACCCGGACCGGCTGCTGCGCCTGCGCGCGGAGATGAAGGTGCCCGGCCAGGCATGGCTGGAGTTCCACATCGAGCCCGGCGAGGACGACAACACCTGCGTGTTGCAACAGAACGCCTATTTTGCCCCTCGTGGCCTCTGCGGGCTGGCCTACTGGTACGTTCTCTATCCGATTCACCGCCGCATCTTCTCCAAGCTGAGCGAGCGGATCGGCCAGGCAGCTGCCTCCTAAGCGCTTCGGACCGTCGGCGCCTGGGCGAAGCAGAGAGGCCGACCCTCGGCCGTGGCTGTCGAGCGTCGTCAACAATCGGCAACGTGTTTATAGCCTATGCTTGACATGAGATCGACCATGTGTTAGCATCAATCAACAACCGACATGCAGGAAACGACAGGACCTGCGAAAGGAGTCAGATCATGAAGATCCTAGACATTGTCGCGGCAGCGCTGCTCGTGATTGGAGGCCTCAACTGGGGCCTCGTCGGCGTCTTCGAATTCGACCTCGTGGCGGCAATTTTCGGCGGCGAGACGGCCCTTCTCAGTAAGGTCATCTACACCGTCGTCGGCTTGGCGGCCGTCTACCAGGCGGTCGGCCTCCAGTCGATCCAGCGCCGCTGGGGCGTACAGACCGCCAACGCCGCCTCCTGACCGGCTGCTGAACGACCACTTCCTGACAGGCGAACGTCCCGGTCCGCGGAGAGAACCGCCACGCGCGGGTCCTGTCCCGGACCGGGACGTATCGCTCCTCTAGACCCACCCCGACAGCGAAAGGAAGGATGGCCATGAGCACAGTGATCTATGGCGCAACCGGAGGCGTGGGGTCCGCGCTCTGTCGGCGCCTGGCCGAAGCGAACGAGCCCTTGGTGCTGGCCGGACGCAGGGAGGCCGACCTAGCGACGCTGGCGGATGAATTGGACACGGAGACGTCGACGGTCGAGGTCGACGCGGCCGATCCGGACTCGATCAAGGCGGCGATCGACCAGGCCAAGTCCGAGTACGGACGCGTCGACGGCGTCGCCAACTGCATCGGCAGCGTCCTCGTCAAGCCGGCCCACCGCACCAGCGACGAGGAGTACCGCGAAACGGTGACGATCAACCTGGATTCGGCGTTTGCGGTCGTCCAGGCGGCGTCACAAGCGATGCGACGCGAGGGCGGCTCCATTGTGCTGGTCTCCTCCGCCGCGGCCCGCGTCGGGCTGCCCAATCACGAGGCCATCGCGGCCGCCAAGGGCGGCATCATGGGGCTGACGCTGTCGGCTGCCGCTACCTACGCTATGCGCGGGATCCGCGTCAACTGCGTGGCGCCCGGCCTGACGGAGACGCCGGCCACGGAAGCGCTCACCGCCAACGATACCTCGCGCGAGGCATCCGAGCGCATGCACGCCCTCGGTCGTTTGGGCCGCCCCGACGAGGTCGCTGCCATGATCGAGTGGCTCCTCCGTGAGAACAACGCTTGGGTCACCGGCCAAGTCTTCGGCGTGGACGGCGGCCTCGCGACCGTCCGCCCGCCGGTGCGCGCCTGAAGGCGCCAGCTCGGCGTGCTGTCTCTTCACACGCCCGACGCCGATAGCGGCCCCTCCGATCGATGGCCCTGATCGCGCTGCTCGGACAGACGCTAGCAACGGGCTTCATGGTCGGCCTCATCTGGTTCGTCCAGGTTGTCCACTATCCCCTCCTCGCGCACGTCGGTCGCGAGGCGTTTCCGACCTACGAAGCCGAGCACACGCGTCGCACGGGCTACGTCGTGGCGCCGGCCATGCTCGTCGAACTGGTCACGGCCGGATGGATGCTGCTCGACCCGCCACCCGGACTGCCCCTAATCTGGCCCGCGGCGGGAGCGGCGCTCGTGATCGCCATTTGGGTCGCGACCGGCCTTGTCCAAGTTCCGCTGCACCGGCGCTTGAGCGCGGGCTTCAGCGTCGAGGCCCACGAGGCGCTCGTCCGCTCCAACTGGGTTCGCACCGTGCTGTGGAGCCTGCGCGGGCTCGTGGTTCTCGGGGTTTGGGCCCAGCTTGCCTGGTGAGCTGAATCCGATGGGCATTAGAGTGGGAGCCCCATGGACGTTCTCATCGTCGGCGGCGGGATGGCGGGCCTGAGCTGCGCGCGAGAGCTGGATCGCAACGGCGCCGATTGGGCGCTCTTGGAGTCAAGCGATCGCCTCGGCGGCCGCGTCAAGACCGACGAACTCGACGGCTTCCGGCTCGATCACGGCTTCCAGGTGCTCTTGACTGCCTATCCCGCGCTGCGAGGCTGGATCGACCTTGACGAGTTGCAACTCTCGCGCTTCCTGCCTGGCGCACAGATCCGTCATAGTGGGCAGTTCCATCGCCTCGCCGACCCGCTGCGCGCACCACGCCACCTGCTCGCGACGCTTCGGGCCCCCATGGCGACGTTGCGCGATCGCTGGCTCGTCGCCCGCCTGAGCTCCTACGTGTGGCGCGCCTCGCTCGATGAGCTTTGGGCCAGCCCAGAAACGAGCACGGCGGAGTGGCTACGGGCGTTCGGGTTCTCGCAGCGCATGATCGACGGCTTCTTTCGGCCGTTTTTCGGCGGGATTTTTCTGGAGCGGGACTTGGCAACCTCGAGTCGCCAGTTCCTCTTCGTCTACAAGATGTTCGCACAGGGGGAAGCGGCATTGCCCCGGCGCGGCATGCAGGCGATTCCCGAGCAGCTGGCCGCGTCGCTGGATCCCGACCGCATCGAGGTGGGCGCCCCCGTCCAGGACGTCGACGAGAACGGTCGGATCCAATTGGCCGATGGGCGCACCCGCGACGCTCAAGCTGTCGTTGTGGCCACGGATCAACCGACCGCGGCCCGGTTGCTGGGCGAGGCGCCCCCGTGCGAGAGCCAGGCCACAACCTGCTTCTACTTCGCCCTGGAGGCGTTGCCTGTCGACGGCCGCTGGCTGCTGCTGGACGCCGACGGGACCGGGCCCATCAACAACCTCTGCTTTCCCAGCGCGATCGCCCCCTCCTATGCGCCGGCCAATCGACACCTGGCTTCGGTGACGGTTTTGGGCCGCAGCGCGAACCGCCTGAACGAGGTCCGGACCCAACTGGCAGCGTGGTTCGGCCCGCCGGCGACCAACTGGGCCCACCTCGGGACCTACGAAGTTGAGCACGCGTTGCCCGTGGTCCAGGACATCGGCGCCGGGAGCCGCTTCACGCGCTACAGCGACGCGATCTACGTCTGTGGCGATCATCAGGCGATGCCGAGCCTCAACGGCGCGATCGAGAGCGGACGCGCTGCCGCGCAAGCCATCCGGACCCGATCGCCATGACGGTTCCGCTCGAAAATCGCTTGCGCGAGCGCGAGAGGCCTGCCCAGCGATCCCCCGTGATGCGCCAACGCTGGCGGCGCCTGCTCTTTCTCCACTGGGCCTGGGACCCCGAGGTCATTCAAGCGACGCTTCCCGATGGCTTGAACGTCGACTGTTTCCAGGGAGTGGCCTACGTCGGCATCGTCCCCTTCGCCATGGAAGGGGTGCGGCCGCGGGGGCTCCCAGCGCTACCGAGGTTGTCGGACTTCCGCGAGCTCAACCTGCGGACGTACGTCGTCGACGCCCATGGACGACCGGGCGTCTGGTTCTACTCGCTCGACGCGGAGAACCCGATCGCCGTCTGGATCGCCCAGCGGTTTTTTCACCTTCCCTATCGTGTGGCGCGTTTGCAGGAGACAGTGGAGGCCAATGGCCGGATCACATATCGCGCCGAGCGGGTCGGCACAGAGACCCAGCTCGACTACGCCTACACGCCAACAGGGGCTTCTCAGGAAGCCGAGCCGGGATCGCTCGAGTTCTTCCTCGTGGAGCGCTATCGGCTGTTCGCCCACGACAAGCGCAGAAATAAGCTCATCACGGGCAAAATCCACCATTCGCCGTATGCGATCCAGGATGCCGAACTGCAAACGTATGATCCGCGGCTGTTCCAACTCGACGGATTGTCGACCCCATTAGATGAACCGGCTCACGTCTGCTATTCGCCGGGCGTCGACGTGCGCGTCTTCCGCCCCCAAACCGTTGTTGCTGGAGGGAGAGACCATTGACACCGAACGGGACCCATGCGGACTTCGCCACCTATCCCGGCCTCCGACTCGGCTACGCCTGCGTCAACCGTGCGCTCGGCGAGGAGGGACGTTCGGATCGGACCTGCCGCTTGGCCAACGCGACGCCGGAGCGCCTCGAGGAGCTGAGCCGGGCCAACCTCGACGGCCTGCGCCGGACCTTGGCGTGGAACGCGCAGCACGACGTCCGCGTGTTCCGCATGTCCTCGGACCTCATTCCCTTGGCCTCGCATCCGGAGGCGCAATGGGGATGGCGCGAGGCGCTCCAAGCCGAGCTGCGCGAGGTCGGCCGTGATGCTTTTCACTATGGGCTGCGACTGTCCATGCACCCGGGCCAGTACACCGTGCTCAACTCGCCCAAGCCCAAGGTCGTGGCGAGCGCGCTTGCGGAGCTGAGCTATCATGCCGACCTCATGGACCTCATGGGCTTGCCGCCGAGCGGCAAGATCGTGCTGCACGTGGGCGGGGTCTACGGCGACAAGTCCCGGGCGAAACGCCAGCTTCGCGACGCCTTTGCCGACCTGCCCGACAACGTGCGGGCGCGACTCGTGCTGGAGAACGACGAGCGCAGCTACGGCGCCGAGGACGTGCTCGAGCTGTGTCGAGCCCTCGAGGTGCCCATGATCTTCGACGACCTCCACCATCGGGCGTACGCGGGCGAGCCGCCCTCACGAGGGCTTCTTGCGGACGTTCTTGCGACTTGGGACGACCAGAAAGACGGGCGGCCGAAGTTGCACTTCTCCAGCCAGCGCCCGGACGCGCGCGCCGGGGCCCACGCGGACGGCGTCGACGTCGAGGCGTTCCGGCGCTTCGTGGAGACGCTGCCAACAACCGACGTCGACGTCATGCTGGAAGCCAAGGCGAAGGAGCAGGCGCTGTTCGACCTGGTG
>CAZMNF010000023.1:0-31546 GCA_964567595.1 uncultured Thermotogae bacterium | reverse complement strand
AGTCACCGCCGCGTTGTCAATCCCACCGACACCCGGGATCGAAAGCTATGCCGTGCGACCCGTCGTGTGGACGACGCGTGTCCAGTTTGGGCTCACGGAGAGGGTCGCGGTGAACGATTGTTGAACTGGACGCGATCCTTATAATGCGGGGCAACGTTTGTGCTCAAAGCGAGGGATGGCATGGTTCCGCAGCGTCGCGTGTCACGGTTTATGATCCGCAAGGTGCGAGGCCCGAACTCCAATCGTCGTCGGGATGCCCTCGCCGTCGAGGAGCCCATGGAGATCCGGCTCAACCTCCCCGGGCCGACCGGGGAACGGCGAGAGCAGAGCCTGTCCGTCACCATGCGCACGCCGGGGGACGACTTCGAGCTGGCGGTCGGCTTCCTCTACACGGAGGGCGTGATCGAAGCGTCCGAGGACGTGGAGGAAGTCACCTACTGCATGGGCACGGAAAAGGCCGACCAAGCCTACAACGTCGTTTCGGTCAAGCTCCGGGCGGGCATCCAGTTCGACCCCGAGCTTCTGCAGCGGAACTTCTACACCACCTCCAGCTGCGGCGTCTGCGGCAAGACCTCGCTGGAAGCCATCGAGACCCAACGTTGTCCCATGCTGCCGAAAGGGCATCCCGTCATGTCCATGCAGACGGTCCACGCGCTCAACGACCAGCTCCGCAACGACCAGTCGGTCTTTCAGGCCACGGGCGGCATCCATGCCGCCGGGCTGTTCGACGCCGAGGGCGAGCTCGTCAGCCTCCGCGAGGACGTGGGCCGCCACAACGCCGTCGACAAGCTCATCGGGGAGAAGCTGTTGGCGGACGAACTGCCGTTGAACGACTACCTGATGATGGTCAGCGGCCGGAGCAGCTTCGAGATCATGCAGAAGGCGCTCGTGGCGGGGATTCCGATGGTGGCGGCCGTCGGCGCCCCCTCCAGCTTGGCCGCGGATCTGGCCCGCGAGTTCGGCATGACGCTGCTCGGGTTCGTGCGGAACGAGCGCTACAACATCTACGCGGGCGGCGCGCGCATCCGGCGCGACGCCGAGGTGCCCGCCGACGTCGGCGAATCCATCGCCTCCGACTGACTCTGTGAACTCAGCCGCCCAAGCGAGACATCTCGGCCTTGGGGGTCAGCTCCGCCGTCTCTTCCGTACGCAGTTCCGAGTAGCGATCGCCGCGTCGCCGCCAGACGCCGGTCAGCTCGGCCCGGATGGCCTCGTCCGACGCCCCGCTGCGCAGCAGCGCTTTCATGTCTCGGCCCTGGGCGCCGAACAGGCACGTGAACAGCTCGCCATCGGCCGTGAGCCGGGCCCGCGTGCAGGATTGGCAGAACGGTTGGCTCACCGAGGCAATGATGCCGATCTCCCCGCCGCCGTCGACGTAGCGATAGCGATTGGCGACCTCGCCCGTGTAGTTCGGCTCCAGCGGCTCGATGGGCCACTGGCCATGGATCGTGTCGACGATCTCCTTGGCCGAGACGACGTCGTCGAGGCGCCAGCCGTTGGTGTTGCCCACGTCCATGAACTCGATGAACCGCAGGATGTGGCCCGAGTGGCGAAAGTGCTCGGCCATGGGAAGAATCTGATGGTCGTTCATCCCGCGCTTGACGACCATGTTGATCTTGATCGGTGCCAACCCGGCCTCCTCGGCCGCCTCGATGCCTTCCAACACGCGCGAGACGGGGAAGCCGACCCCGTTGACGACGCCGAACGTGTCGTCCTCGATGGCGTCAAGGCTGATCGTGATTCGGCCCAGGCCCGCCCGTTTGAGCGCGTCGGCTTTGTAGGGCAACAGCACGGCGTTGGTCGTCATGGCGATGTCCTCGACGCCCTCGATGTCGGCGAGCATGGCGAGCAGCGTGTCCAGCTCGTGTCGGACGGTCGGCTCGCCGCCGGTGATGCGCAGCTTGCGGACCCCGAGGTCGACGAAAAGCCGGGTGAGTCGCTCGATCTCTTCGAAGCTGAGGATCTCCTCGCGGGGCAGGAACGCGAAGTCGGGGCCGAAGATCTCGCGCGGCATGCAGTAGACGCAGCGGAAGTTGCAGCGGTCGGTCACGGAGATGCGCAAGTCGCGAAGCGGCCGGTTGAGCGTGTCCTGGACCGTCATGAGGCGAACTCGCTTTGATAGATGTCGTCGGTCTTGGCGGCCATGACGAAGTCGTTACGGTGGAGGCCGCCGATCTTGTGAGTCCACCACGTGACGGCGACGCGGCCCCACTCGGTCAGCAACGCGGGGTGATGGCCTTCGGACTCCGCCAGATCGCCCACTCGGTTGGTGAACGCGAGCGCCTGTTGAAAGTTTTTGAATTTGAAGGTCCGTTCGAGTTGGCGCACGTCGTCGCGTTCGAGCAGATCCCAGTCGGGGACTTGCGGCTTCAGCTCTTCAATCTCCGCGTCGGTCACTTGGGGCGCGTCGGCCCGACAAGCGACGCAGGCTTCCTGAGTTAACGCGCTCATGATCGCTCACCTCGCATGGCCGTCACGGTAGCGTGAAGGGACATGGCGGTGCAACGCGCCCGGGTTTGCTCCGCCAGCGGGGCGCCGTATACCCTTCGAGCGTTGCTGTGGCGCAACAATCGACGCCAAGGAGGGACGTTGGCAATGGCAGACGTCACGCGTCAGCAGGCGGAGGCTGCCCTGCAGGCCGCGCTCGAGAAAGCCCATCAGATGGGGGTCGCGATGAATATCGCCGTCGTCGACGCCGGGGCGAACTTGAAGGCGTTTACCCGCATGGACGGCGCCTGGCTGGGATCGATCGACATCGCCATTCGGAAGGCGCGAACGGCGCGCATGTTCGACATGGACACGGGCGAGCTCGGCAAGATGTCCCAGCCGGGCGGGTCGCTCTACGGCATCGAGCACTCCAACGACGGGCTGATCACGTTCCCGGGGGGCGTGCTACTGACGGACGGCGAAGGCACGATCGTCGGCGCCATCGGCGTCTCGGGCAGCACGGTTGAGGACGACCACGCGGTCGCCGAGGCGGGTGCAAACGCCGTGTCCTAGCCCGATCTGAGCTGTCCCCTAGCTATTTATCGGCGATGGGTTGTCGATGGCAGCCCTGTGCCGAAAATTCGTCGGAGGTGCGCCGCTTTAATGGCCGCTTAGTTCTCCGACTCCAGAGGTTGCTGCTCGTCCGCATACAGGCTCCAATAGATGACGTGACCTCGCTTTTCCTTGCGGAACTGTTCGCGGTAGCGTTCCAACGTCGTCGGGATGGAGCCGAGCGGCACGTCCTTGCCCTTCGATTGGAGGGCGGCCTGAAGCTCACGGTTGCTCATGGGGCGGTTGTGGTTTTCCTGGAGCACGCGCTGGCAGGCTTGCGCGATCGTCATGTCTTCCCAGTCTGTGTCCCGGTCCAATGTTTCGAGAGACGAGAGGTTGTCCGTGGTCGTCTCTCCGGAGGCTAAATTGAGGGCGAGCTCGGCCATTTTGAGGGCCGTCTTGAGCGCCTCCTCGCGCTCCTGCTCGCTTTCGAGGCGAGCCTCTTCGGCACGGAGCCTGGAACGGAGCTTGCGGATCCGGCCTTCGATCTCACGGCGCTTGTTGACGGTGGATTGGAGGCGAGCTCGGAGTGAAACGACCTGGTCCGTGATCTCGCGCTCAATGGTAGCGTCCCCCGATGGCGATTTCATGACGGATGAGAAGTCTAACACCCGCCGTGTTGGAAGTCAACATTGAGAGTTGTATGGTAGCGTGGCGATTGCCCTCTGGGGATGGCGCTCGAGATGTCCGCGCCAAGGGGAGCGTTTGACATGCGAGCCCGACTCGGCTACAATGACGTTCAGTCGACATGTTCATTGCAATGTTAAAGGTTCGACCATACTTCAATAGTGAAGCGATCGGTGTTGGAGCCATGGGTTTCCCGGCGGGGTTGACCCGATCCCCATCGGTCGGCATGGATCTCACCCAAAATCCACCTGTAGGAGAGGAGTCGTCGTGATAAGGTCGGAAGGGGTCTTCAAAATATTCGGGCCATCACCACAGGAAGGTCTCAAGCTCGTTGAGCAAGGGAAAACGAAAGCTGAGGTCCGCGAGCAGAGCGGCAACGTTGTCGGCGTCAACGATGCCAGCTTCGAGCTGGGGGCGGGCGAGGTCTTCTGCATCATGGGCTTGTCCGGCAGCGGCAAGTCCACGCTGATCCGTTGCATCAATCGCTTGATCGAGCCAACGGCGGGCAAGGTGTTCTTTGACTCGCCGGACGGCGAGTCGGTTGACATCACCAACGCGGATGAGAAGACGCTGCGCGATGTGAGAACCAACCACATGAGCATGGTCTTCCAACATTTCGGGCTGTTCCCGCATCGCACCGTGCTCGACAACGTCAGCTACGGGCTTGAAATTCAGGGGGAGAGCCAAGACAAGCGGAACAGCGTCTCGGAGGAGATGCTCGAACTCGTCGGCCTCGGCGGTTGGGGCAACGCGTATCCCAGCGAGCTCTCCGGCGGCATGCAGCAGCGCGTCGGGTTGGCGCGCGGCCTGGCCGCCCAATCCGAGGTCATGCTCATGGACGAGCCCTTCAGCGCGCTGGACCCGCTCATCAAGCTCAACATGCAGGACGAGCTCCTCAAGATTCTGGACGAGCTGGAAAAGACCGTCCTGTTCATTACGCACGACCTCGACGAGGCCATGCGGCTCGGGCATCGGATCGCCATTATGGACGCTGGCGTCATCGTCCAGATCGGCACGCCGGAGGAGATTCTGGTCCAGCCGAAGACCGAGTACGTGGCCAACTTCGTGGAGAACGCCGACCCGACGGGCGTGCTCACGGCCGGTACGTTGGGCTTGCCGCCCGATCACGAGCGCATGAGCGTCGTTCGGGACGAAGAGGACGGCAAGGTCTACGTCCGGGAGGGGCGCCCCAACGTCCACTACAAGGTTGATCGTGAGGGTCGCTTCCAGGAGATGCGGGTCGACGACCAGCCGATCGAGGTGCGCAAGTTGCAGGACGTGCTGGCTGAGCATACGGAACTCTGGCAGCGCCATACGCATATCGGTCTCAGCGTGCGTGACTCAGCAGTCATTAAGGACATCCTGCGAGGACGCGGATTCTCGCGCTTGCCCGTTGTTGTGTTGGACAAAGATAGCCATCTGGTCGGAGTTATTGGTGAGCGCGAACTCATCACGGGCATCCTCGAAAAGACCGGCCCAAGCTCGTCGCTCGATGAGGAGTCCGAGCAGACCGTGGCCGAAGCCGAGGCCTCGGCCGACGGCGCGGGACAGACCATCGTCTCCGGCTCCGATCAGCCTCAGGAGTAGCAAGCATTCGATCCAAAAACATGATTGAGGTGTCCCAATGATTCGACTCGCGGCAATGCTTGACATCTTCGACTACTTTGAAGTACCGCTCCAGGAATGGCTAGAGCCGCTTGATGCAGCACTCGCCAGCTTCCGTTCCACGACGCGAGCGATCATTACGAACCCGGTCGAGGAGGTGCTGGGCACCTTCATGTGGGCGTTGGAAACGATCCCACCGGCTGTGATGGTCGTCGCGTTCTTGCTGCTTGCCTGGTGGGCAGCTGGCTGGCGTGTCGGCCTTTTCACCGGCATTTCGCTCTTAGTTGTCGGTTACGTCGGGATTTACGATGAATTCCTCACGACGTTCGCCATTGTGCTCACGGCCGTCTTCTTCTGCATCATTATCGGGATTCCGTTGGGCATCGTTGCGTCGCGGAGCAACGCGTTTGCCGCGGGCATACGGCCGGTCCTGGACGTCATGCAGACGACGCCAGCGTTCGTCTATCTGTTGCCGATCGTCATTCTCTTCAGCGTCGGCAACGCCTCCGGTGTGATTGTCACGTTTATCTTTGCCATTCCGCCGCTCATCCGTCTGACGAACCTCGGCATTCGCCAAGTTGATCAAGAAGTGATTGAGGCCGCGTTGGCGTTCGGATCGTCCCCACGGGATATCCTGACAAAGGTGCAGATTCCGCTATCGTTGCCGACGATCATGGCCGGCATCAACCAGACGATCATGCTGGCGCTGTCCATGGTCGTGATCGCGTCGATGATTAACGTGGCCGGACTGGGACGGAACGTCTACCGGGCCATCAACCAGATTGATCTGCCCTTGGGCATCGTCAACGGTCTCGGCATTGTCCTAATGGCGATGATCTTGGACCGAGTCACCCAAGGACTGGGCGAAAAGGGCCCCGGCGCCCATCAGAAGTCCAGTTCCTGAAGCGGTTATCGGGCCGCTTGAAAAAAGCGGTTGATACAAAAGCATTCAATAAGGAGGGTGCCGCCATGTGACGCCAATCGTCCAACATGGAACGGTCATTCGGTCCCCGGTGGGGACAACAGACACCAAATTACTCAACTCAATAGGAGGTTGAGCCATACAGATGAAAACGCTTACACGCTCCATCATGCTCAGTTTGCTGATCGCCGTGACGGGTCTCGCGCTCGTGACCTCGACCGGAATCAGCCAGAACGACCAGCCGCTCGACGGCGTCGAGGTCGCGCAGGGCAACGCCAGCTGGGTGTCCGCCGCCCCGGTGACCCAAGTCGGCAAGCAGCTCATGGAAGAGCTCGGTGCCGAGGTCGAGGTCCAGGAGTTCGGCTCCAACAGCATCGCCTACTCGTCGATGAACTTGGGCGACACGGACTTCTGGCTGAACGGCTGGTTCCCGCTGCACAATCCCCAAGTGCCGCAAGACTTCAACGCGACGATCTTCGAGCCGCACTGCCCCGGCTGCACGACCGAGGGTTACCTCATCAACACGGAAGCCATCGAGGAGTTTGAGATCACCTCGCTCGAGGACTTCCGCGGCAACGAAGAGCTGAAGCAGGCCTTCGACGAGAACGGCGACGGCAAGGCCGACCTGTTCGGCTGCCCGCCGGGCTGGGGCTGCAACGGCATCATCAACGACCACTTCGAGCTGTACGACTGGTTCAGCGAGACGTTCAACCACGTCAGCGCCGCGTACTCCGCCAACTTCTCCACGGCCCAGGCCCGCATCGACGCCGGCGACCCGGCGCTGTTCTACACCTGGCGCCCGAACAACACGGTCCTGCAGCTCGTCCCGGGTGAGGACGTCAAGTACGTCAACCTCGTGGAGAACGCCGAGGACCTGCAGAAGGCCGAGGCCTACGAGGCCCTCAGCACGGAGGCTCTCATCGCCGAATTGGGCGACGAGGGCGTCACGGACACGGTCAACCTCGGCTTCGCCGCGGGCGACATCCACGCCGTCGCCAACAACGACTTCCTCGAGAACAACCCGGCCGCTGAGGAGCTCCTCACGCAGCTGCGGACGGAGCTGCAGTGGATCAACGAGGCGACCCTCCAGATCAATGAGGAAGGCGCCGATCCGGCCGAACTCGCGGCCCAGTTCATCGAGGACAACCGCGACACGGTCGACGAGTGGCTCAACGCCGCCCGTGGCGCCGCCAGCGACATGTAAACTGAGCTTAAGCTAAGCGCACATCTAAGAAAAGGGGGCCGGCTTCCGGCCCCCTTTTCTCATTATCGACCTTGTCGAACTCCACAATGCTTTGCCGAATCCGTTCACGAAAGGGAGATTCATGGTTCACAACGCTGGCTTGACGCGTCGGTCTTTCCTGAAACGCACTGGCACTGCTGCCGCTGTTGGGCTTGCGCTTGACTTTCCCCTGCTCGGCTCCGGTGCTCAGAACGAGGAGGTTCGCGTCGACGCGAACGGGTCGATCCAGAGCGGGGTTGATCGGGCCGCTGAAGGCGGCACGGTCCGCGTCGCGCCCGGAGTCTATCGCGAAACGGTGGTCATCGATAAGCCCTTAACGGTTGTCTCCGAGGGCGGGCCGCGCTCCACGATCGTGAAAGCGGATCCGGCGCGCTTCGAATACGAAGACCGGCCCATCGACGACATCGTCGTGGGCGCGTTCAACGTCTATCAGACGCCGGATGTGACGGTTCGGGGGTTCACGGTCACCGACGCCCTCGAGGGCGTCTGGGCGACGTTGGCCCAGCGCGTGAGCGTCGCGAACATGATCTCCTTCAGCAACGACAGCTCCGGGTATTACTTCTGGTCCTGCCAGGACGCCGAATTGACGGACAGTTGGGGGTACGATAACGCTGTCGGCATGTATCAGGGCCAATCCGGCGAGGTGAACGTGGCGCGCTCGCTGTTTATGTTCAACCGCTCCGGGACCGCTCCCCATCTGAACGATCTGGAGTTTCCCGGCGTGGGGATTCTCGTCGGCAACCTCTCCAATGCCGGGCGCATCGCGGGCTGCCACTGCCTCAACAACCGGGATGCCGGCGTCCGCGTCAACTTCCGCATCCAGAACATCACGGTCGAAGAGAACGAGGTTCGTCACAACCGGGCCGGAATCGTGATCGGCGAAACCCAGAACGTCGTTGACCGCAATAACATCGTTGACAATAGCGAGTTCGGCCTCGACACGGCACTGTCCATCGACGCCACGAACAACTGGTGGGGCGATCCATCGGGGCCATCTGGGGCCGGACCGGGGCAAGGCGACGTGGTCACCCCGTCGGCCCAATTCGATCCTTGGTTGTCGGAACCCGTCGACGTTCCGCCCATCGAGATCTGAGCCATCGGGCCATGGCCCTGACGGTGTTATCTCGGCCCGATCAAGCCCTATGGTGAGCTGAGAAGGGCATGCCGTCTACGGCTTGCCGCTTGGATTCCCCGGACGGAAGAATGCGCCAATGGGGCGGGGTTGCATCGACCCCAATTCGGTCAGCTCCCGGCTACCACCCGGATGGCAGGTTCCAACAGCCAGGCGTGATCAGCTCAACGGAGTTGCCGTCCGGATCGCGAAAGTAGAGCGACTTGCCGCCCGGCGGCCAGTCGACCTCCTGCTCAATGGCAACCCGATGCGCCCGGAGACGCTCGCGCCACGCGTCGAGATCGCCCCAATTAATACCGAGCGCGACGTGTCCTGCGCCCTGTGCCCCGTGGGCGGGGACGGCGCCGCCGGCTCGGCTGGTTTCGGGGTCGAACACGAGCAAAAGCCCCTCGCCGACCCGGAAGAAGACGTGACGTCCCGGCTTTTTCATTACCTGCGGCAACCCGAGAACGTCGCGATAGAATGCCTCCGCACGCTCCAGGTCGTCCACGTAGAGGGCGGCCTCAACGACGTCGTGAATTTCCGGCATCGCGAGCGATGGTAACGGATGGTCGGCAACGGACGCGAGCGTACGAAGGGGTCAGCCCTCGGCCTCGAGGTCGGCTGGCAGCTGATCGAGCACGTGTTGACGAATGGCTTGCGGGCTTGGCAACGAGCGGACGAGCTCCCCGTTGGCCAGATACTGGACCAGTTGCGGCTCCATCGTCGCCGCGCTCGCGCATGCGGGACAGCTCGGCGGCGTTGCGGAAAACAGGGTAACGGTCCGATGGCCACAGGACGGACAGACGTAGAGTTGCTTCGCTCCGGATTCCTTGCCCCGTTTGGCCATGGGATCCCCCTCGATCTCCACGATGTCCATGGCGAAGTCCACGACCGAAGCGTTGCTGATGGCCGTGCCCACGCCGAAGGCGTCCACGACGTCCAGGAGCTTGGGGATGTCGTCCTCGTCGAGGCCGCCGGAGACGAACAGTTGGACGTTGTCGTAGCCGCGGATGTCGAACTCCCAACGGACCTCTTGGGCGATCGCCCGCATGTCGCCGCGTCGGGAGGACGTCGTGTCCAGCCGAACGGCGAAGATGTTGGCATCGAGCAGCTCGACGTTCTCCAGCGACTCGAATTTCTCATCTCCAAACGTGTCGACGAGCGCCACACGGGGCACGTCTTTGTCGATGATCTCGTCGAACGCCAGCGTCGCGGAGGTCGAGTCGCCCAACACGAGCACAAGCGCGTGGGGAATCGTTCCCACGGCGGATTCGCCGATGAGCTCCGCGCCCGGCACGCAGGCGACGCCGGCGCAGCCGCCGACGTAGGCCGCCCGCTCGATCATCGGCGCGATGGCGGGGTGCATGCGGCGAGCGCCGAAGCTGTAGACGGGGCGACCCTGGGCGGCCGAGACGCACCGGGCGGCTTTGGTGGCAATGCCGCTCGCCTGGCACAGCTCCCCCAGCAGCGCGGTCTCATACACCGAAAACGTCCGGTAGTTGGCTTCAACGAGCAGTGCGGGTTCGCCCCCATGGAAGAGCGTCCCTTCGGGCAATGCCCAGACGTCGACGGGCTGGCCTTCCAACAGCGCCGTGACCTCCTCCAGACCACAGAGGACGCCCCACTCGCCATCGGGAAGCTTGCGGGCGCGCGCCTCCATGAAGACGTGACGATCGATGTTCTTGGCGTCCAGAATCTCCTTGCTCCGGGCGAAATAGACGTCGGTGACGTGGCCGTTGCGGATCGCCTCGACGGAGCTGACGTGGAAGTCGGGACGTCGGGACGCGTTGCTCATGGCGGAACCTCGCTCTCTCGATCGTCCGTGGACGGGTCGTCGTCCGCTGACGACTCGTCGGCCAGGTTGAGGTACTTGTCCAAGGCACGGCGGACGAGTTCGGAGATGGGCAGCCCCGTCTCTCGGGCTCGGCGCTTGAGCGCTTGGTGTTGGGCTTCGGTGATGGTCCAGTTGACGCGTCGCATGGATGTCGCCGCCATGTGGGGTGGAACGATTATAGGAGGTAGGGCTTAGCCCCGTCAACGTGCGAAGAAACGCGCCACAATCGGTTTGCTCGGCGATGGGATCTCTGGTAAAGTCCATTGCGGAGAATCGCCTATGTGGAAGCGATTTCGGACGCTGTTGATCAGCGGGATCCTGGCCATCCTCCCCCTCGGGCTGACGCTCTGGATCGTCTGGCTGCTCTATGGGCTGATTGCCAACTGGATCGGTCAGGGCGGGATCATCGGCGCCATCGTGCGGCTCATCCCGGTCCAGGAGATGCCCGACAGCGCCGTGGTCGCGATCGGGCTGGTATTGACGATCGGCGTGATTCTCCTGGTTGGGCTGCTCACGCGGTTGTACGTGGGTCGCATGGTCTATCACTACTTCGAGCGGCTCATGCTGGCGATTCCCATCATGAGCAAGATCTACTCGGCCGTAAAGCAGCTCACCGACGCCGTGTTCGCGCGCGACGCCTCGATGGCGTTCAAGCGGGTCGCGCTCGTGGAGTTTCCGCGGCGCGGGATCTACATGGTCGGCTTCCTCACCAATCGCCAGGTGCCGGGGGTGGAGGAACTGATGGATGATGAGATGGTCTCGATCTTTCTCATGAGCCCGCCGAATCCGGTCACGGGGTTCTGGGCCATTATGCCGGAGCGCGACGTCACGTATCTGGATCACATCACGGTTGAGGAGGGCTTCCGCATGATCATGTCGCTGGGCATTTCAATTCCGCCCGAGGTCGCCATCCGGCTCCGGGACGGCAAGGTGCCGACGGCAGCGGCCGAGGAGGCCCAATAAAATGGCAATCTTTCGCGGCAAGCACTACTACAAGGTCAAGCTGGACGAGCAACGGCGCGAGGAGGACGTCCTCTGGCTCAAGTGCAAAGCTTGTGGCCAGCTTGTCTACAAGCGCCGCGTGGAGCAGAACCGCAACATCTGCCCGAAGTGCGGCGAGTACTTCTTCTTGACGGCCCGCGAACGGATCAAGCTGCTCGTCGACGAGGGGACGTTCGAGGACATCTCCCGGCCCATTACGGCCCAGGATCCCCTGGAATTCGTCGGCCGCAAGCCGTATCCGGACAGCCTCAAGCAGGCCCAAGACGCGACCGGGCTGCCCAACGAGATCATCGTCGGAAGCGGCGAGGTGGAGCGCATCCCCGTCGTCCTGACGGTCATGGACTTCCGTTTCATCGGCGGGAGCATGGGCAGCGTCATGGGCGAGCAGATCGCGCATGGGATCCACACCGCTGCCCGCGAGCGCCGGCCCTACATTCTGGTCTCCTCGACGGGCGGGGCGCGCATGCAGGAGGGCATTCTCAGCCTCATGCAGATGGCCAAGACGTCGTCCGCGCGCTTGGCGCTCGAAGAGGCCGGCGTGCCGTTTGTGTCCGTGATGACGTACCCGACGACGGCGGGCGTGGAAGCGAGCATTGCCAATTTGGGCGACGTCGCCATCGCCGAGCGCGGGGCGCTCATCGGCTTTGCCGGACCGCGCGTCATCAAACAGACCATCAATCAGGAACTGCCCAGCGACTTCCAGACGGATCAGTTTGCTCAGAAGCACGGGATCGTCGACGCCGTCGTGAGGCGCGAGGACATGCCCGGCGAAATTGCGCGTTTGTTGAGGTTTTTCACGGTTCACGAGCCCAATCGGGTCAACGGGAGGGGAGACTGGCATGGGGGATGATCATCGTTCGATGGACGAGATTCGGCGCGCCATTGAGGAGCTGAAGGCTCTCGGCGAGCGGGATGGGGTCGATCTGAGCGAGGAGATCGATCGGCTGGAAGCGAAGCTGAATTCCCTGAGTGAGGCCGACTCCGAAGACGACGAGTCCGAGGTTGCCACCAATCCCGACTGGGAAACCGTCAAGCTGGCGCGCCATCCGAAGCGGCCGTCGACGGCCGACTACCTCGAGCGCGTGGCCGACGACTACTTTGAGCTGCGTGGCGACCGGATGTACGCGGACGACCGGGCAGTTCTGACGGCGTTGGCGCGTTTCGACGACCGGACGGTCGTCGTTGTCGGCCATCAGAAGGGCCACACGGCTGAAGAGAACGCGACGCGCAACTTCGGCATGCCCCATCCCGAGGGCTATCGCAAGGCGCTGCGGGCGATGCGATTGGCTGAGCGCTTCGGCTTCCCCGTGCTCTGTCTCGTCGACACGCCGGGGGCCTATCCGGGCATCGGCGCCGAGGAGCGGAACATCGGCGGCGCCTTGGCGGCCAACATCTACGAGATGTTCAAGCTGCAAGTGCCCATCGTCGTGACGGTCCTGGGCGAGGGCGGCAGCGGCGGCGCGCTCGGCATCGGCGTCGGCGACCGCGTCCTCATGATGCAGAACGCCATCTACTCCGTCATCAGCCCCGAAGGCTGCGCAGCGATCATCTGGCGCGACGGGGCCAAGGCACCGGAGGCGGCTCGGGCGCTCAAGCTGACGGCGGAGCACTTGATCGACTTCGGGGTGATCGACGAGATCGTGCCGGAGCCGGATGGCGGGGCCCACCAAGATCCGGCCCAGGCGGCCGAGTCGTGGAAATCAGTCCTGAGCCGGCACTTGCGCGAGTTGGAAACCATGCCGATACAGGCCATGCACGAGGCGCGACGGGATCGTTTCCAAGCCATCGGTCGTTACGAGGAGCTCTCCGAGGCGGTCGAAGCAGCTTCCGGTGGAGGAGGTTGACCAACATGGCATCCACGGATCGCTCGGAGTGCACGGGCGAGTGCTCCTGGGTCTTCGATCAGCTGTCCCCGAAAGAGCGGAAGCGACTCCGAGAGATGTCGCGCACGCTGGAGTTCCCTCGGGGGGAGATCATCTTCCAAGAAGGCGAACCCGCCTTCGGCGTCTACGTCATCTGCCAGGGCAAGGTGAAGCTGGCCAAACACTCTCTCAAGGGCAAGATTCAGATCCTCAAGTTGCTAGGGCGGGGAGAGGTCCTGGGGGAGAAGACGCTCTTCGATCGAGAGGTCTACACGGCGTACGCTCAAGCGTTGGAGGATACCCAGGTCCATTTCATTGAGCGCGCGCCGTTCGTGACGCTCTTGCGCGAACACCCCGAGATTTCCATCCAGTTCATCGAGAAGCTGAGCCGCGAACTCAAGGGGTTCCAGGACAAGCTCATGGAGGCGTCCTACGAGGGAAGCCTGGAGCGGCTATCGCGGCTGCTGCTGATGATGGCCAAGCAATACGGCACGGAGACCGATCGAGGGATGGACATCGGCGTCTCGCTCAGTCGCCAGGAACTGGCCGAACTGGCTGGCATCTCCACCGAGACAGCGATCCGGATGCTCTCGCGCATGAAGGACCGCAATTTGATCGACATGGAGGGCCAGCGGATCTTCATCGCGGACCGCGAGGGCCTCAATCAGATCGCGGAGCCGTTCCTGGTTAGCCTCAAGGAAAACCTCCTGTAGCCATGTCGCGTAGGCTGCTCGCCTTCGGCGTGGTCGTGGTCGTCTTGGCCGCCTCGAGCGTCGCCTTGATCTGGGCGAATTTCGCCTTACAGGGACGCTCGCCCGTCGATCAGGCGCCGTCGGCCACGACGGTCTCCACCGAGGCCTCGACGGTGTATGCCGTCGACGGTCGCTTGGCCGACGGCGAATACGACTACGTCTACGAGGACGATGGGACCGGCCTGACGCTGGCCTGGCGGGTGGAAACGTCGCAAGCGTCGGCCGACCAAGGCCTGATCTACATCGGCCTTCACAGCCCGCTGCCGGGCCGCGTGGAGATCGCATTCGCCACCTCGGGGCCCTACATTGCCGGCGGCGACGTGATCGTCGGCTACGTGCAGAACGGGGAGCTCACGATCGAGGATCAATACGGCGATGGGCCGACCAGCAACGTCGTGGATGCCAATACCGGCGGCACGGACGACATCCTGCAGGCGGCCGGCACGGGCGGCACCGAGGAAGACGGCACGACGATCGAGTTCACGCGAGCGCTCGTCACCCCGGACTCGGTCTACGACAAACCGATTGCCGACGACGGGCCCATGCGGGTGAAGCTTGGCCACGGGCCCTTCAAACACTTCACTGGCTTGGGCGGGGACGAGTGGGCCGTGCTGGATGTGGACTTCTTTGAGGGCGAGGTGCGGCCGATCCCGCGCTCGCCCTGAAGGGGCGCAAGCCCGGAATGCTGCGCAACCTGTTGATCCGCCTGTCGCAAAGCCGGCTCGCCCGACACTGGATCGCCTCGTTTCCGCCGTCACGGCGCGTGGCCCGGCGCTTCATTGCGGGCGAGACCCTCGACGAGGCGATCGAGACCGTGCGGCGATTGAACGATCAAGGGCTGGCCGTCACGCTCAACCATCTCGGGGAACATACCGAATCCGCCGAGGACGCCCACCGCACCGCGTCGGCGTACGTCGAGTTGCTGGATCGAATCGCGGCGGCCTCCCTCGACGCGAACATCTCCGTCAAGCCCAATCAGATGGGCTTGGACGTGGACGAGAATGTCTGCTTCCAGGCCATTCGGACGGTCGCGGAGCATGCCCAATCGCTGGGCAACTCCGTCCGCGTCGACATGGAGGGGTCGAGCACCGTCGATGCCACGCTCCGGATCTACGAGCGCCTTCGCAACGCGGGCTTTGACAACGTCGGGATCGTTATCCAGGCCTATCTGTTCCGCAGCCAGAGCGACGTCGAGCGCTTGATTGATCTGGGGGCCAACGTCCGCTTTTGCAAGGGCGCTTACGCCGAGCCGGCCTCGGTGGCCTTCCCCGACAAGGGCGACGTCGACGAGAACTTCCAGGCGTTAGTGGCGATGACGTGGCAGCCGGAGGCGCTGGACCGAGGGACTTACGTTGCGGTGGCCACCCACGACGAGCAGCTGATCCGCTGGTGCGAGGATTACGTCCAGACCCACGGCATTCCCCCGAGCCAATTCGAGTTCCAGGTGCTGTACGGCGTGCGGCGCGATCTGCAGCGCGAACTGGCCGAGAAGGGCTATCGCGTGCGCGTCTACGTCTCCTACGGAACGGAGTGGTACCCGTTCTTCATGCGGCGGCTTGCGGAGCGGCCGGCCAACATCGTCTTTATCGCGCGGCAGCTGTTTCGGTCATGACGGGATGGCCGCTCGAGCCGGTGGTTGTTGATCCCCAGAATTGGGGATGATTTCTCCAGACTCGGAAGAGGCCTGATATTGGGAACGAGGAGCGGCCGAGTGGCCGCCCCTCGTTCTCGGCTCCCCTAGCTCTGCGTCGAATGCCGCCAAAGGGGTGGGTGATCGGGATGCGGAAGCCGCCTGACTACTGGATCAGCAATGAGGCGGCAATCCCGGCCAGTCCGGCGCCCAATGCCACCACGGCTATAGTCTGCGCCGAGTTGGCCTGATTCTGGGCCTGCTGGATCTGTTCAGCGGTGACTTCCTCGACTTGGAGGCGGATCTCCTCCGGTCCAGGGACGTTCGGCGGCTCCGGGACTTCGGCCAAGACCTCCTCTCGGATCTCGGTCTTGGCGTCCGCCAGCTGCTCGTTCAGTTGGTCGATCTGCTGGCGATTCTTTTGCGTTTCGACCAGGACGTTCGCGATCTTGTTGGAGAGTCGATCGACCTCTTCAGACAGCTCGGCTTGAGGTTGGCTCATCTCGTTCATCTTGGTTTCGATGGTATCAATGCGGTCCATTGTCTTCTGGAGGCGGTCCGCATTGGAGCTGGTCGTCGACTGGAGCTGACTGAACTGCTCACGGAGCTGGCTCACTTGGTCGGCCAGCTGGGCCGCTTGAGCGGAGGTCTGTTGCTGACGGTCCGCCAAGTTGGCCGTCTGATCCTGAAGGTTTTGGACCGTCTCCGCTAAGCTTTCCACTTGAGTGACCGTCTCTTGGAGGTTGCTCACTTTCGTCTGCAGCTCGTCAAGTCGAGCGAATTCGGCCCGGATGCTCTGAGCCTCTTCGCCGAGCGACGTCAGGTTTGACCGGACGGACTCGATGCTCCCTTCGGCGTCCGAGAGCCGGCTCTTGAGGCCATCGATCTGCCCCTGGAAGCCTTGGGTTTCGGATTCGAGGGACTCGATCCGAGACGCGGTGTCGTCGATTGTGCTGTACAGGTTGCCGACGTTTTCCTTAAAGTCTTCGACGACGGCGATGTTCTCGTCGACGGTCTTCTGGAGCTCGCTCAGCGCCAGCTCGTTGGATCCGATTCGGTTGGACAGCGACTCAACGTCGCTTTGCAGCTGGTCGTTGAGGTCGCCAACCGTGCTCTGCATCCGGTGGACGCGGTCCGGCAGGTCGCTCAACCCGTCGACGGTCTCCGAGAGTTGAGAGACGGTGCCGTTGAGCTTCTTGATCTCGAAGCTGTTGTCCTTCGCCGTGCGTTCAGTCTCAGACAACTTCGGTCGGAAGGTCTCCAGGTCTTGGATGACGCCGTCGGAGACCTTGCTGACCTGAAGCGAGAGCGACTTGACGAGCGACTCGAGGTCGTCGACGTTGGACTCCAATTGGGTGATCTTCTGTTTGACGTCCTGGTACTCGTCCGCATGGGCAGAGCTTAGGGACGTTAGGCCGACAAGCGCGACGATCGTCACGACGAGCGCGACCCGTCGCAGCCTGAGTGTTTGACCCATGGTGTGTATCCCCCCTTCAGCGTTACGAAGATTCTAAGGAGAACTCAGTGACGGCATCGGTAACCTCTGTCACGCTCCCCGGCGATGTCCGTTCCCATCCCTTGCGAATGTCCTGCGCTTGGCAGACATGGGTCACCGGCTTGGCGGCCCGGGTGCGCGCGGACCGACGTGGGGCCCGGTTGTCCCCTGGACGGCAATCGCAAATGCCAATGACGGGCTTCTGAGTGGAGAAGGCCTTCCAAGCGCAACTGTTCCGGCAAACCGCGGGTGTGCGACAGCCAACCGACGGCGCGTCCGTTATTCATTCTTAACGGACTGACCAACAACGCCCGACCCGACGGACGCTCCGGCGACCGCGCCCAAGACGGCAACTTTGATCGGTGCAACGGCCCAATTGAGAAGGGTCGAACGGCGGCGACGCTCGCACGTAACGGGACGCTGAAAACGCGAGGGTCGTGTTCGGTGGCTGGGGCGATGGACAAAGGAAGATGTGTTTTCGGCACAACACATGCGGATTGTGTGCGTCAGCATGGTGACGTCGAGCACTTGACACCTCAACGAAGCGCAATGCTAAAATCGGTTCCTGAGGCGGGAATGCTGACGTTCCCAGTTTCGATGCCAGAAAAACAAGGAGGCCCGTATGGATCTGCAGGACGCGATTGACTACTGGAGCGATTATGCATCCCAGGATCCTGATTCCGACCCACTAGCCTACATTGACAGCGAATCCGTCCCCGGCTGGGTCGTCGCGCTGCGCTGCCCGCCGGACCGCTCACCGTACGTTGAAATGTGGTGTGCCAATGACTTCATTGCGGAGACGGAAATCCATGCGAAGTCCGAAGTGAGGGAGTTTTCTTCGTGAGATCGAGGGGGCGCGGGTCCATCTGCCGTTGCCTGTCGGCTGGTCGCTAATGTGTCGTGGATGAGCTGATTCTGGCCGGCGACGTCGGCGGTACCAAGACGGTGTTGGCGACGTTTGCCGCCGAAGCGACTTCTCTC
This sequence comes from uncultured Thermotogae bacterium, assembly GCA_964567595.1. GTDB lineage: Bacteria > Bipolaricaulota > Bipolaricaulia > RBG-16-55-9 > RBG-16-55-9 > CAZMNF01. The sequence goes on along the minus strand of CAZMNF010000023.1, from coordinate 13,440 downwards.
CAGCTGGTGCGGCGCCAGCGGTTCGATAACGCCGACTTCCCCGACTTCGAGGCCGTGGTCCGGGCGTTTCTCGAGGATGCCGTCTCGTTGGATGCGATTGTCGGTGCGGGATTCGGCGTGGCCGCGCCCATCACGGGGCGTCGCGTGCAGATGACCAACCTCGCCTGGGCCGTCGATGCCGATCGAGTGTCGGGATTGCTGAACGGGGTCGAGGTCGTGCTGTTGAACGACTTGGAGGCGATGGCCTACGGCATCGGGACGCTGGACGACGAGGACGTCGAGACGCTGCAGGCGGGCGAGCCGCGCCCGGGCAATGCTGCGCTCATCGCCGCCGGCACCGGGCTCGGCGAAGCGCAACTCATCTGGGATGGCACGGCTCACCACCCGTCGGCGTCCGAAGGCGGCCACACCGACTTTGGGCCACGCACGCCCCTTGAAATCGAGCTTTTGGAGTACCTTTGGACCGGGTTCGACCGCGTCAGCTACGAGCGGATCGTCTCCGGCTCGGGCTTGCCCCGGATCTATCGGTTCCTGCGCGACACGAATCGGGGTGAGGAGCCTGACTGGCTGGCCGACGCCATCGAAGACACCGACGACCCGGCCGCCGTGATCTCGGAGGCCGCGCAAAACGGACGGTCGGCGCTGTGCAAGCGGGCATTGGAACTCTTCGTCGACGTCTACGGCGCGGAGGCCGGCAACCTCGCGCTCAAGAACTTGTCGTTGGGCGGCCTTTACGTGGGCGGCGGCATCGCGCCGAAGATCCTTCCGGAACTCCAGAACGGGCGCTTCATCCAAGCGTTCCACGACAAGGGCCGCTATCGCCAGCTGATGGAGGCGATTCCCGTCAAGGTCTTGCTCAATCCCCAGGCGCCCTTGCGGGGCGCCGCCCGCTACGCAGCGGAACGCAGCGCCCAGTAATTGCTCCCCCTGCGGCGATCCCTTAGACTCATGAACGGAGCCACCCGATCCGAGGAGGCCATCGATGGCGGACCGCTTCCACCTGGACGACTTGGCCTTGGCGCCGGGCAAGGAAGCCCGACTGGCGCGCATGCTCTACACCTATGGCCCCGGCAACGGGACGCTGTTCGTGCTGCCCTACGATCACGGGATGGAGCATGGGCCCATCGACTTCATGCCCAACCCGGAGAGCGCGAATCCGGCCCATCTGTTCGAGCTTGCGATCGACGGGGACGTCTCCGCGATCGCCGCCCATTACGGCATCGCCGCCCGGTATTTCCCCGATTACGCGGGCGAGATTCCCCTGATCGTCAAAGTGAGCGGCAAGACGGACATTCCGCCCGACGACGAGGCCCTGTCGGCGCTGGACGCGACCGTCGAGGACGCGGTGCGGGTTGGCGCGGACGGGATCGGCTACACGCTCTACGTCGGCTCGTCCAGCCAGGATCGCGACGTTCCGCAGCTCGGCCGGGTCCGCCAAGCCTGCGATCGGTTCGGCATGCCGCTGATCGTCTGGGCCTACCCGCGAGGCCGGGACGTGGACGCCAAAGGGGGACGTGACTCGCTCTACATGGTCGAATACGCGGCCCGGGTCGCCATGGAGATGGGTGCCGACGTCGTCAAGATCAACGTCCCCAAGTCGCGCAAGCCCGACGGCGACTATCCCGACGCCTACGAGGAGCTGGAGAGCCTGGACGAGGCGGCCAAGCTCGAGCGCGTCGTCCGCGCGGCGCAACGGACGCTCGTCATCTTCTCCGGCGGCAGCTACAAGACGGACGACGAGTTCCTGGCCAACGTCCGGATGGGCATGGAAGCCGGTGCAAGCGGGCTCATGGCGGGCCGCAACGTCTGGCAACGGCCGCGGGACGAGGCCCTGGCCCTGACCGAACGCATCCACGACATCCTGGAGTCCTATGGCGAATGACGAGATCCGCATCGCGCCGTCGATTCTGTCGGCGGACTTTGCGCACCTCGGCGACGAGCTGCAGGCGTTGGAGCGCTCTGGGGTCGATCGCGTCCACGTCGACGTCATGGACGGGCACTTCGTCCCGCCGATCACGATGGGCCCGGCGATCGTTGAGGCGGTCCGCTCGGCCTGCGAGCTGCCGATCGAGGTCCATCTCATGGTCGACCGACCATGCGATCACCTCGAACCGTTCATCGATGCCGGGGCCGAGCGCCTCATCGTCCACCAGGAGGTCGCGCCCCACCTGCATCGCCTGGTGGAGACGACCCACGCCCGGGGGGCCGAAGCCGGCGTGGCGATCAACCCGGCGACGCCGGTCTGGACGCTGGACGCCATCCTTGACGAGCTCGACTTGGCGCTCGCGATGACGGTCAATCCCGGCTACGCGGGGCAGGCGTTCCTTCCGAGCGTCGTGCCCAAGATCGAGCGGCTGGCGCAGCTTATCGCCCACCGGAACCCGGCCTGCGAGATTGAGGTGGACGGCGGCATCAGCGCGGCGACGGCCCCGCAAGCCGTGGACGCGGGCGCGAACGTCCTGGTGGCGGCATCGGCGATCTTCAAGCATCCGGAGGGCATCCACGGCGGCGTGGACGCGGTGCGCAACGCGGCGCGTTGACGACGCCGACCCGAACGCATGGAGAGGTTTTCCAAGGATGAACATGCACGACGTTCCCGAGTCCAAAGCCAACGAGACGGTGCAAGCGATTTACGCGGAGATCAAGGCGACGCTGTGCGTCACGTACGTGCCGTCGTTCTTTCGGATGCTGGCGTCGCACGAGGCGTTCTTCCAGCAGATGTGGGCCTCGCTGGAGCCGACGTTGACGATCTACTTCGTCCGAGGCGCGGACGCGCTGCGCGCCTCGGCCGTCGAGCGGGCCGACTCGCTCGCCGGCGAGCTGTCGCTGCCCGATGATGAGCGCGATCGATTGACGGACGCGCTCTGGGTGGTCCACTTCGTCGCGCCCAAGACGTTGCTGGCCGCGGCGTCCCTGGAGGAGGCGCTGACCGCGAGCACCACGGGCGCCGCCAGTCGGGTCGTCTGGCCCCAGAACACGGGCATCCCGCGCGGCATGCCCACGCCCGACTTCGTCCATCCCGACGAGGCGGACGCGTCCGTCCGCCAGACGTATGCCGACGTTCAAGAGCAGCTCCAATTGCCGACACTGACGGACGAATGGCGCGCGTTGGGCACCTCGTCCGAGGCCCTCGCGAGCGCCTGGGCCCAAGTCCACGGGCTCGCCCAGGGCGAGGCCTACGCCCAAGCTGTGGCGGAGCTGACGGGCGCGGCCCGCGAGCACGGACAGAAGCTGCCCCGGCGCCTGCTCGATCTGGATGCGGACACGCTAGCGGCCCGAGGCGTCGACGACGAGGCGCAGCGCCCCATCCGTGAGACCGTCTCGGCGTTCGTGCCCGCCCTGGCGCGCGAGACGCTGCACACATCGCTTTGGCTCAGCCGGCTGGCGTCTCCCGAGGAGGCGAAACTGACCGGCATGGCTCTGTTACGGGGATGGACCGTTCCGCATGGCTATCGGACGGACACGGTGATTGCCTAGCTGACAGTCGAGCTGGGCGCGCGAACGTCGGCGGTCGCGGCCGTCCGGCGCTGAATGATCCCCAGCCCCAGGATGATGATCGCAACCGCCAGAACGATCATCGACGGCGGGTACGTGGCGCCCGTGATGATCTCGTCGGCGGAGACCTCGGGCCGGGCCGATTGCCAGATGGCCGCCTCTACGGTCGCCCAGAGGTTGTTGGCCGCGTGGGCCACGATGGCCGGATAGAGGCTCCCCGTCCGCACGACCAGATACCCGAGAAAGAGCCCGGCCGGCAGCACGAGCAGCACGTGGATCGGTTCGAGATGCATCACGGCAAACAGCGCCGCCGTGGCCCCGACGGCCGTGGCGGGGCCCAGCTTGGCGCGCAGGCCGGTCAAGATGTAGCCGCGCAGCAGCAGCTCCTCCGTGATGCCGGGAATCAGGCTGATCGCCGCGCCGAAGATCGCGAACGACCCGGGATCGCCGAATCGGGATCGCCGAACGAGCTCCGCCAAGGCGTTCGGTTCCAGTCCGGGAAGCCAGCGCGCCAGCTGCGCGACCGCCAACGAAGTCAACATCCCGATGGCCAACAGCGTGGGGATCGCGACCAGATACACGAGCCATTGGCGATACGGATGCAGCCGCAGCGTTGCGACCGCGTCCAACGCCCCACGCCGCAGGCCCCAGGCGATGACCGCAAGCGTCAGGCCGCCCTGCAGCGCCACGATGACGGCGAACCCCCGTTGCGTCTCCGGCTGGAAGTCGACGTCGGCCCAGGACAACAGCGACGCCAATAGGGGACCGACGAGCACGAGCACGATGAGCCAGAGGAGAAAGAGCCCGAGCGCGTCCCGCAGGCTCGGCGTGCGGGCCCCGGGTTCTTCGTCTGTTGGACTCGGGCCTCTCGGTTGCGCTTGGGATTCCGGATCTGCGGTCATGATGCGCTGCCCATTCCGACGCGTTGGCATCGCGCCGTCGGACCTATATGGTAGAGTTGCGGGCAAAGAGGCGCCACATGGATCGACGACGGTGGACGATCGGCGGGACGATCGCGTTGACCGTGCTGGCCTTGGCGGCGTTGGCCGCCGGGCTATCGAACGTCGACTTGGGCAGCGGGAACCCCCTGCCCAGCGTGGAGGCGTTCGAGTTCGACAGCTCGCCGGGGGCTCCGGCGCCGGCGAGCCCCCTCGCCGAGACCGTCGTGCGGGTCGTGCTTGCCATCGTCTTCTGGGTTCTGTTGCCGATATCGCTGCTCTATCTCCTCGTGTCGGCGAAGGCTCGGCGGATTCTTCTGCGCAACTTGGCTGTCTTTGCGCTGCTTTTGCTCATGTTCTATCTGGTCGTCCAGCTCGCGGACAACGGGGCCATGGACGAGGCCCGCGAGCCGGCCGTGCCGCAAGCGGGCGAGACCCCGGATGCAGCCACGCGCCCGGTGGATCCGCCGGATTACGTGAGCCAACCGCCCGACTGGATCGTCCTCGTCGCCAGCGCCCTCGTCTTCGCCGCGGTCGGCTTCGTCGGCTGGCGCCTCTGGACACAGCGGGCGGACCCGCAGGCCGAGGAGACGGAACTGGCGGACGAGCTCGCCCAACGGGCCGGGGCCGCGCTCGACGACGTGCGATCCGGGCAGGCGTTCGCCAACGTCGTGCTCCGCTGCTACCGGGACATGGAACGCTCAGTCCGGCGCGCCCAGGGCCTGAGTCGACGGGCCTCCATGACGCCGCGGGAGTTCGAGCGCAGATTGGTTGAAGCCGGCCTGGACGCCGAGGCCGTCCGCGGCCTCACGCGGCTTTTCGAACGGGTGCGCTACGGCAACGAGGACGTTGGCCCGAACGACGAAGCCGAGGCCGAGGCCTGTCTGGCCGCGATTGCCGGTCGGGTGGGGAGCGAGGAGCCGGCATGAGGCGCCGAGCGATTCCCCTCCTCGTCGTGCTCGGCTCAGGGTGGTTGGGGGCGCTGGTCTTCGGGGGCGCGCTGCGCGACGCCCTGATCGTGCCCTTGCTGTATCTCTACTGGTACGTGCGGCTGTTCGTGGAGGCGTTGCCGCAGTGGCTGCTCTGGGCCCTGTTCGTCGTGCTTGCCGTGGCGTTGACGAGCGGCAGCTGGTATCGCACGATCAAGCGCCAGGCGGAGCCGCGCCGGCGCCGCTCGGAGGTCGAGATGGGCGAAGTGGCCGCATTGGCCGATCGGTTCCGGCTCGCCACCCGCGGCGGCTATTTCCATCGGCGGTTGCGCCAGCGGCTGCGCGAGCTCGTGAGCTCCGTCCTGGCGGCGCGCGAACGCCGGTCGCCCGAGTGGGTCCAGGAAGAACTTCGAGGCAATCCGGACGAGCTGCCGGACGCGGTTCGGCCCCTGTTTGCGCAAGAGCCACCACGGCCGCGCCTTTCATTTCGTCTGATGCGCTCGTCCGACCTCGACACGTTCGCCCAAGCAATCGATTGGCTCGACCGCGAGACCGACCCGACCGACGGGCAGGAAAGGGGCGAGGTCGATCGCCATGGCCACCGAGCTGAGTGAGGTCCAAGCCCAGGGGCAACAGCTGTTGGACGAAGTCGAGCGGGCCGTGCTGGGCAAGCGCGAGCTGCTGGAGCAGCTCTTGACGGCGATCTTCGCGGATGGCCACGTGCTGATCGAGGACTATCCCGGCCTGGCCAAGACGCTCATTGCGCAGAGCTTCGCCACGGTGCTCGGCCTGACGTTCAAGCGGATCCAGTTTACGCCCGACTTGCTCCCGGGCGATATTACGGGCGGCTACGTCTACGACCGCAAGAGCGGCGACTTCGTCCTCCAACAAGGCCCGATCTTCGCCAACGTCGTCCTCGCCGACGAGATCAACCGCGCCTCGCCCAAGACCCAAGCGGCGCTCTTGGAAGCGATGCAGGAGGGCCAAGTCACGCTGGAGGGCGAGACGAAACGACTGCCCGAGCCGTTCGTCGTCATCGCCACGCAGAACCCCATCGAGTACGAGGGGACGTTCCCGCTGCCGGAGGCCCAGTTGGACCGATTTCTCCTCAAGCTGGACGTCGGGTATCCGTCCGCGGACGCCGAGCAAGAGATGCTGAAGCGCCGTCGCGAGCGCCGGACCGATGCTTTCCAGTTGCGCCCCGTAATCGGCGGCGACGACCTCCTCGCGCTGCGAGGCGCTATCGAGGACGTCCACGTCGACGCCGACATCGAGCGCTACATCGTGGAGCTCGTGGGCCGAACGCGCACCGACTCGCGGGTCACGGTCGGGGCCAGTCCGCGCGGATCGTTGGCGCTGCTGAAGCTCGCACGGGCCCAGGCGGCGCTCGAAGGCCGCTCGTTCGCCTTGCCGGATGACGTCAAGGCGTTCGCGGCGCCCGCGCTGGCCCATCGGCTCGTGCTCGAGCCCGACCTCTGGATGGTCCCGAACGCCGCCGACGACGTCATCCAAGCCTGTCTGAGCAGCGTCGCCGTGCCTGTCATCGACGCGGGATAGGTGCCCGGGTCGCATGGGGCGGCTTCGGCAGGGACACGCTCCCTAGGCCGCTTCCGGTCGGGACCTTACGCTTCTCGTTGCCACGCATGTCTAGCCGTGACGACCACTGCTCATGGCTCGCAACCGCCGACATCGTCAACGCCACCGCCGACGGCTGTCTTGGCTCACCGGAATCGCATTGCTGGTGCTGGGGGCGCTGGCCGTGATGCTGCTCACCGGCCTCACCGCACGCGACGTCCCGGCGTGGGTCAACGCCCGCGTCGGCCCGATCGAATCGGCCCAACCGAGTCCCGCTGAGACTCGACCCGATTGGCGCGCCCGCCGCGGGATCTATCTCACCTCGGGACTGGCCGCAAGCCGCGAGCGCCTGCAGGCCTACGTGGACCGAGCGAAAGCCCATGGCCTGGATACGCTTGTCATCGACGTCAAGGACAAGAGCAGCGTCGTGGCGTACCCATCGGATGCGGACCTCGCCGCGGATATCGGCGCGCGCCGCGTTCGCTTCGACTTGTCGGAGCTTGTCCGTTGGCTGCATGAGCGTGACATCTACGTAATCGCGCGCCAAGTCGTCTTCCACGACCCGAAGCTGGCTGAGCATCTGGACAGCCCGATCGCGCCGTGGGTGTCGCCGACCCATCCGGACGTTGTCGACTACAACCTCACCATCGCGCGCGAAGTGGCTCAGTCGGGCGTGGATGAGCTCCAGTTCGACTACATCCGCTATCCGGACGGCGGCGCGTATGAACCCATCTACGAGGACCGCTATCGCGCGATCACGTCGTTCGCGGAGCGCGCGAACGCGGCCGTCGGCGACGAGGTCCACCTCTCCGCCGACGTCTACGGGCGCACGCTGCGCAGCTGGAACCAGCGCCGCGTCGATCCCATCGGGCAGAACCTCGAAGCCCTGATGACGCATGTGGACGCGCTGTCGCCGATGGTCTATCCCTCGCACTACGAGAGCGAGCGCTACTGGCACGACCCCTACGGCACGGTTCGAGATGAGCTGGCGCTCGGCCAGGAGCGCGGCCTGGCGATGCGGCCCTTCCTGCAGGCGTTCGAGCGCCACCGCCCCCCGGAAATGGACCAGCCGACCTACATCGCCGAGCAAGTCCAAGCCGTGCAGGAGCTGAACCTGGACGGGTATCTCTTCTGGAACCCGGAAGGCGACTACGGCAACCTCTGGCCGGCGCTGGAGCGCCAAACGTCGGCGCCGGCGACGTCCGCCGCCGACTAGCGGACTGCCCTTGTCGGCATGGCTCGATGACCCGTTTGTGCTGTGCTCGGTTCTGTCGCAGACTGGGGAGCCATGGGGCGTCTGACGCTGCTCGGGGTGAGCATCATCGGGCTGATCGCGGTCGGCATGGCGACCTTGGAGGGGCGGATCATCGCGCTGGCGCTGCCGCTGGTGCTCTATCTCGGGGTGGCGCTGTGGTCGCGGCCTGACCCACCCGAGCTGGAGGTGGAGCGGACCCAAAGTGCTGAGCGCGTCCATCCGGGTCATCCCATTGAGATTCGAGTGCGGGTGCGCAATGGGGGATCGGCTTTGCATGAGGTCCACCTTCGGGATCAGGTCCCGCCCCGCTTGGCGATCTCCGACGGGCACGCCGACGTGCTGACGTCGCTGGACGCGGACGAACACCTGACCCTGACCTACACGCTGCGGGGCGATCGTGGCGACCATCAATTGCCGGGAATCGAGGCCGTGGCCCATGATCCCTTTGGGCTGTTCCGTGTGCGCCGAGCGTACCGCGCTCCCTCCCGCTTGCTCGTGCTTCCCACGCTCCGCCGACTCCGGCACCTGCCGATCCGGCCCCAGCAGACGCGGCTCTTTGCCGGGCCTATTCCCGCCCGCTGGGGCGGGCCGGGCGTGGAGTTCCACGGCGTCCGGCCTTACCAGCGGGGCGATCCGAAACGCTGGATCCACGAGCGGGCCAGCGCCCGCCATCCGGATCAGTTGTTCACCCGCGAGTTCGAACAGGAGCGCATGGCCGAGGTCGGCCTCATCCTGGACGTCCGACAGAACCGGCAGATGATCGGGCCGGATCCGACGCTGTTCGAGCACGCCGTGGAGGCCTGCGCGGCGTTGGCCCAGGCCTGGATCGAGGCGGGGCATCGGGTCGGGCTGGTGATGTACGGGCGCCACATCGAGCGGACGCCTCCAGGCTATGGAAAATTCCAGCGTGAGCGGATCCTGCGCTCGCTGGCCCATGCCCGCATCGGTGATCACCCCATGTTCGCCGATCTGGAGAACCTGCCGACGCGGCTGTTCCCGACGCGCTCCCAGCTCGTGCTGATCAGCCCGCTGGGATGGGACGACGTCCCCATGTTGCGCACGCTCCGGGCCCGCGGCTACGCGCTGGCGGTCGTGACGCCTGACGCGGTCCAGTACGAGCAGCGCCAACTGGACGGGGATCAACACGAGGCGCTGGCCGCCCAACTGCTGCGCACGGAGCGGCGACTGTTGCTGCGCCGGCTGCGGGAGCTCGGCATCCACGTCGTCGACTGGGACGTGGAGATGCCGTTGCAGCAGGCCGTGCATCGCGCGTGGCAGCGGGCCCCGCTACGGACCGCGCCGCAGAGACGGTGAGGCCGATGCCGCTCCGGATCGGCATCCGCATCGCCCTCGCGCTCGCAGCGGTTACCGTCGGCGGGGCGTGGCTCCTCGAGGGGCGCTGGCTGGTGGCTGGCGTCATGGGCGTTCTGGCCTTGTTAGGGGAGCTCGGCCGAGCTCGGACGTCACCTCACCTCGCGAATCTCGCGTTTGCGGGCACGCTGGCGATTGCCGCGGTCGGCGTCGCCGAAGCCGTCATGCCGGGATCCATGTTCGCGGGGAGCCTTGCGGCGCTGACGGCTTGGGACTTGAGAGGTCTGCAGGATCGCCTGGAGCAGGCCGACCACGTCAGAGCCGCGGCTCGGCTCCAAGGTCGTCATGTTGAGCGTCTGTTCCTTGTCCTGGCGGTGGGCGGCGGATTGGGCGCCGTCGCGATGGCCGGTGCGCTGAGCCTCGGCTTCGGCGGCGCGCTCGGCCTAGGTCTGGTCGCCGTCATCGGTCTGCGGTGGCTCCTGCGCGCCACGGCGCAACCGCTCAATTGACACCCCGATTGGCCAACTGATACAACCATTGCGACGCGTCATCTCAATCATCCACACCACAAGGGGAGAGGTCTACGATGTCGATCGACCTGTTGAAGAAGCTGTCCGAGGCGGCGGGCGTGCCCGGCCGCGAGGAGACGATCCGCCACATCGTCCAAGATGAAGTCGACGGATTGGTGAGCGACAGCCGCGTCGATCCGCTCGGCAACGTCATCGCCCACAAGGAAGGGCGGGGCGGCCCGAAAGTGATGATCGCGGCCCACATGGACGAGATCGGCTTCCTCGTCAGCCACGTCGACGAGAAGACGGGGTTCTTGCGCATCGATCCCGTCGGCGGATTCGATCCGCGCGTGCTCATGGCGCAACGCGTCGTGGTCCACACCGACGCTGGGGACTTCGTCGGCGTGATCGGCTCCAAGCCGATCCATGTGCTTACCGAGGAAGAGCGCAAGAAGTCCATGGAGATCAAGGACCTCTTCGTCGACCTCGGCCTGGATGCCGAGACCGTCCAAGAGAGTGTCCGGATCGGCGACTTCGTCACGCTGCGCCAGGACTTCGTCGAGATGGGGAATTTCGTCAATGGAAAGGCTCTCGATGACCGCGTCGGCGTCTACGTGATGCTCGAGGCCCTCAAGCGCGTGAACGACCACGAGGCCGAGCTTTATCCCGTTGCCACGACGCAAGAGGAAGTCGGCACGCGCGGTGCGGGCGTCTCAGGCTTCGGCGTGGAGCCCGACATTGCCGTGGCGATCGACACGACCATTGCCAGCGACGTCCCCGGCACTGACGACCATCAACAGGTGACCAAGCTAGGGGGCGGCGTCGGCATCAAGGTCAAGGACTCCGGGTCGATCTCCAACCCGAAGCTGGTGCGCCATCTGCGGCATCTTGCCGAAGCGCGTGACATTCCCTATCAGATGGAGATCCTTCCCCGAGGCCGAACCGACGCGGGGGCGATGCAGTTGAGCCGCGAAGGCGTCGCCGCCGTGACGCTGTCGATCCCCTCGCGCTACGTCCACTCCGTCGTGGAGTGCGCCCACAAGGACGACGTCGAGGCGACGATCAACTTGCTGGCGGCCTACCTCGAAGTCGCGCACGAGGGCGACTACGCGCTCTAAGCCGTCACTGCACGAGCGTGAACTCGATCGTCCGGGTCGTGCCGTCGCCGGGCGCGATGCGGAGCTGATATGTCCCAGGGTCAAGCCCCTCCGTCGCGAGATCGAAGGCGTAGCGGTTGCCCTCGTCGCTCAGCTGAGCGACCGGCGGCTCGGTCCCTTCGCTGAAGTCGATCTCCTCAGGGTCGCCCTCCTCGGGCACCGTGAACAGCCGGATCGTCGGTTGAGCTCCGCTCTGGAAGGTGCCACCCGCGTCCTCGAGGCGGAAGCCGATCTCGACGGTCTCGCCCGTCTCAAACGGCCCGTCGTCGAGGCGTTCGGCGAACGCCTCGGTCGCCTCGAACGCGTAGATCACCTGGTAAGTGATGGTCACCGAGTCTTGGTGGTCGAGGTTGTCGATCGCCAGGATATTGAACGCCTGCGCGCCAACGTTGTCGGTGTCAAGCGGTTGCCCATCGGGTGTTGACGCCGACAGCGTCCGAATTCCGGACCCGCGCGGATCGAGGCCCGGGTTGAACGGCGACTCTTGGCCGTCCTCGAAGAAGGAGATGTCGTCCGTGACCTCCCACTGCGCCAGGACCTCTTCGTTGAGCAGGAATTGGGCTTGCTCCGTGGGCTGATCGACCGTGATCTCCGGCGCGGTGTCATCGACCACAAACGGGAAGAACGAGATGTCGACGTTGCCCAGCTTGTCGGGACGCATGATCCAAAAGCCGTGATCCTGATCCGGCGGCGGGAAGCTGAACGTCGTCAAACAGGGCTGCACCAGGTTGGAGTTCTGGTCGAGGTTCTGCTGACACGACGGATGATTCCCCACTGGGTCGGGCGGACCCATGCCGCTCAGGTCGACCCCGACGCCCGAGCCGTCCGACAGCGTTGGCGTGATCTGGGTCGTGCTCTTGATGAAGATGACCCCATCGGGCGCATCGAAGCGCGGGCCGGCGGTGGTGAAGTTCGCGCTCGGCGGCGTGTCGTCCACGTTGACGGGGTTGGCGTTCGTCTCGGCCTGGTTGCCGAGGTTGTCGCGGCAGTTGTCCTGGAACGTGCGCGTGCCGTCGCCGGAGACGACGTTGAAGACCTCGCTGAAGGGCGGTTGGAGGATCGTGTTGTCGATCGTCGTGCCGCCGGTGAGCACGCAGTCGCGCAGGCCGCTGTCGACGCCCCCGGAGACGGGGTCTTGGATCGTGCCATTGGCGTCCGTCTGCTCCCACTGGAACGTCGACTTGGGCACGAGCGTGGGATAGGCGGGCAGCAACGGATTCCCCAGCGGCAGCCCGAGCGAAGCGGGGTTGAACGGCTGCTTGTCCGCGGCCTTGACGAAGACGTTCGCTTGGACGATCTCGGACGCGCCGCTGCAGTTGCCCGCCGGCCAGCACGTCGTGTTGTCGTGGCTCAGGTTGTTCGGAATGTTGGGCGGCGTGTCGTCGACGTTGAGCGACGGCGACGTCTCCACAAAGTTGTTCCCGAGGTTGTCGTCGCAGGAGAGCTCGAACGTCTTCGGCCCGTCGCCGGCGACAATGCGGAAGTCCGTGCCTGCGGCGTAGTCCGGCGTGTCGGATTGGCTGCCCGAGAGCGCACAGCGGTCCACGCCGCTGCCGGGATCCGCTCCCGCGTCGGGGTCGCGGAAACCGGGGTAGTCGAACGTGCTGGCGGGGACGCTCGGATAGTTCGACACGACGGACGCTTCATCTTCGGCTTTGACGAACGTGTTCGCCACGAGCGTCTCGTTGCCGGCGGCACAGTTGGCGGCTGGATGGCAGGTCGTGTTCTGATGCCGAGGCGCGTCGACGTCGGGCGGCGTGTCGTCGACGGTCAACGACTGCGTGAAGTCCGTCGACTGGTTGCCGAGGCGGTCCGTGCAGCGCAGATTCCAGTTCTTCGGCCCGTCCGGGCTCACAAGGTTGAACGTGTCCCCGGTGAGGGCGCCACTGGAGACGGTGCCGTAGCCACTGAACCCGTTGCCGTCATCGATATCCAGCTCGCAACCGGTGATGCCGGCCCCGTTGCTGTCCGCGCCTGTGTTGTCGTCCCCGTCGACGCTCAGTCCGGTGGCGCTCAGGTCCGGGTTGCTCGGCGAGGCCACGTAGGTCGTGCCGTTGCCAGCGAAACTTGGAGATCCGATGGACAGCGCGTAGTTGCCCGGCGGCGTGTCGTCCACGGTCAGTGGCTCGGTGAATGTCGATTGATTGCCGAGTTGATCCTCGCAGCGCACTTGCCAGCTCTTCGGGCCATCCGGGCTTTTCAGGTTGAACGTGTCCCCGGTGAGGGCGCCACTGGCCACGGTGCCGTAGCCGCTGAAGCCCGTGCCGTCGT
>CAZMNF010000022.1:0-31774 GCA_964567595.1 uncultured Thermotogae bacterium | reverse complement strand
TTCATCACCAACGGGGCGATTGCCGACTTCTTGATCGTCTTCGCCCGCACCAATCCCGACCCGCCGGACCGCCACATGGGCATCACCGCCTTCATCGTGGAGGCCGACCGCGAGGGGTTCACGGCCGAGCCCTTGAAGAAGAAGCTCGGCATTCGCGCGTCCGACCTGGCCGAGATCACGCTGGAGAACGTTCGGGTCCCGGCGGAGAACATCGTCGGCCAACTCGACATGGGCTTCTATCAGCTCATGCAGTTCTTCGGTCGAGGCCGAGTCGCCGTCGCGGCCCAGGCGGTCGGCATCGCCCAGGGCGCGTTCGACGAGGCGTTCAGTTATTCGCAGGAGCGCGAGCAGTTCGGCCGCGCCATCGTCGACTTCCAATCGACCCAGTTCAAGCTGGCCGAGATGGCGACCGACATCGACGCTGCGCGGCTGCTGACCTATCGGGCCGCGTGGCAGATCGCCGAGGGCGGCAACCCGGCCAAGGAAGCCTCGATGGCGAAGCTGTTCGCCTCCAGAGTGGCCCGCGAGGTCGCCAACGAGGCGCTGCAGATCCACGGTGGGTATGGCTTCATTAAAGAATACCCCGTGGAGCGGTTCTACCGCGACGCCAAGATCACCGAGCTCTACGAGGGCACCAGCGAGGTGCAGAAGCTGATCATCGCCCGAGCGCTGCTCGGCAAGATCTGAGCGCACGCCTACTGATCACCACAGATGTATCGTCAAGCGATTTGCGCGACACTGGCTCAGCTTTCGTGATCTGAACACAGAATTTGTGATTTTATGTATAAGATTTAATTACATCGTCTGTCCGCCGTCGATGGGAAACACCTGGCCCGTGACGAAGCGGGCCTGCTCCGAGGCCAAGTAGACGGCCAACGGCGCGATCTCCGTCGGCTCGGCGAAGCGCCCCAGCGGGATGTCGGCGCGGAGGCCCTCGGAGATCTTCGGATGATCCAGCACCGGTTGGGCGAGGTCCGTCCGCGTCCAGCCGGGCGCGAGCGCGTTGATCCGCACCCCGCGCTCGGCCCACTCGTAGGCGAGCACGCGCGTCAGGCCGACGAGGCCGGCCTTGCTCACCGAGTACGGCCCGAGGTGAGACGTTCCCTGCAGGCCGGCCACCGACGTCACGTGGACGACGGCGCCCGCGCCCTGCGCCAACATCACGTGGCCCGCCTCCCGGCTGATGAGGAACGCGCCGCGCAGGTTGACCTCCAGGATCGCGTCCCACTCGTCGTCGGCGACCTCCTCGATCCGCTTCCAAACGGGGTTGATCGCCGCGGCGTGGACCAAGACATCGATTCGTCCGAACGCCTCGCGCACCGTTGAGACCAGGTTGCGGACTTGGTCCGCGTCGGCCACGTCGCACGTCTGGACGAGCGTCTGGCGGCCTTCGGCCTCGATGGCCTGAGCACAATCCTCGACCTCGTCGCGGGTGCGGCTCGTCGGCACGACGTCGGCGCCGGCCCGGGCCAGCGCCACGGCGATCGCGCGGCCGATGCCCCGAGCGCCGCCCGTAACGATCGCCGTCTTCCCGTCGAGCGTCATCAATGCGTCGCTCACGACGCATCTCCCCAAGACCCGTCGCGGAACTGCTCGCGGAGCGCACGCTTCTTGAATTTTCCAACGGACGTTCGGGGAATCTCGTCGATGTAGGCGAACGCGTCGGGCATCTGCCAGGAGGCGAAGTGCTCGCTCAAGTGCTCCCGCAGCGCCGCCTCGCTCACCTCGGCGTCGTCCTCGGGGACGACGACGGCCAGCGGGCGCTCGCCCCACTTCTCGTGCGGGACGGCGATGACGGCGGCCTCCTTGACCGACGGATGCCCCATGAGCGCGTTCTCCATGTCGACGGAGCTGATCCACTCGCCGCCCGACTTGATGAGGTCCTTCAAGCGATCCGTGATCCGGATGTAGCCCTCGGGGTCGATGGCGGCGACGTCGCCGGTGCGGAACCAGCCGTCGTCCGTCCATTTGTCCGTCTCCTCGGGCAGGTCGTGATACTGGGACGCCACCCAAGGCCCGCGGACCTGGAGTTCGCCCACGTGCTCGCCGTCCCAGGGGGCCTCGCCCGCGTCGTCCATGATTCGGGCCTCGACGAACGGGGCCGGAATCCCCTGTTTGGCGCGGTAGGCGTACTGCTCGTCCCACGGTCGATCCATGTGCTTGGGCTTCAACTTGCTGACCGAGCCGAGCGGGGTCGTCTCCGTCATCCCCCAAGCCTGGATGACGTGATGGCCGTGACGGTCAAAATCGCGGATCAGCGACTCCGGCACCGCCGCGCCGCCGACGAGCATCCGCATCGCGGGCAACGACCAGCCGTCGGGGGTCGCCTCCAGCGTCCGCAGCATGTCGAACCAGATCGTCGGCACGCCCGCGGTCACCGTCACTTGTTCCTGTTCGTAGAGGTCGAGGAGGCTCTCGGCGTCGAGATGTGGGCCGGGATGGACCTGCTTGGTGCCCACCAACGTCGCCGTGAAGGGCAGCCCCCAGGCGTTGACGTGGAACATGGGCACGACCGGGCAGAAGGCGTCCGCCTGGCTGAGGCCGATCGTGTCGGCCATCGCGGAAGCGAGGGAGTGGAGCACGAGCGCCCGATGGGAGTAGACCACGCCCTTGGGATGCCCCGTCGTTCCCGAGGTGTAGCACATCCCGGCCGCGTCGTTCTCGTGGAGCGCCGGCAGCTCGACGTCGCCCGGATCGGAGGCCAGCAGGGCCTCGTAGCTCGCCAGGCCATCCGGAATCGGCTTCTCCGCCAGCGGCACGACGAAGACCCGATCGAGATCAACCGAGTCCTTGAACGACTCGTACAGCGGCAGAAACGTGTCGTCGACGATCAGGAACCGATCGTCGGCGTGGCCAATAATATAGGCGATGTCCTCTGGATGGAGGCGCGGGTTGAGCGTGTGGAAGACGCCCCCGGCCAGCGGCGCGCCGAAGTAGGTCTCCAGGTGGACGGAGTGGTTCCACATCAGCGTCGCGACGCGGTCGCCCCGCTCGAGGCCCGCCTCCCGGAGCCCAGCAGCCAGGGCACGGCTTCGACGCCGCAACTCCCCGTAGTTGGACCGATGAAGCGTCCGATCGGGCAAGCGCGAGACGATCTCCACGTCGGGAAAGATCGTCCCGGCCCGTTCGATCAGGTGCGTCAGTGTCAGCGAATAGTCCATCATCGTCGGTTCCATCGTGGCACCCCCTTATGCCCGGTCGAAATAATTGCCGCCGTTGCTCGGCACTGGAAGGATATCTACAATCCAACGAGCGCCAAATGCAAGGGGGTGGTTCCATGAAGTCGCTCAGCTCGCCTTCGGCGTTCATGGGCACGTTGTTGGGGACCGTGCCCCATGAGGACGTCCTCGGCGCTTACGAGGCGTGGTGGGCGGAGACGGGCACGGCCATCTCGGCATCCCTCGACCGAGCGGGGACTCCCTGGTTGCGCAACTTTGACCGATTCGGCGAGCGCGTCGACGAGATCGAGCTTCCCGACGAATATTGGACAGCGCTGCAGCAGGGCTACCAGGCGGGCGTCGTCTGGCGGGCAATCGAGGAGCGCTCGCTATGGCCGGTCTACGCGCTCGGCTACGTGACGGCGTTTTATGATGCGGGGATGTACTGTCCGTACACCGTCTCGCTCTCCACGGCGGCGCCGCTCGACAAGTACGGCTCGGATGCGCTGAAGCAACGTTTCTTGTCGCCGATGTGCCGGGCCGATGGGCACGCCTGGCAGGGGGCGACCTGGATGACGGAGGCCGGGGGTGGCTCCGATCTCGGACGTGGCGTCGAAACCGAGGCCCGCCCCGACGGCGACCGTTGGCGGCTGACGGGAGAAAAATACTTCGCCAGCAATGTGGGTGCCGAGGTGGCCGTCGTCGCCGCGCGTCCAGAGGGCGCGCCCGAGGGCGTGCGCGGGATCGCGCTCTTCCTCGTCCCGCGATATCGCGAGGACGGCTCGCTCAACTACCGGATCCGTCGACTCAAGGACAAGATCGCCACGCGGTCCGTCCCGACCGGCGAGGTCGAGCTCGACGGCAGCGAGGCCTATCTGCTCGGAGCGGCCGAGCAGGGGATCTATCTCGTCTTGGAGGTCCTCAACGTGAGCCGCGTGGCCAACAGCGTCGGCAGCGTCGCGTTGATGCAGCGGGCGATCGCCGAGGCGCAATACTTTGCCGAGGGGCGCGTCGCCTTCGGCAAGCCGATCCGGCAGCACCCGCTGTTGGACGAGCAGTTCCGTGAGCGAACGGCCCGCTTGACGGAGGGATTCGCGCTGGCCTGGGAGGCGGTGCGGCTGCTCGACGAGGTCTGGCGCGAGACCCCGCCCTACTCTGAGCGTTACCATCTGTTCCGGCTCGTCGCTCACCTGGCGAAGTATTGGACGGCCGAGCAGGCGATCCAGACGGCCAAGTGGGCCATGGAGGTCCACGGCGGGGCCGGCGTCCTGGCGGAACATCGGGTCGAGCGCTGGCTCCGCGAGGCGATGATCCTCTCGATCTGGGAGGGGACGCCGCATCGCCAGATCCTGGACGGCCTCGAAGTGATGGAGCATAAGGGCGCACATCGGCGGTTGGCCGAGCATCTGGCCACCCGAACCAGGGTGTCGACCCCGATCTCGGAGTGGGTGGATCGGGTCGAGGACCACCTTGCGCGGCCTCAAGCCGAGCGCGAGGCCGACGCTGAGGACGTCTTCCGAGGGTTGGCCGGGGCGACGGCCACGGCTTTGGCCCAGGCGCCCGTGCCGAGTTGACCGAGCCACCTCCGTGTCGGAACGAGCGATGGGGACGGACGGCTGCGCGGCTTCGTCGCGACGGTGGGCACAACCTCGAGCCGACTTGTCTCCGTCTTTGAGGTCGTGATAGGGTCATTTTCGGAGCCCAAAGGGACGGGCAACAAACCAAGTCCGTCGTGCGCATATGAGCCCGGAGGAATTCCGGGCTCATTGACGAGGCGCCCACGTCAAAATCGTAGAAGAAGGAGGTCCGTGATGCGCGTCGTTAAGCTCTACGGTGGCATTAAGGCCGCCATTCTCGTCGGAGTCATCGCGGCGATCCTCGGCATCGGTCCCGCAAGTGCGGGAACGGGCGGCGAGCTGATCCGGGTCTGTTCGGACGGCCCGCCCGCGTGTGGCTTCGCCTCAATCCAGGAGGCGGTCGCCGCTGCCGAGGCGGGCAGCACTGTCGTCGTCGAGGGCGGCGAATACGCCGGTCCGGTCCAGATCAGCAAGCCCATCACGCTCATTGGGGACGCCCAAGGACGCTCGGTGATCAACCGGGGCGTCGTCGTGGCCGGCCCTTTCCAGGTCGCCCTGCGAGCGTTCACCATCACGCAGGGACTCAACGGCATTCAGGCGCAGTCCCCGCCGGGCCAGTCGGCTGAGCTGTCGCCCACTCTGCGAGTGGAGGACATCCAGCTTACCGGCAACGCCCAGAACGGGATCGCGCTCTTCGATCAAACGCAGGCGACGCTGTCGAACGTCACGATCGCCCAGAACGGAACTTCCGTCCAAGGGAACCCGATCGGCGGCGGGATCGCGGCCCGCGATCAGGCCAACGTCGTCTTGCAGGACCGAGTCCTCATTCGCGAGAACGGCGCCAACGGCGTTGCGCTGCTGAACGAGGCGACGGCGTCCATCGGGGCTGGCACGCTGATCGCCCAGAATGGGCTCAACGGGATTCAGCTCGGCGGAAGCGCCCAAGCGACACTCCAGAACGTCACCAGCCGCCAGAATCGCTGCCTCGGCGTCGCCGTCAACGACAGCTCACAGGCGACAATTCGGGACGGCGAATTGGCAGGCAATGGGAAAGCCGGGCTCCAGGTCGGCGGCCCGTCGTCCATGATCGCCGCCGGGTGTGCGACGCTCAGCGATCTCGACGTCCGTGCCCAGGCCGAGGTGTCCGGGACGACGATTTCCGACAATCCGATCGGAATCCTGGTCGGCGACCGGAGCAAGGAACTCGATCGCGCCGACCTGGACGCGACTCTTGTCCTCTTCGACCAAAACGGTTGCGATCTGCTGGTCGATCCCGTCGCCGCGAAGGACGTCACGATGGAACAGACCTCGCTGAATCGTTGTTCGTAAGGTCCGTCCGCGGCAAATCCGAGAGCCACGTTTGAGACACAAGCCGCAACGAAATGAACCTAAGGAGGGAATTCGGCATGGCCCAAGACAGAGTGTCCGGACTGACGCGCCGAACGTTCTTGCGATCGCTCGGTGCCGGAATGGCGGCCACGTCACTCGGCCCGCTCTCGCTGCAGCGCCTTGCCGCCGGACAGGAACAGCCGTTCGTGATCGGCATGGCCAACCCGTTGGCCACGTTCTTCGGCGAGGCGGCGGAGAAGGCCCTCAGCCTCGCGATCAACCAGATCAACGACGACGGCGGCATCTTGGGACGGCCGCTGGAGCTGGTCGTCTCCGATACCGCCGGTCGCGCGGACCAGGCGCCGCTGGCGCTGCAGGACCTCGTCAGCCGCGGCGCGGACGTCCTGACCGGCTTCTTCTTCAGCGAGTCCCTGATCGGGGCGTTGCCGACGTTCCCCTCGCTGAGCAAGCTGGTGCTGAGCACCGGCCCCGGCTCGCCCGCGCCCTCGATCCAAGTGGCGAACGACTACGAAAGCTTCAAGTACTTCTTCCGCGTCGGGCCGATCAACTCATTCTTCATCCTGCAAAACACGGTCCTGTTCGTGCGCGACTTCCTCGAGAAAGGTCTCGGCTGGGACTCCATCGTCGTCTTTGCCGAGGACGCCGCCTGGACCCAGCCGATCACGTCCGGCTTCACCCAGCTTCTGAAGTCGTTCGGGTCCGAGGTCGAGGTGGTGGAGACGATCCGCTACCCCGAAAGCACCACCGACTTCACCCCGTTCTTCGACCGCGCCGCTAATGCCATGGAGGGCCGCACGGGCGGCCTGGTGACCGTCATGGCCCACACCGGTACCCGCCCGACGTCCCAATGGGCCTCCCAAGAGGTCCCACTCCCGATGGCCGGAGTCAACGTCCAGGCCCAGGACGGGCGCTTTGACGAGCTGACTGAAGGGGCTTCCGACTCCGTCATCACCTTCACGTCCGGGGCCCGCGCGCCGATCACCGACCGGACGGTCCCCTTCGTCGACGACTTTGCCGACTTCTCAGCGGTCAAGCCCGAGGTGACGATCCCGAGCTACAACGCGTTCGTCAGCTACGACGCCCTCTTCCTGCTGAAGGAGGCCGCCGAGGCGATCGGGACGCTGCCGACCGACGAGGCATCCACCAACGAGATCATCCAGGAACTGGAGACCTACGGCGCCCTGAACGATGCGGGCGAGCCGACCAAGCTGTTCACCGGCACGACGGGCGAGATCGGCTTCTACCAGCGCGGCGAGACCGGCGTCACGCCGCTGGAGCCGGAGCAGGCGTTCCCGCACGACGTCCGCTTTATTCCCGGCAAGCTGACCGGCGTCTGGATCCAGTGGCAGGAAGGCCGACAGGAGGTCCTCTTCCCGCCCGACCTGGCGACAGGCGAGTTCGAGGCGCCCCCGTGGATGGGCTGACCCGCACCCTCATCCGACGCTGACCGACCCGCACACGGTCATGGCCCGATCGCCGAGGGACGACCGCCGCGACCGACCAACCGGGCAGCAATGGGGCAGGAGGGCAAAGATCGCCCTCTGCCCCGTTGCTATCCAGCAGCCCTTTGAACGAGGACCCCATCGATGAGCGTCGTCGCCGACGTCCTCGTCCTCGGCTTTCTCATCAGCGCGCTTTACGCGTTGGTCGCCGTCGGGTTCACCATGATCTTCGGCGTCGCCGGCGTGTTGAACCTCTCGCACGGCGCGCTCGCCATGCTCGGCGCGTTCGGGGCTCACTGGGCGCTGGACGCGGGCTGGGCACGCCCGAGCGCCTTCCTCGTGGGCGTCGTCGGGCTGGCCCTACTGGCGCCGATCATCTATCGGATCTTCGTCCGGCCCATCCAAGACCGACCCATCACGGTCTTTCTGGCGACGCTGCTGCTGGCCGTGCTGCTGGAGCAGGCCGTCATCCTCGTTTCCGGGCCGGAGTCGCGGCTGCTGCCGCCGCTCATCGCCGGCAATTTGAGCATTGGCGGCACGGAGATCGGCGCCAACCGGCTGCTGGCCAGCGCGGTGGCGCTCGGCGCGATCGTGGCGCTCTGGGCTTTCGTCACGCGGACGCGCCACGGCAAGGCGATCCGGGCGCTGTCTATGGAGCCGAAGGGGGCGGCGCTCGTCGGCATCCCGGCCGAGCGAATCGTGCTGATCGTTTGGGCGATCTCGGGCGCGCTCGCCGCGCTCGCCGGCCTGTTCATCGCCTCGTTCCTCGGGATCAGTCCCCTGGAAGAGCGCGCCCTGCTCGTGATCGCCTTCTCCACCGTCGTTGTCGGCGGGTTGGGCAGCATCCCCGGCACGCTCGGCGCCGCGCTCATCGTCGGCTACGCGGAGACGATCGTCGCCCAGTTCGCGCCGGAGGCCCGTGGGCTCGTCCCCCTCTTGCTGTTGGTCGCCGTCCTCATCGTTCGACCCCAAGGGCTGGCCGGAAAGGAGGCCGGTTGAGGGCTCGATCGTCGGGCACGCACTGGCTCGGGTTTCTCGCGGTCGCGGTCGCGTTGGCTCTGCTGCCGACGTTGTTGCCGGTGCTCGTTCCCGCCATGGAGGCCAACCCGGCCCTGCTCAATCGGCTGCTTACGACCCTCATTCTGGCCAACGTCTGGGCGATCCTCGCCATGAGCTGGGACATCCTCTCGGGCTACACCGGCCAGATCAGCTTCGGTCACTCCTTTTTCTTCGGCCTCGGCGGCTACACGGCGGCCGCGCTCTCGGTGATCGCCGGATGGTCGCCTCCGGCGGTGATCGCCATCGGGGGCGCGGTGGCCGCGCTGGGCGGGTTGCTCATCGCCGCGCCGGCCCTGCGGCTGCGCGGGCCCTATTTGGCCCTGATGACGCTCGTGGCCGCGCTCGCGCTGGAGCGCTTCATGCGTTGGCTCAAACCGGCCGAGACCTTCGACCTCGGTATTGCCGGAGCCGAGGGCGCGATCCTCTGCATCCCCGACTGCTTCCTCAGCCAAGACGCCACGGCGAAGTACTACTACGTGCTCGCCCTGATGCTCGTCGTCGCGATCGGGCTCAAACTCCTGGCCCGCTCGCGCATCGGCGTCATCTTCACCGCCATCCGGGATGACGAGGCGACCGCCCAGGCCTGCGGGGTGGACACGGCCAAGTACAAGGCCCTCGCCTTTGGCGTCAGCGGGTTCGTCGGCGGCCTGAGCGGGGCGTTCTACGTCTACCACTTGGGCTCGGCCGCCCCGGCGAGCTTGCTCGACCTGCAGATCTCGGTCGAGGCGATCGTCTCGGCTGTCCTCGGCGGCATGGGAACGGTTACCGGCCCCATCGGCGGGGCCTATCTGTTGATCGTCGTCCAGGAGTACTTGCGGCTGTTGGGCGCCTGGCGCTTCTTTGCGCTGTTCGCGCTTGCGCTGTTGGTGCTCTATCTGCTGCCGCGGGGGCTCTTGCCCGAGTTCGGCCGGCCGTTGCGGTGGGGCCGGGACTGGATCACAATGCGATGGCGCGCGCGCCACTCGAGGTGAGGCCAGCGTGACGAGCGACGCTCCAACCCGAGACCAATCGCAATCGACGACGCCCGTCCTCCAGCTGGAAGGTCTCGCTAAGGCCTTCGGCGGGCTGCAGGCGGTCCAGGATCTCAGCATCGCGGTCTATCCCGACGAGATCCTCGGCCTGATCGGCCCCAACGGCGCTGGTAAGACGACCATCTTCAACCTCATTGCCGGCACGTATCGGCCCGACGCGGGTTCGGTGACGTTCCGTGGGCGCGACGTGACGGGTTGGCCGCCCCACCAGATGGTCAACGCCGGCATTGCCCGGACCTTCCAAACGCCACAACCGTTCACCCACAAGTCCATCGCGGCCAACGTGGAGCTGGCGCTGATGCCGAAGGCGATCTTCGCCCGCGACGCGGATGCGGCCGGCCGTCAGGCCAGGGTGCGGGCCTGTTGCGCCCGAGTCGGCCTCTGCGCAACCCTGGGCCACGATCCCGAGAACGAGGCGGACGCCGACGGTCGCTGCGGCTGCTGGCAGGCCCATCCCGGCGTGCTGCCCCAGGCCGGACTGCGCCAACTGGAGATCGCCAGAGCGCTCGCGACCGACGCGCAGGTTTTGCTGCTCGACGAGCCCTTCGCCGGCCTCTCCGCCGCGGAGGTCGAACGCTTGAGCGCACTCTTGCTCGAGTTGCGAGCCGAAGGGCGAGCGCTCGTCGTCGTCGACCACAACATGCAGGGGCTGATGCGCCTGATCGACCGCGCCGTCGTGGTCCACTTCGGCCAGGTCCTGGCCGAGGGCGCCCCGGAGGCGGTCGCAGCTGACCCGCGCGTCCAGGAGGTCTACCTCGCCGGTAGCGACGACCCGACGACGCTCGTCTCCGACAGGGACGATGGTGAGGGCAACGACGCGGGAGGTGACGGGGCGTGACGTTGCTGAGCGTCCAAGGCCTTGACGCGTTCTACGGCAAGGCACAGGCACTCCACACGGTCTCGCTCGAGGTCGAGCCGGAGGCGGTCGTGGCGATCATCGGGCCGAACGGCGCCGGGAAGACGACGCTGCTCAACGCCCTGTCCGGGCTCGTCCCTTTCCAAGGCAAGGTTTATTTTGACGGGCGGCCCTTGCCCCGCCGGCCGCACGAGATCGTGGGGCACGGGCTGATCCACTGCCCGGAGGGCCGCCATCTCTTCCCGCACCTCGACGTCTCCGACAACCTCGTCCTGGGGGCCTATCGACGTCAGGACGCCGAGGTCGCGCGTGACCTGGCCACCATCGAAGGGCTGTTCCCCCGTTTGGCGGAGCGCCGGCGCCAACCCGCCCACACCCTCTCCGGCGGGGAGCAGCAGATGGTCGCGGTCGGTCGGGCGCTGATGGGCCGTCCCAAACTCCTGATGCTCGACGAGCCGACGCTCGGCCTGGCCCCGATCGTCTGTGAGGACATCTCGCGGGCGCTCGGCGAGATCCGCGACCAGTTCGAGATGGCGATTCTCCTTGCTGAACAGAACACCGGCTTCGCCTTTGCCCACGCCGAGCGCGTCCACCTCCTGGAAACGGGCCAGTTGGTCCGGGAGGGCACCAGCGCCGAGCTGCACGCGGATCCCTACATCCGCCAGGTCTACCTTGGCCGTTGAGAGCAGGGCGCTTCCGCCCGATCGCCATTGCGAGTGTCGACCAGCGCCATAATGCGAAATTCGACGGAATTGACAGGCGAAAACCCCGAGCGCTACACTCTTCTCACCAGACCACGGAGGTGCCCCGATGAGCGAGCGCGAGGAACTGGAACAGCAACTGAAGGACGTCTTCGGCAAAGCCGATTACCCGATCAATAACGTCATGGAACTGCTCCCTGTCTTGCCCCAGGGCCCCAACACGCAGTTCACGGCAGGCGATAAATCCTGGTCGGCGATGGAGCTGTCGCAGAAGCTCTCCAGCCAGGCCGAGTTCCCCTATCACGACGTCGACTCGTTCGTGAGTGACGTCATTGCCGGCTTGGAAAGCGCCGGGGAGCTCTGAGCGATATGGATACCGCACGCCAACCCGTCATCGTCGAGGCGGTTCGGACGCCCGTCGGCAAAGCCGGTGGAGCGTTCGCCGACATTCGGCCCGATGATCTCGGGATCGTTGCCCTGAATGGATTGGTCAACAAGACGGGCATCGACACGAGCGCCATCGACGACCTCGTGCTCGGCTGTGTGACTCAACGGGGCGAACAGGGCGGCAACGTGGCTCGCTTTATCGGATTGGAAGCCGGCCTGCCCGTCAGCGTGGCCGGCACAACGGTCAATCGGCTCTGCGGCTCCGGCCAACAGGCCGTGATGTACGGGGCTCAGCAGATCGCCGCCAACACGAGCGACGTCGTGGTCGCCGGCGGCGTGGAGAGCATGACCCGCGAGCCGATCAGCTCGGACATCGACAAGCCCATGAACGCGAAACTCACCAATCAATACGAGGTCGTCTGGCAGGGCGAGTCGGCCGAGCGGATTGCGGAGCAGTGGGGAATTTCTCGGCAAGAACTGGACGAGTTGTCTCTGGAAAGCCACCAGCGACTGGCCCACGCGCAGGACGAGTGCCGGCTCCAAGACCAGATCGTCCCCGTTGAGACCGACGACGGGACGATCGGCGACGACGAGGGCGTGCGCCGCGACACGAGCCTGGAGAAGCTCTCGACGCTGTCACCCGCATTCCGGCCCGATGGCCAAATCACCGCCGGCAATTCCAGCCAGATGAGCGACGGCGCGGCGATGCTCCTGATCACCACCCGCGCCAAAGCCGACGAGCTGGGCTTGACGCCGAAGGCCCGGCTGGTCTCGTCGTCGGTGGTGGGCGTCGATCCGACGATCATGCTGACCGGCCCCATCCCCTCGACCCGACAAGCGCTCGACAAAGCCGACATGACGCTGGGCGACATCGACCTCGTGGAGATCAACGAGGCATTTGCGTCCATTCCCTTGGCCTGGGGCCGCGAGCTCGATCCCGACTGGGATCGGGTCAACGTCAACGGCGGCGCGATCGCGCATGGGCACCCGCTGGGCGCCACGGGCGGCGTCCTCATGACGAAGCTCGTCCACGAGCTGGAGCGCCAGGACAAGGAGACCGGGCTCGTGACGATGTGCATCGGCTTCGGTCAAGGCATCGCCACGGTCGTCGAACGCCTCTAATACACGGAATTTTTGAAATCAAGCTGCAGGCGCGCTGGGCCCGTCGCGGGCCCAGTGCTCCGTGCAGGCGGGTCCCACGCTCTGTCGACAGCCGCTGTCCGGCTCGCGCCCGCTCGCTTGGTGAGGGGCGGGGCCCGCTCTTATACTGATCCCCATGGGATTCGGACTTGAACTGCTCGGGGCCGTGGTCGTGCTGCTGGCCAGCTGGTGGATCGGCTGGCGGGCCTATCTCTACTTCCTAGCTCGCCGCGGGATGTCGCGAAAGTGCCCCCATTGCGGAAACTACGTCAAGAACGACCCGACCTACTGCCCCAACTGCGGCGAGGTGGTGTCACGATGGTCCAGTCGCCGCTGATCGCGGACGCGTTCCAACCCATCCGCCTGGACGCATCCACGCTCGACTCGCTCAGGGGAACCGTTCGAGACGCGCTGCAAGCCGACGGCCATTCCGGCATCATTGTGGGCGTCAGCGGCGGCGGGACGGTTGAGAACGCGCTGGCGACGACCGCCGAGACGCTCGGCGAAGAGCTCGCGCGGCGCGGCGCTGCGGTCGTGAGCGGGGGACTCGGCGGGGTCATGGAAGCCGTCTCCCGCGGCGCCAAGCGAGCCCATGGCTTGACGATCGGCCTGCTGCCCGGCTCCGACCCCGCATCGGCCAACCCGCACGTCGACGTCCCCGTGGCGACGGGCTGGCTCGAAGGTCGCAACTTCCTGCTGGGGCTGCTGTGCGACGGCCTGCTCGCGGTCGACGGCGGGGACGGGACGCTGTCCGAGGTGGCGCTGGCGCGCAAGCTCGGTCGCCCGGTGATCGGCCTCCACATGACCGAGTGGCGCTTGCCCGACGTCACCAACGTCGCGGATCCCCATGACGCTGTCCGACGGCTCTGGGCGGAGTTGGAGGGCGATCGCGCGTGACGGCCCAACCGCCCCATCTCGACCTGGACGGCCTCAAGCAGGTCGTGCGCTTTGAGGTGTCCCGATTCCCCTTTCTGCCGGAGCACCAACAACACACGCTGCGCAAGTCGTATCGCGAACTGGAGGCGACGCTACGCAACTGCGTCCGCGAACTGGAGTTCGGCTGGGGCAGTCCCGGCGTCGCCACGCCGCGCATCCTCGTCAAGCGGCTCGATACGGTCATTGAGGATCTCGAGGCGATCCTGAGCGAGCACGGGCGGTACTTCTCCCCTGAGCTGCGCGATGCGTTGGGGAAGCTGGTCGAGCACGTGGGGCAGATGCGGACCTACGTGACGCAACCGGACGCCGACATGGAAGAGCCGCTTGAGGTGCTCTCCGACGGCATCGACGACCTGAAGCGGGCCCTCAGCGCGGTCCACCGCATGTAAGCCCGCTCAGCACGGACCAATCAGTCCGTCCCTTGGGCTGAGCCGGCTCGGCTTCGGAGCGATCGTTGCCCCACCGCCATCCGGAACAAGCCGCACGGATTGCGGGGTTTGCCGCATCAACTTGCGTATGCTATAGTGGCGCCAACACGCAATCAGAGCGATCAGCTCGATCCAACGCCGGTTCTTTTTGTTTTTAAGGAGCGAACCATGGCCCATTCCCAGAACGCGGAATCGTCCGAGTCCATGAGCCCGGAGGACCGGTTCAAGGAACTCGTCGCGATTCGAGACAAAGAGAAGGAGATTGCGGAGCGCGTCGAACAGGCTCGCCAGGAGGCCAACCAGCAGCTCCAGCAAGTCGACGAGGAGATCCAAGCTGAGCGTGAGCGCGTCGAATCCGAGGTCAACGAGGAGATCGAGCGCCTGCGCGAGGAAGCCCGCCAAGAGGCGGAACAGGAGGCGCAGACGCTGGTTGAGCAAGCCGAGCAGGAGGCCGAAAGCATCCGCCAATCCGCGAACGAACGCTTAGATGAGCTCGTCAACCGCCTGAAGGAGGAGCTGCTCGCCGGCTGATCCATCATGATGCGATCGATGAAGCGGGCCTACATGGTCTACACCCGCGCGCAACGGGACGCGCTGATCGCCCGGCTCCAGGAGCTGGGCGTGCTTCACCTCGAGGAAGCCCCGCTCGAGCTCCAGTCCGAGCTCGACGATGGGCCGCTTGCCGAGCAACGCCAGGACGTGGAGAACGCGCTCGTCAAGGCCCGCGGCATCTTGGACTACTTCCGCGAGGTCGATCCCGAGCTTCTGCGGGTGGACGATGCCGAGCTCGACGCCGTGGGCGGCCAGGTCGACGAAGTGGCCGACGCGTTCCGCGAGCAGATCGAGACGCTCGAGGGCGAGCTCCGCTCGCTCATCGCCGAACGACGCAAGCTGCGCGATCGGCGTTCGGCGATTGAGCTCATCAGGGAGGTCATTGACGCCAGCCCAGCTCTCTTGGATCAAGTCCCGCGCGAGGGGCGCTCGATCGTGGCCATGCTGGCGGAGGACCGGGGCCAAGTGGCCATCGACGACGTCCGCGACGTCCTCCAGGACCAGCTGGGCGAGCGCTACCAGCTTGTCTCCGAAGAGCTGTCCAACGACCGCATCCAAGTCATCGTCAGCGTGGAGCCGGAGTTCGCCGAGCCCGTCCAGGAGTACCTGGACGCCAAAGGGTTCCGCCCCATTTCGTTGCCGGCCCACGTCGAGGAGCTCGACTTCCCCGAGGCCATCCGCCAACTGCGCCAAGACGACGAAGAGATTCCCGAGCGCCTCGAGGAGATCAACCGCGAGCTCCGCGAGCTCGGTCAAGCGCACGGCCCGCGCATGGTCGCGCTGACGTGGGCCCTGGAGAATCGCCTCGCTCAAGTCGACGCGTCGCAGAGATTCGGCTACACGGACTACGCGTTCGTCGTCTCCGGGTGGGTTCCCAGCGACGAGTTCGACGAGCTCCAGTCGACGCTGCAAGCGGAGTTTCCCGACATCGTCATCAACGACGACCCCAGCGAAGCCGAACACGACGAGGTGCCCGTGTCGTTCGTGCAGTCCAGCTGGGCCAAGCCCTACCAACTGATTCTGGACATCTTCGGAACGCCGAAGCACGGCAGCGTCGATCCGGTCCCGATGATCAGCCTGTTTTTCCCCATTCTCTTTGCCATCATCGTCGGCGACTTCGGCTATGGCCTCGTCGTCATGGCGCTGGCCATCTGGGGGTTGCGCGGCTTTCCAGGCCTGAGCAACCCCACGCTGACGCGCATGCCCGAATCCGACGCCGGGCGTGGCGCCATCCGCGTTCTGTTGCACGGCGGCCTCTTTTCCGTGGTCGCTGGCTTGTTGTTCGGCGAGGTCTTCGGGGTCGAGGTCGGCCACGCGTTCGGCTGGCACATCGGGGAGTGGTGGCCCCTGCCGCGCGTGGAGCACGTGGCCGACGGCTACAGTCCGGCGAGTTGGCTGCTGCCGCTGGTGCTCGTGCTCGGGATCGTCCAGATCACGCTCGGGCTCATCTTCGGCATCGCCACGGCGTTGCGCATGGGCGCCCGCAAGCACGCCTTCGCCAAGGTCGGGCTGCTGTTGGCGCTGTTCGGCATCAGCACCTTGATCGGCGATCTGTCCGAGCAGGTCCCGTTCTTGGCGGGTGCCGCCTGGTACGGCGTCGGGCTCTGGGCGATCGGCATTCCGTTCTTGGCCATGGGCGGGATCAACACGCTGCTCGAGATGCCGACGCCGTTCGTGCACATGCTCTCCTATGCCCGTGTCATGGGCTTTGCCGTCGCGGCCGTCATGCTGAGCGTGCTCATCAACGAGTTCATCAGCTTTCTGGCGGGCAGCGTCGTCGTGCTCGGGGTCATCCTGGCCACCGTGGCCGCGGTCATCCTGCACACGTTCAACCTGGTGCTGCACGTCTTTGAGGGGGGCATCCAGTCCGCTCGTCTGCAGTGGGTGGAGTTCTTCGAAAAATTCTTGCTGGAGGAGTTGGGCGGCGTCCCCTATCGCCCGTTCCGCGAAGTGGACGTCTCCACCGTGGCGAAGTCAACACGATCTTAACCCGAAACCCAAACCCGAACACAAGGAGGACATCTCAACCATGGATCGCGCACAGACGCTCAAACGTGTCGGAGCCGGATTATTCACGCTCAGCGCGCTTGTTCTCGTCATGACCGTCGGCGCCTTCGCCCAAGAGGAGGCCGAGGCGGCGGCCGGCATGACAACGGGCGCCGGCTTGGCCGCGCTCGGCAAGGGCCTCGCCCTGCTCGGCGGCGCGCTCGGCACCGGGCTCGCCATGACGCGAGCGATTCCCGCCGTGGTCGGCGCGGTGGCCGAAGATCCCGGCCAGTTGGGAACGGGCATTCTGCTCATCGTCATTCCCGAGACGCTGGTCATCTTCGGCTTCGTCGCGCTCTTCCTCATTTAGGCTTCGTCCCTATGGAACTCCTCAGTCGAATCGAAGAAGAGGGCGAAGCGAAGGCACAACGGATCCGCGACGAGGCGGAGCAGGAGGCCCAGCGCCGCCGCGAGGCGGCCGAGCATGAGATCGCGCAATGGCGCGACCAGACGCTCGCCGACGCCAAAGCTCGCATTGAGAACGAAAAGCGGCTCATCACGAGCCGTGCCCGCGCCCAAGCCCGCTCGACGGTGTTGCGCGCCAAAGCCGATGCCGCCCGCGCTCTCTTTGACCAGCTCTCCGAGGCGGCTGAACGGCTCCGCGAGGACACCGACGCCTACAAGAGCTTCCTGCAGACCTGTCTCCAGGAGGCCGAATCGGAGATCGGCGGCGACCTGGTCGTGCAGTTCGACGAGCGCGATCGGCCGATCTTTGATGAGCTGCTCGGCGAGACGAACCACGGGGAAGGCGGATCGATCCGGACGATCGGCGGCTTCATTGCCACCAGCCCATCGGGCGACCTGCTCCTGGACAATCGACTGGAGACGCGCATCGAGAACCTCATTCGCCAGCATCGGCCCGAACTGAGCAAACAGCTGTTCCAAGACTGAGCGCGAGCACGCTCCGGCGTGAGATGGAGGAGGGACGCATGGCTTACGAGTACCTCAATACCCGGCTCCGCTACCTGAGGTCGCGACTTCTCGGTCCCGCAGAATTCGGGTCGTACCTCGACATGACCGACTTCGAGGAGTTCACGGCCGCGCTGGCGGAGACGGACTACGCCGACGAGCTCGAACGCGCCTCCGTGGAGCACAGCGGCTACAACATGGTCGAGCAGGCGATCGTCGCCCACACCCAGCGCGTCTTCCAGAAATTGCACGACGTCGCCTTCGACGAGCCCAAACAGCTGATCGCTCTCATTCTGGAACGCTTCGAGGTCTTCAACTTGAAAACCATCCTCCGGGGCTTCCACGCGGGCACCGACGCCAACACGATCCGCGAGAGCCTCTTCCCGACGATCCTCTATCCGAGCTCGTTCTACGAGACGCTCCTGGAGCGCGAGGGGATCGACGCCATCATCGACGAGCTCTTGACCGTGGGGAACCGTTACTACCGTCCGCTCTCGGCGGCCTATCCCGACTACGAGTCGAGCGGGCAGCTGGCCACGCTGGAGGTGGCGCTCGACCGCCATTACTTCACCGGCTCGCGGTCCATGCTGGATCAGTTGGACAGCCCCAATGCCGAAGCCGTGCGCCACATGCTCGGCACGGAGGTCGACATCCTCAACCTCGTCTACGCCATGCGCGTGCTGGAGACGACGGTCGACACGGCGGAGCGCGATCGATACGTTCTCCAGGGCGGCGAGCGCCTCGAACAGAGCACGATCCGATCGCTCATCGAGAGCCCGGACCGGGCAACGTTCGTGCGCAACGTGGCGGAGACCTACTACGGCCGACGCCTGGAATCGCTGGAGGAGTCCCTGGACGCCAACGCGTTCCAGGAGCAGTTGGAGAATCTACTGTATCGGGAGATGACGCACTTGGAGCCGGGCCAGTTTTTCGACATCGGCCTCGCCGCCACCTACATCTGGCGGGTCAACGCGGAGGCCATCAACCTCCGCGTCGTCGCCGGCGGCCTCTATCGACGAGCGTCGCGGGCGGAGATCGAACGTCGACTGATCCGGGTGCCCGGCATGATCCCTGAGGAGGTGGCGAGCGCATGAAGCCCGTCATCGTCTCGCCCACGGAGTTGGCCGACGGGTTCCGGTTGGCCGGAATCCGCGTCTTTGAGATCGACGAGCGCCACGAGGTTCAAGCGCGCATCAACGAGATCATCGAGGCCATCAACGGGATGGCGGACGCGGCGATCGTGCTGGTTGACGAGCGCTACATGGAGCCGTTTGAGCAGGCGTTCGCGGCGAACGACCTCCCCATGGTCGCCTCATTTCCGTCGAATCAGATTGAACACGACCAACCCTACATCGACGAGCTGACGCTGCGATACTTGGGACAGAAGCTTCACATAGGGGGCGACGACGAATGAGCCGTATTGAAGGGCAGATCACCCGAATTTCCGGGCCGGTTGTCAACGCGAAGGGCATGGAGACGATCAAGATCCGTGACCTCGTCGAGGTCGGCGAGCTCGGCCTCATCGGCGAGGTCATCGAGATCCAGGGCGAGGAGATCTCCATCCAGGTCTACGAGGAGACCGACGGGCTCACCGTCGGCGAGCCCGTCGTCAGCGACGGGGAGCCGTTCCTCGTGGAGCTCGGCCCCGGGCTGTTGGGATCGATCTACGACGGCATTCAGCGCCCGCTCAACGCGATCCGCGAACAGTCGGGCAACTTCATCGAGCGCGGCACCACGGGCGACCCGCTCCCCCGAGACACGCAGTGGACGTTCGAGCCCTGGGTCGAGCCGGGCGCGGAGGTCGCCTTCGGCGACATCGTCGGCACCGTGGACGAGACGCCCGCGATCAAGCACTACATCATGATCCCGCAGGGCGTCGAGGGCCGCGTGGAGCAGATCGAGTCGGGCGACTACACCATCGAGGATCCCGTCGCTCGCTTGGAGGACGGGACCGAGATCCGCATGACCCAGACTTGGCCCATCCGGACGCCGCGCCCGGCCCAACAGAAGATTCCCACGAGCATTCCGCTGGTCACGGGCCAGCGCATCTTCGACGTCTTCTTCCCCGTGCCCAAGGGCGGCAACGCCATCATTCCCGGCCCGTTCGGCTCGGGCAAGACGGTCACCCAACAGTCGTTGGCCAAGTGGTCCGACGCGGACATCGTCATCTACATCGGCTGCGGCGAGCGCGGCAACGAGATGACCGAGGTGTTGACCAAGTTCCCCGAGCTGGAGGACCCCAAGACGGGCACGCCGCTGATGGATCGCACGATCCTCGTGGCGAACACCTCCAACATGCCGGTCGCCGCGCGCGAAACGTCGATCTATACGGGCATTACGCTTGCGGAGTACTACCGCGACATGGGCTACGACGTGTCGCTCATGGCCGACTCCACGAGCCGCTGGGCCGAGGCGCTGCGCGAAATTTCCGGCCGGCTCGAGGAGATGCCCGGCGAGGAGGGCTATCCGCCGTACCTCGCCAGCCGCATCGCCCAGTTCTACGAGCGCAGCGGGCGCACCATCTGCATCGGCGACGGCCTGCCCGTTGATCAAGATGAGCCGATCGAGACCGAAGCGGCCAAGGGCCGAGAAGGGTCCGTGACCGTCATCGGCGCGGTCAGCCCGCCGGGCGGCGACTTCTCCGAGCCCGTGACGCAGAACTCGTTGCGCATCGGCGGCGTCTTCTGGGCGCTGGACGCGTCGCTCGCCTACAGCCGCCACTTCCCCGCGATCAACTGGCTGACGAGCTACACGCTCTACACCGACGCGCTGCGCGGCTGGTTCGAGGAGGAACTGGGCGAGGCGTTCCTCGACCTGCGCAACGAGATGATGCAGATCCTCCAGAAGGAGGACGAGCTGAACAAGATCGTCCAGCTCGTCGGCAAGGAGTCCCTCAGCAACCCGGACAAGCTGCTCCTGGACATCGCCCGCATGATCCGCGAGGTCTATCTGCGCCAGAACGCGTTCGACCCGATCGAGGCCCACTGCCCGCCGCTGAAGAGCCACTACATGATGCGGGCGATCTTGACGTTCTACGAGCGCTGCCAGGAGCTCTTGGACGAGATGAGCTACAACGCCATCCTGGAGCTGCCCGAGTGGGACAAGCTCACCGAGATGGGCGGCTATTCCAACGACGACTTCCAGGGCCCGTTTGAGGCGCTGATTGAGGAGTTGCGCGCGGCCGGCCGCGGCACGCAAGCCGAAGCCGGCGAGCCCGTGGCGGGCGACTGACGCGAAGGAGGATTTTCCCATGGCAACGGAACTTTACGCAAAAGCCCATCGAAAAATTCAGGACATCAAGGGGCCGCTGCTCTTTCTGGATCCCGTCCAGGACGTCAAGTTCGGCGAACGGGTCCAGATCGTCGACAGCGAGGGTCGCCAGAAGAGCGGCCAGGTCTTGGACGTCGGCGAGGAGGCCATCATTGTCCAGGTCTTCGAGGGCAACGACGGCCTGGACCGCCAAGGCACGGCGGTCTTCTTTACGGGCGACATCGTCAAGATCGGGCTGAGCGAGGACATGCTCGGTCGCGTCTTCGGCGGCTCCGGCAACCCGCGCGACGGCCTGGGCGAGATCTATCCCGAGATCGAGCGACCCATCGGCGGCGCGCCGATCAACCCTGTCGCGCGCCAGCAGCCCGACGAGTGGATCGAGACGGGCGTCACGGCCATCGACTCGCTGTTCACGCTCATCAAGGGCCAGAAGCTGCCCATCTGGGGCGGCCCCGGCCTGCCGCTCAACGAGGTGACCATGCAGGTCGCCCAACAAGTCATCCGCCAGTCCGAAGAGGACCTGGTCGTCATCTTCGCCGGCATGGGCATCACCTCGCGGGAGTACAACTACTTCTACAGCCAGTTCCAGGACAGCGGCGCGCTGGCCAGCTCGGTGCTGTTTTTGAACCTGGCCGACGACGCCGCCATCGAGCGGACGCTGACGCCCCGTTTGGCGCTCACCACCGCCGAGTACTTCGCGTACGACAAGGGCCGCGACGTGCTCGTCATCATGAGCGACATGCTCAACTACGCCAACGCGCTGCGCGAGATCTCCTCGGCGCGCGAGGAGATCCCCGGCCGCCGCGGCTATCCGGGATATCTCTACACCGACCTCGCCTCGATCTACGAGCGCGCCGGCGTCGTCCACGGCGAGCAGGGCAGCGTCACGCAGATGCCCATCTGCACCATGCCGAACGACGACATCACCCATCCGGTCATCGACCTGACGGGCTACATCACCGAGGGCCAGATTCTGTTGAGCCGGCCGCTGAACCGCGAGAACGAGTTCCCGCCCATCGACGTGCTGCCGAGCCTCTCTCGGCTCATGGACGAGGGCGTCGGCGAGGGCAAGACGCGCGACGACCACGACAAGCTGAGCGATCAGCTCTACGCGCTCTACGCCCGCGGCAAGGAGCTCGAAAAGCTCACGGCCATCATCGGCAGCGAGGGGCTCGGCGAGGACGAGCAACGGATCCTCAACTTCACCGAGCGGTTCGAGTCCGAGTTCGTCGGCCAGGGCAACGAACCGCGCTCCATCGAGGAGAGCCTCAATCTCGCTTGGGAGCTCTTGGCCGACGTGCCCCGCAGCGAGCTGCGCCGCGTCAAGGCCGAACAGATCGAGGCCTACATGCCCGAGCCGAGCTCGAACGGATCGGACGGCGCCGCGGCCGCCTCGACGACCGAGGCCTCGGAGGCGTGAGCGACGATGGCGGAGACCGTCAACGCAACCCGTGATGAGCTGTTGCGCACTCGCCAGGAGCTCGACACGGCCAAGGAGGGCAAGGACATCCTGGAGAAAAAGAAGGAAGCGCTGTTGAGCCGTTTCCTCGACATGATCAAGCGCTACAAGGGCAAGCGCGAGGAACTCCTGGATGACTTGAAATACCTGGAGGACACGATCTTCTTCGCCCGCGCCCGCGACGGCGGCGTCGCGGTCAGCTCGGTCGCCATGGCGACGGGCCAGGACATCGATCTCGAGATCGAGACCGACAACGTCATGGGGACCAAGATCTTCAACATGGCGCACCCCGAAATGAGCCGGGATCTGCTCTCGCGCGGGTACAATCCGGCCAGCACGAGCTCGCGCATCGAGGCCGTTGCCGGGACAGCGGAGACCCTCATGGACAAGATGCTCGACATCGCACACCTGGAGCACAACATCAAGACTGTCGGCAAGGAGATGGGCGCGCTCAATCGCAAGATCAACGCGCTCGAGGAGACGATCATTCCCGACCTCGAGAACACCATCCGCTACATCACCGACGCGCTGGAACAAAACGAGCGCGAGGAGATCTTCCGGCTGAAGATGGTCAAGCGCATCCAGGCGCGCAAGGCTGCCGAATCCGAGGCCGCCGATGCCGAGGCGTCGGCCGACGGTCAGCCCTCCGAGTGAGCGTGGGCGTCGGTTGATGATGACCCGACAAGGGGCCATATTGGCCCTGACGGTGCTCGTTGTCGCCGTCGGCGTCGCCTGGTGGGCCGGCACGCAGACGGACAAAGGGCCCGATCCGTCCCAGCAGGCTGAGACGTCCGCCAACGGCCAGCCGGCGACGTCCCCCGAGGGCGGGCTGCTGCCGTGGGAGCAGCAAGTGTCTCAAGTCTATCAGGACGTTCAGCCCTCGGTCGTCAACATCACGAGCACCGTCGTCACGGAGACGTTCTTCGGGGAACGTGCCCAAGAGGGAACAGGGTCGGGCTTCGTCTACGACAACGACGGCCGGATCATCACCAACCACCACGTCGTCCAGAACGCCTCCCAGATCGAGGTGACGTTCCCGGACGGCTCCATCGCCACAGCGGAAGTGATCGGGACCGATCCGCTCAACGACCTCGCGGTGATTGACGTCGACGGCATCCCGGCCGATCAGCTCGATCCGGTCGAGATGGGGAGCTCCGGCAACCTCACTCCGGGCCAACTCGCCATCGCCATCGGCAACCCCTTCGGCCAGTTTGAACGCACGATCACCACGGGCGTCGTCAGCGCGCTCAACCGAACGATCGAGCGCCAAGGGCAGCGTCCGATCTTCGGCCTCATCCAGACCGACGCCTCCATCAACCGGGGCAACTCCGGCGGGCCGCTCTTGAACTCCCAAGGCGAGGTCATCGGAATCACGACGGCGATCTACAGCCCCAGCGGCGGCTCGGTCGGCATCGGCTTCGCCGTTCCGTCCAACACGGTCGACCAGGAAGTCCCGGTGCTTATTGAGCAGGGGCGTTACCCGCATCCGTGGCTCGGCATCAGCGCCCCGCCGTATTCGCTGACGCCGGAACTGGCGCAAATTTTGCGCCAGCGGGCCAACCTGGACCTCGGAACCGATCACGGCGTCTTCGTCGTGGGGGTCGCATCGGGGAGTCCGGCGGACCGAGCCGGTCTTCAGCCCGCCCAGCGAGGCCGGACCGTGGGCAATCGCGAAATTCCCATCGACGGCGACATCATCACGGCCGTCGACGGCGTCGAGGTGACGAGCCTCGAGGACATCATTCGCTACCTCGAAACGGAGACAGAAGTCGGCCAGACGGTGACGCTGACGATCGTCCGCGACGGCCAACAAATGCGCGTCGACGTGACGCTCGACGAGCGGCCGCCAGGGCAGTAGCCGCTCCCACGGCCAAGCTTTCCCCTGACGCTTGATACGGGCTGCATTGGTCTGAGCAGCCTGAACAGCCTGAGCGGCCTGAGCCGACTGGCCGAAC
Organism: uncultured Thermotogae bacterium; assembly: GCA_964567595.1. Taxonomy (GTDB): domain Bacteria; phylum Bipolaricaulota; class Bipolaricaulia; order RBG-16-55-9; family RBG-16-55-9; genus CAZMNF01. Next base: position 7,518 of record CAZMNF010000022.1, on the reverse strand, counting down.
CCGCTTGACATCATTTGATATTGTTAATATTCTCAAACTATGGAACTGACCGAGGCGACCGCCATCTTTGGCGCCCTCGCCAACGAGCACCGAGTCCGGATCGTGCGACAGCTCCTGGACAAGGCGATGCAATGCACCGATCCCGACACGTGTGATCTGTCCGAGTCCTGCTGCGACGTGGGCGAACTGGCGGCGAACTTGAACATCGCCCCGCCGACGGTGTCGTATCACTTGAAGGAACTCAAGTACGCGGGCTTGATCGCGGCGCACCGTCGGGGGCGGCGGCTCTACTACGAAGTCCAGACGGACCGCCTCCACGAAGCGATTGCCTGCGTGTGGCCCGCCTCGATCGATGCCGATGCTTCGGTTCAACCCGAACCACAGGGGGGCGCCGCTGAATCGATTGGCTGATCCCCATGGCGGCCGGGCCGGTCGGTCTCGACCGACTGGCCGCTGCGTTGTAGCCGCGACGGAAGACCCGCACGAAATCCAGGAGGGATAATCACTTGATGTCGAAGACGTGGACCGCGATCTTGTTGGCCCTCGGGCTTGGCATGGCCGCGTTCGTGGCAGCCCCGGGGCTTTTCCCGTCGAATCCGGACACAGAGACAGCATCTCCGGACGCTCGGACCGTCGAGATCACCCAAGACGCTGGGAAAACCGTCTATTGGGTCCTGCCCGGCAAGCGGCGCTTGGGCGAGATCGAGTGGGGCACGCCCCAACAGCCCAAAGCGCTCGTGGAGCCCGTCATTGAACAAGCGAAACAGCTGCCGGCTCCTCTGAACAAGAGCGTGCCTCAGTTGTTGAACGACCTGCCCATTCTGGGCGGGCTGCCGATGGAAGCCCGCGCCACGACCGAGGCCGGCGACGCCTTCACTACCACGAAAAAACCGACCGCCGTGAGCGACAAGGGACGCATCGTTCAGGGCTCATTCCGGGCGGTCTATCGCGATCGCGTCGCCATGGATCAACCCAACCAGTGGGCTGAGGCGCCCGACAGCGTCGATGTCACAGCATCGTTCACCGATCCGCAGGGCAACGAGTATCAGTTGGAGGTTGAGCGGCTGTGGCAGCCGCCCATTCCCGACTGGGAGACCGGCGGCGGGGTCATCACCGATACGTGGATCCACGGCAACACGGGCACGGAGTCGCCGCTTTTCCCAAGAGTTTTCACCTACGGAGCGTTCTGGGGCGTCGGGGATGTCATCGTCAACGGCGAGACGGTCAACGACAACCAGTGGATCCACTTCATGACGACCCAGACCGTGCGCAATCAGGACTATGAGCTGGCCGTCCAGAGCGAGCTGCCCCTGGTGCCCGAGAACACCATCGCCGGCCAGCGCCACCACACCCACGTCGTCGTGCGGCCCGTCAAAATCACGGATCAGGGGCCGGCATTCGAGCCCGTCCACACGGCGTTTGAACTGCCCAACGGGAAGAACCAGCCGTTCCTGCACATTATGTTCGAGCAGGACACGATCGTCCGCGATGACTTCAAGCGCTAAGCAAAGCGGGCGTCGTGACAGGCAATAACCGCGTTCGCCATCGTCAAATCCCTGAGCCTGTTTCTCCTCGCCGGCCTCATGGAGATCGGCGGCGGATACCTCGTCTGGCTCTGGCTGCGCGAGGAGCGCGGCTTTCTCCTCGGCGTGATCGGCGGACTGGTGCTTTTCCTCTACGGCGTCGTTCCGACACTGCAGCCGGCCCACTTCGGCCGCGTCTATGCGGCCTACGGCGGGGTCTTCGTGGTGCTGTCGCTCTTGTGGGGCTGGCTCGTCGACGGGCGCGCGCCCGATCGCTTTGATCTGATCGGCGGCCTGATCTGCCTCGCTGGCGTTGGCATCATCATGTACTGGCCGCGCTGACACCCAACGATCGGATCGCGCCTTGGCGACCTCAAGGTCCGTTCGCATTCTCAAGTTGAGGAATTGTTCAACTATGGAGGGACCGGTGCTCGCCAACAGCTTCGGCGGGGCTTCCCGCCAACGTTCATTGTAAGGCCTCGGCGTTGAGCGCCAACTCGGCAACGTTGGCGGCGTAATCTTTGACGCGCCCGATGCTGTCGACGACGATCCCGAGATGGAACGCCAGGTGGGGGGCGTCGAGATCGAGCAGCTCGCGATCGATCTGCGAGATGGTGTCATCGATGTCGGGCAGCATGATCTGCGCCTTCTGCGCCTTGGCGACGTCGAGATTCAAAAACGCGCCCAACACTTGGTCCAATAACTCGCGGACCATGCCGTCGGCTTGGCGCAGCTCGTCGGCCACGTCGCTCGGGACCACGAGGTCCTCCAGAATCAACGCCTCGGCGGATTGGGCGATCTTGACGGCGTGATCGGCAATCCGCTCCAACTGCCGGGCCACCGTGTGGGTGTTGAAGAACTCCACGCGCGAGATGCCGCGCTCAACTTCCGCGAGGGGATCGCGCAGCGCGGCGTAGAGTTGTCGGGAAAGCAGGAGGAAGAAGCGGTCGACGCGCTCGTCGCGCTGGATAACGCCCTGGGCCCGCTCCAGGTCGCCCTCGAGCAGCGCCAGGGGCGCATCGGTGATCATGGCCTCGGCGTTCTCGCGAATGTAGTCGAGCAGCTGGGGCGCAGACAGCACTTGGGGATCCCTCAGCGTCTGGACGAGCATGAAGTCGGCGGTCTCCTGGAGGATCTCGGCGCCGATCAGCCGCTGGACCGTGTCGCGGATGATCTCCCGTTGTTCGTTGTCGACGGTGCCGGTGATCTCGATCACATCGCAGCCGGCGACGTACTGCGAGATGAGCGCCCGCGAGAGCGCGGCATCGCGCAACGACCCGTCGACGGCCAACGCCGCCTGGGCCTTGGGGGCCCCGCGATCGCGATCGGGGCTGAGATAGATCCCCGGCTCGATCCGGACAAGCGAGACCTCCTCGCCCTTTTGCAGCTGCATGGCCTCGATCCAGCTTTTGGGCAGGGTGATCATGTACGTGCTGCCGCCGGCCGTCGTCCCCAGCGTCCGCCGCTCGCGATCCAGCTTCTCGGGCGCCATGCTCAACTCCTTTGTCGGTTGTCCTCCATTCTATATACGTCAAAAGATTTGTCAATAGTCTCTCCAGACTCGAACGCTCTTCTTTGAAGTTGACAGCTTCGTCCACGCCAACTACAGTGACGAGATTTCTATATACGGGAGCAACGCATGATCGACGTCACGGAACTTCGCAAGGAATTCGGCGAGTTCGTCGCTGTGGATGAGGTCAGCTTCGGCGTCCGGCCCGGGGAGATCTTCGGGTTGTTGGGGCCGAATGGCGCGGGCAAGACGACGACGCTGCGCATGATCACGACGATCCTGAAGCCGACAAGCGGATCCATTCACATCAACGGCTGCGACGCCGTCAACGAGCCCGAACGCGTCCGGCACCAGTTCGGCGTCTTGAGCGAAGCCACGGGGCTGTACGATCGCCTGACCGCCGAGGAGAACGTGCGCTATTTCGCGCAGCTTCGTGATATGTCCAAATCCGAGACCCAACAGCGCATCGACGAGATTTTTCCCACGCTCGGCATCGACGAGTACGCGGGCCGAAAAGCGGGCAAGCTCTCCAAGGGCATGAAGCAGAAGGCGGCCATGGCCATTTCGTTGTTGCACGATCCGCCCGTGCTGATCTTCGACGAGCCGACTTCGGGGCTTGATGTCATGTCGTCGCGGCAAGTGCGCGACTTCCTGGAAGGATTCCGGCAGACGGACAAGACGGTGCTGCTGTCAACCCATCTCATGCCGGAAGCTGAGCGGCTCTGCGACCGCATCGGCATTATCAACGACGGGCGCATTGTCGCCATCGGCACCAAGGACGAACTTCGCGAGCAAAGCGGCGAAGATGACCTGGAGGCCGTCTTCGTCAAGCTGGTGGAGGAGGTTCCCCAATGAGCTTTCGGCACGTCGGCGTCGTCTGGCGCAAGGAGCTGCTCGACACGATCCGCGAACGGCGCACGCTCGTGTTGATGATCGTGGTGCCCTTGGTCGTGATGCCCATCTTCGCGCTCGGGCCGTCGCTGTTGGCCGGGTCGCAGGAGTCCCAGTCCCAGCAGTCGACGCAGGCGATCGCCGTGGTCGGCGAGGCGGCAGCACCTGATCTGCTAGAGCAAATCCGCCAGAGCGAGATCCTGAGGGTCGTCGACGTGAGCGAGCCCGACGCGGCCCTGAGCGAGGGCGAGGTGGAGGCGGTCTTGGAGATCCCGGACGGCTTTGCGGACGCGGTCGCGGCCGAGACGGATCCGGCGCCCGTTCGCATTCGCTTCGACGCCACCGAATCCGACTCGCGGACGGCGCAGGAGAAGCTGAGTGCCCTGCTCAGCACTTACAGCGATGCCGTCGTCAGGCAACGTCTGCAAGAGCGGAACCTCTCTACCGGTATCCTCGACCCGTTCGCTGTCCAGTCCCAGAACGTCGCCTCACAGGAACAGTTCGGCGCGTTCCTGCTCAGCTTCATCCTTCCCCTATTCCTGGTGTTGTACGCCTCCATCGGCGGCTCCCAGACCGCCATCGACGTTTCCGCTGGCGAGAAGGAGCGCGGCACGCTCGAATCGCTTTTGGTCGCGCCGCCGTCGCGATCGAGTCTCGTCGTTGGGAAATTCCTTACGATCGCGTCCGTAACGCTGGTGGCGACGATCTTGGCGTTGCTCGGGTTCGTGCTCGCCGTCGTCCTAGCGCAGCAGACCATGGGCGATAACCCGGTGATCGCCCAGCTCGAGCTGGCGCTGGCCCCATCCATCATTGCGCTGATCTTCGGCGTGACGGCGCTCGTGGCGGCGATGATGAGCGCGCTGACGTTCGCGCTGTTCACCTGGACGCGCAACTTCAAGGAGGCCCAGACGTACTCGTCCTACATCTCGTTTGTGGTGATGATCCCGGCGTTTATCGTCGCGTTCACCGATACGCCGACCTCGCTGGCCTCGTTCCTGATCCCGATCTACAACGCGACGGCCTCGATCAAGGCGCTGGTGCTCGGCAACGTCAACTGGGGCCAACTCGGCGTGACGCTGGCCAGCTCGGCGGTCTACAGCGTCGCCAGCCTGGGGTTGGCGGTGCGGATGTTCCGGAACGAGTCCGTGCTCTTCCGACAGTAGCGGCCGACGCGCGATGGGCGGCGGAGGGGCTAGTCAACCATCACCGTGGTCTGGGCGCGATGCGACGCGTCGTCTGTAAAATAGCGTCGGCGAAAGCGCAGGGCCACGTTGACAAGCCCGATCAACACCGGCACCTCGATGAGCGGGCCCACCACCGTCGCGAACGCGATCGGCGAGCCGATGCCGAAGACCGCGATCGCCACCGCGATGGCCAACTCGAAGTTGTTGCTCGCGGAGGTGAACGCCACTGTCGTGGCGCGCTCGTAATCGGCCCCGATCCGCCACGCCATCCAGAAGCTGATCAGAAACATGAACGTGAAGTAGGCGCCGAGCGGAATGGCGATCCAGAGCACGTCCAAGGGCTGGCCCAGGATCTTCTGTCCCTGGGTGGAGAACATCACCACGATCGTGAACAACAGCGCGATGGGCGTGATCGGGGAGATCCGCGGGACGAACGACCGCTCGTACCACGATTCGCCCTTGAGTCTCACGAGGACTATGCGGCTCAGAATACCCCCGGCAAACGGGATGCCCAGGTAGATCATGACGCTGGCAAAGATCTCGCCGATGCTGACTTGGACGACGGTCCCTTCCATGCCGAACAGCCTCGGCAGCATCGTCACGAAGATCCAGGCGTAGACGCTGTAGGTGAGCACCTGGAAGACGCTGTTGAGCGCCACGAGCCCCGCCCCGTACTCGCTGCTGCCCTCGGCGAGGTCGTTCCAGACGAGCACCATGGCGATGCAGCGGGCGATGCCGACCAGGATCAGCCCCGTCATGTACATCCCCCAGCGGGGGTCGGGGCCGAAGATAAGGGGGGCCAGCCCGCCGAAGAACCCGATCGCCAAGACGAACATCAGGATCGGCCCAATGAGCCAGTTCTGGGCGAGCGACAACCCCAGGATCTTGACGTCGGCAAACACCCGCGGCAACAGATGATACTTCACCTTCGCCAGCGGCGGATACATCATGAGAACCAGCCCGACCGCGATCAGCAGGTTGGTGTGCTTGCCCACGGTCAGGGCCTCGTTGAAGCGTTCGACGCCGGAGGGCGCGAGCGAGCCGAGGCCGATGCCGACCGCCATGGCGAGGAAGATCCAGAGCGTCAAGTAGCGATCGAAGAACGACATCTGACGGGCTTGGCTCATCGTGGTCCCTCCCTGTGAGCTTGGGCGGGCACCCCATGTTGTGGCGGCAGCGCCCGCAACGCTGGGTTGAGCGTGCACAACAGCAGCATGGTCATGATGACCGCGGAGGTCAAGCACCAAGCGCAGACGGCGTCGATCACGAACGGCTCCAGATACGTCAGATAGATCGAGAAGAGCACGCCGCCGGACGCCATGGCGAACACGGCCAGGGACGCCCGATCGCTGGACGTGGCCGAAGCCGAGCGCCGGCCCCCGAGCCAGACGGCGAGCATCGCCACGTAGCCGATCAGGCCGAGCACGCCGATGGGGAGCACGCCGAACAGCGTCGCATAGGGACTGTTCTGCACCGCGTTGCAGTCGCCGACGGGGCCGCAGACGGCCGGAACGGCGGCGGTCTCCACGTAGGCCAGATAGCCGACCACGCCCAACCCGGCGATCGCCAGGGGGACGACCAGCCGTTCGGCCCACGGCCGACGCCCGATGGCGACGCCGTCGTGGAGCCGGCGCCAGAGGCGAACGCCCGCGTAGGCGACCGCCAACGCCATGCCGATCAACACCGCGATGGCGGGCCAGAAGCCGCTCGGGCGTCCGCCTTCCCGTGAGGCATCCATCGTCTCGCTGATCGGCGGCAGCGACGACGATGCCTCATCAGATTCTTCGGGGGCCGTCTCCGGGGCCGTGGCGGCCTCGTCGGGCAGCACGTCGGTCAGGGCGGCCACGTCCGGGTAGTCGACGCCGCCGGCGTTCAGGTGGCGCTCGATCAGTCCGGGCAGCTCCTCGGGGATCTGGTTCGAGCCCATCAGGGCCCGATCGCCGATGACGAGGAAGGGGACGCCGACCTGATCGCGCGGAATCCCGTAGGCCGAGGCGACCTGCGCCACGCGCTCGAACTCGGAGGCGGAAGAGACCTCGACGAGGTGGATCTGGAGCCGATCGCCGTAGCGTTCCTGCAACGGGGGAAGGACGTTGTCGATGACGTGGTGGCAGTGCGGGCACGAGTCGCTCCAGAACATCACCGCCCGGACGACGCCGTCCCCGTTCGCGGTCGCCGACGCGGACGCGGACAGGCCGACGCCGGCCAACGCCGTGACGACGATCGCCACGCCGATCGCCCAGACCCATCCCCTGGCCAGCCGACGTGTCTGACCCTGTTGAAGCTTCATGAGGGCATCCACCCCGCTTCCTGCGCCGCCTCGATCAGCGTCTCACCGTGAAGACGCTCCCGCGGATAGCCGATCAGCCAAGGCATGTCAACTCACGCTCCTTCCGAATGACGTCGCGTC
>CAZMNF010000021.1:0-32540 GCA_964567595.1 uncultured Thermotogae bacterium | reverse complement strand
GCCAGGACGATCCAATCCGAGCTCCCGGCCGCGAGCACTCGGGCGCGCTCCCGCAGCGCCAGGAGCAGTTCGCGCCCGGAGCGGCTCCCGGCAGACGGGCCCCCGAGTGCGGCGCGCGCGTCCATGGAGGCATGGTAGGCGTCGACGATGGCTCGGTCGAGCTCGGGATCGTGCGGCGGCTCAAAGGCGGTCAGCCCGTCGAAGTTGATGGGGAAGTAGGCCAGCGCGTTCGGGTTGAGTCGGTCAGACAATAAATCGAGGAACGCCGGCAGGTGCACCAAGTCGAGAAACGCCTGGGCGATGACGACGTCCCAGGGCTCATCGTCTGAAGACTCGGCCAAGTAGGCGAGCGCTTCCCGATGCGCAACCCCCACGCGCCACACAGCCTCACCCCGTGTCAACCGCAGCCCATCGGAGGTGTCGTCGACGCTGAACCCCGCGGAGTCGGCCCAAGCGGCGACGGTCGCCCGGGCCCCGTCCAGGTTGGCGGATGAAAGATCCACGAGCGTGTAGTCGAGCGCGGGGGCTTCAAGCACTTCGAGCCGAGCCAGGACCTCGGTCGCCAAATGTCCGAGACCGCCGCCGAGCTCCAGGATCCGCAGCGGCTCGTCAGATGGCTTCGCTTGGGCGCGCTGTTGGAGCTCTTCGAGGAAACGTCGCCAGGTGCGCAAGTCGCGCGAGCGGGCGTCGATGGCCCGCTTGGCGGCGAGATAGCGCCCCTCGTCGTAGCGCTCCGGCTCAGGCATGGTCGTCACCGACCAGCTCCAACAGAAACGCTCGGACGGTCGCGCCCGTCTCGGCCCAGGTGGGATGGGCGTCGAAGGCGCGGCGCCCATCGCAGCCGACCCGCGCCAAAAGGTCGCGATGTTCATGGAGGGTCTCGAATCGGGTCGCCAGCTCGTCGGGGCGGGCGTTGTCGATGAGAAAGCCGCTCGCGCCATCGTCGATCAGCTCCGCGGCGGGCGAGCTCGCGGGCGCGCAGACGGCCAGCCCGAAGCCGAGGGATTCCAGGTAGGCCATGCCGAAGCCCTCGTGCGCCGAGGGCAGCGCCATGACCTGATGCGTGCGCAGCAGCTCCACGAGCTCATCGTCAGCCACTCGGCCGCAGAAGCGGACCCGGTCGGCAATGCCCCGTTCCTCCACGCGTCGTCGCATGCGCGCGGCGTAGGCCGGGTCGGCGTCCAGGCCGCCGGCGACGCTGAGCGTGCAGGTCTCGGGTGATGTCGCCGCCACGGCCTCCAGGACCAACGCCAGGCGCTTGCGGGGAACCACGTGGCCGAGAAAGAGCACCCGCAGCGGCCCCGGCTGATGCGCCCGGCGCTCGATCTCCGGGCCCGTCGGCAACCCCCCGAATCGATCCCCGCCCGGATAGGCGACGACGGACGGGCGCTCCAATCCCAGCCCACGGACCCGCTCGAGCGTTGCCCGGCTGTTGGCGATCCAGGCGTCGGTCGTGGCGAGGAAGGCGCGCTCCAGTCGTTCGATGGCGCGTTGTCGGAAGCTCCGAGGCCACTCATCAGCGTAGAGATGGTGGACGATCCCGACGATCGGGTAGTCGACGCGCCGGCGCAGCCAGCGGTTGCCGAGCGCCAGCGACGGGTGATTGAGCTCGTCCTGCAGCAGCGCGTCCAGGTCGGCGCGGGCCAGCTCCCGCCAGAAGCCGCGATGGAGGTTCTCTCTCAAACGCCCCGCATAGCTCGCCTCAGGCTGGGAGAACACCCGCACCTCATCGCCCGCCTCGCGCAGGTGCTGGACGAGCTGGGCGTCGTAGAGATAGCCGCCCGAGCGCCCGTCGAGCGGCCCGTAGATCACCAGCCCCACGCGCATGGCTCCGTCAGCGTTCATCCCGTCCGCGACAGCTCGGCGCGGTAGGAAGCCCAGGCGGCCGCATCTTCCCAGAGCTTGACCGTCAGCGCGTCGAGATGCGCTGCGTCGAGGTGGTTCGCCAACCGCTCGGCCACAAATCTCGCAAAGCGTTCGATGCTCGGGTTTGTCCCCTGGAATTCCGGCAGGTCGTTGAGCGTCCGATCGCGGTATCGGGACAGCACGCCCTCGAGCGCGTCGTTGAGCTCGACGATGTCGACGAGGTAGCCGTGCTCGTCGAGCGACGCGCCCTCCAGATGGACGTCGGCGTGGAAGTGGTGCGAGTGCCACTCGTTCTCCGGCCCGCAGTCCGGGACCGTGAGATAGTGCTGGGCCACGAAGTCGCGGCGGACCATCAGTTCGTACATGCGGGATCACGCTCGCTGTTCGGAATCTCCTGGGTAGCGGAACAGCATCTGAATCGAGGATTGGCGCTCGTCCAGCAGCGTGGCGTAGGCGTCCTCAGCTCGACTCAGGGGGTAGACGTCCGTGACGAGCCGCGCGGGCCGAATCTCGCGCAGCAGTCCCAGCGCGACGTCCATGCGGCGCGCGTGCGTCCAGCGCCCGCGCAGCGGCGACGCCAGGGTGCTGACCTGGCTGGCAACGAGCTGGACTCGGCCGCGATGGAACGCGTCGCCCAGATCCAGTTGGGCCCGCTTCGTCCCGTACCAGGACCCCACGACGATTCGGGTCTCGTAACCCGCGTAGGCGAGCGCCGTGTTCAGAACCTCCGGCTGCCCGGTCAGTTCGATGATGAGATCGGCGCCGCTCGCCCCCGAGGTCGCGTCGGGACCCCCATGGAGCCGCTCGCGCAGTTGGGCCTCGGCGTCGGGCTCGCGGGGATCGAGCGCGGCGTGCGCGCCCAGCTCTCCCGAGAACGCCCGGCGCCGCGCGTCCAGCTCGGTCGTGACGAGCTGATCCAAGGGGAAGCGGGCCAAGCACCCGGTCACGAGCAGCCCGACCGCGCCCTGGCCCAACACGAGCGCCCGCTCGCCGATGCGTGGCGCCGCGTCCAGCGCCAAGTTGACGGCTGTTTCCGCGTTGGCAAGGAAGACCGCGTCGCGGTCGTCGATGTCGTCGGGCAGGGCCGTCAACGCGTCGGGCGCGCAGCAGTGATGGCTGCCGTGCGGCGCAAGCGCGAAGACGCGCACTCCCTGCCATTGGGGATCGACCTCGCGGCCGACCGCGTCGACGACGCCGACGAGGCTGTAGCCGTAGCGGAACGGATATGCCAAATTCTCGGAAATGGGGTCGACGCCCGACGCGTTGCCGTTGGCGGCCCAGTCGCCGCGATAGACGAGGCCTTCCGTGCCCGCGCTGATTGCGGAGTAGGTCGCCCGCACACGGACCTGTTGCCTCTTGGGTTCCGGGACGGCTTCCTCGCAGACCTCGACGGTCTCGGGAGCGGTGAAGTAGAGCGTCTGGCCCGCCATGGCTCAGCCACCCTGCCAGTCGGGCGTGCCGACGAGCACCAGGTCCTCGCCCACGGAATGGTGGCTCACGTCGGTCAATTGCGGGAAGCGGAAGTCGCCGTTGGTCCCCTCGGGCTGGATGTCGCGGATCGCGCGCACCCCGCCCACGAACATGGGCGCCACGGTGACGATCACCTGGTGGGCGAGGCGATGGCGCAGGAAGCTGCTCAGCACCTGGGCGCCGCCCTCGACCATGAGGCTGCGGACCCCCTGCTCGCCGAGTTGCTCCGCGAGGGCGGGCAGCGAGATCTGGCCCGCGGGATCGCACGGCAGGCGCAGGAGACACGCGCCCCGGGCCTCCAGCTCGGCGGCCCGCTCGGGATCGGCTCCCTCACTGGTGGCGACGACGGGACGCGGGCCCGCGGGATCGAGGAGCCGCGCGTCCGGCGGGGTGCGCAGCCGGGTGTCGAGCACCACGGGGATGGGATCGGGGCCGTCGGCCTCACGGACGGTCAGTTGGGGATCGTCGGCGAGGAGCGTGTCGATCCCGACGAGAATGGCGTCGTGGCTCGCCCGCAGGCGGTGCGTGAGCGCCATCGCGTCGTGGCCGCTGAGGGGCAGGGGCTCGCCCGGCCGGGCGGCGATGGAGCCGTCCAGGCTCTGCGCGTACGTGAGCGTCAGGAACGGCCTCCCCGTGCGCTCGTGATGCTCGATGCTGCGATCGGTCAGATCGCGAATGGCCGCGTCCAGCTCCGTGGAGTTCGACGATATCGAGGGGCCGATGTCGAGCATGTGGCGCATGCGATCGACCTTGGCGCGCAGGTAGGTGCTGTTGTGGCGGTTGGGCTGGGGCGGAACGGGGACGCGCTCGGCGACGTCGATGCCGTGGGCCTGGAGGCTGTCGATCTTGGCCGGGTTGTTGGTGATCAGTCGGACGGAATGGACCCCGAGGTCGGCGAGCATCAGCCCCGCGACCGTGTAGTCGCGCTCGTCGGCGCCGTGGCCCAGCGCGAGGTTGGCGTCGACGGTGTCGTAGCCGTCGTCCTGGAGGTTGTAGGCGCGCAGCTTCTCCAGCAGGCCGATGCCGCGGCCCTCTTGGCGCAGATAGAGCAGCACCCCCGAGCCGTGATCAGTGATCATGCGCATGGAGGTCTCCAGCTGCTCGCCGCAGTCGCAGCGCAGCGACCCGAGCACGTCGCCCGTGAAGCACTCCGAGTGGATGCGCACCAGGACATCCGACTCGTCGATGTTGCCGTAGACCAGCGCCAGGTGGTCCTTGTCGTCCAGGTCGTTCTCGTACAGGGCCAGCTGGAACTCCACATCGCCCGTCGGGATGCGGGCCGACGCCGTCTGACTCACGCGTTGCGAGGTCATGTTGACCATATCCTCCATCCCTGTGCTACATAACCAACAGCATTGTACGGGACATGAGTCCCGTTTGCACAGCCCGGCCTCACACGGGGGCGACCGTCCGGGGCATTCGCCCGGTGGCGACGAGCCAGTCGCGCCCGAAGCTGAGCCCCACCAACGCGACCGTCGCGCCTCCAAGCGCAACCGTCAGCGGCGGCCCCCAGACGGGCCAGAGGATCGCGGAGAGGACGGCCATCTGAGCGCCAGCGATGATCGGACGGCGTCGGTCCACGGGGATGGCGTAGACGGGGCGGCCACGATAGCGCCGCCAGGTCAGCGTGAGGCGATAGGCGTAGTAGAGCCCGCCGGCGGCTGCAAACACGATGGGGAGCTGCCCCAGCTTGACCGCCAGGATGTAGGCCACGAGCAGCGCCAGCGAGTCGACCTCCACGTCCAGCTTGGCGCCCAGGTCGGTCGTCTCGCGGCGCCGGCGTGCGAGCCAGCCGTCGGCCACGTCCAAGACCGACACGCTCGTCATGAGCGCGCCCGGCACGAGCGCCCAGAGCCCCACGGGCGTCGGGGCCATGACGAACCCCGCGAGCAACCCGGCCAGGAGCCCGCGCGCCAGCGTGAGCGCGTTGGCCGGGCCCAAGTTGGCCCGGATGGCTGACTGAGCCGGACGGCGGTTGAGGCGCAGATGGACGCGCGTGAAGACCAGAATGTAGACGAGCGCCAGCGCGGTCAGCATTCCCCAACGGTCGGCGTATGGCGCGGACCAGGCCATCCACAATAGCGTGTAGGTGAACGTCAACGCGGCCCCAAAGAGCCACACCGTCCCCCACCAGCGGCGTTTGAGCGTCTGTGGCAAGGCCGTTGAGCCCATGGCGGTTATCGTACCAATTTGGACGCACGGACTCATTCCGCCCCTTCGGGCGTCGATCATCCGTGCGATGGAGGCGGGCTCTCGGGTAGAGTGACGGGATGAGCCACGGCGGGACCACGGGCAAGCGGCTCGTCCTGAGCGAGCTGACGTATCGCGCCCTCCGAATGGCGGCAACGCTCGGGCATCCGAGCGCGGACGATCTGTTGAATCGGGTCAACGGCTGCGAGCTCTGGTTCGCCATGGGCGGGCGGCTCCGGCCGCCGGAGGCCCATCCGCGATCGAGCCATCGCACGAAGCGAGCCATCCAGGCGGGCAGCTACGGCTCGGTGACAACGTTCCACGGCCTGTTCGACTCGCACCCGTTCCGGACGCGCTATCGGGTCAACTGGTGCGAGCCCCGCGATCGCGCCTACAAGGAACGACTCCTGCGCGCACAGATCGAGCTGGCCCGCGAGCTGGCCACCGACGACCGATTAGCATACGTGGTTATCCATCCCGGCTACTGGATCCGCGAGCGCGAACGCCGCCCGGCGATCGACTTCTTCTCGCGACTCACGGAGGGAGTTCTCGACGCGAGCGAGGCCTGCCACGTCCGCGTGCTCTTGGAGAACGACCTCGTCCATCAGCGATCGCCGAAGCGCCGCTTCGGCAGCGCGCTCGCCAACGAGGTCGAGGTGGTCGAGCGCTGCGCGGGCCGCGTCGGCATCTGCTTCGACCTCTCGCACGCGCTGTTGGCATGCGATGGGGACACCGACGCCGTGGGCCGCGAGATCGAGCGGAGCCACCCCCACGTCGACTACGTCCACCTGACGCTGCCCGATCCGCCGTACCTGGAACGCCTCATGCGCGGGGGGCGCCCGACCGAGACGAAAATCCTCGATGTCGACGGGCACAGTGCCTGGTCCAAGAGCTCATCGCATGTCCGTGCTGAGCTGCGCCCGCTCGTTGAATCGCTGCTGGCGGCGGCCGATCGGATTTGTCTGGAGCACGCGTTTCCGCCGTATCTCTTCCTGCGCAAGGGGAGCACGGCGAGGGCGATCCTGCGCGACGTCGAGGCGCTCATTCATGCCGAGGAAGCTAGGGATCCGGACTGAACGGATCGACACTTGTGGTGCCATGATCCGTGGCTCAGTAGGCTGGGCGGGCCATGGACGTCGCCATCGTCGGCTGTGGGCACATCGCCGCACAGTACGCCCAGGGCCTCGCCGCCTATCCGGAGCTATCGCTCGTCGCCGCGGCCGATTTAGACATCGAGCGAGCGCAAGCTCTGGCGGGTCCGTTCGATGCGTCAGCGTATGACGGCGTCGAGGCGCTGTTGGACAACTCGGACGCCGAGCTGATCGTCAACCTGACGCTGCACGATGCCCATGCGGGCGTGACACGGGCCTGTCTGGAGGCCGGGCGCCACGTGCTGAGCGAGAAGCCCTTGGCCATGGACGCCGCCGAGGCCGCTCGGCTCGTCTCGTTGGCGGATGACAGGGGGCTGGCGCTCGGTTGCGCGCCCCTCGGCCCCTGGGCCGATGCGCAACAGCTTGCCGCTCGGCTGCTGCGCGAGCGCCACATCGGCCCCGTCCGGACGGTCTACGCCACGGGCAACTTCGGCCGCGTCACGGAATGGAACCCGAACCCGGAGCCGTTCCTGCGGGTCGGCCCGCTCTACGACGGCGCCGTCTATCACCTGAGCGTGCTGACCGCGATCTTCGGGCCCGTGGCCCGCGTGCGCCGCGCCGACGTCGCCCAGCTATTGTCGGACCATGAGCACGAGGGGCGGACGTTTTGGGTGGAGACGCCGGACCACGTCGTGGCGACGCTCGAGTTCCCCGACGGGCCCTTCGTCCAACTGACCGCCAGCATGTACGTCCCCCATCGCACCCGGGAGTTCGCCAGCTTGGAGTTCCACGGGGACGCCGGCTCGCTCTATCTCCCGGACGTCGGCAACGTCGACGGCCAGACCGAGGCGCCATCGCTCCAGGTCGCCCGGCTGGGGCGTCCGTATCGGCCGCTCCCGCTGCCCCGTCCCCCGACGGCGCTCAACTACGCGTCGGCGGTCGCCGACGTGGCCCGGGCCGCTCGGGCGAACCGACAACCCTGCGTTGAGGGCCGCCAGGCCGCGCACGTCGTCGCGGCGCTGGCGGCGATCGAGACGTCCGCCGAGACGGGCGAGCCCGCCGAGGTCGCGGACCTCGGGTTTTCTGCCCCGCAGCTCCTGTCATGGACGGAAACTTCGGAACCGCATCGCAGCGGCCACCCGCTCGCGCCGCCCCGCGACGACGCCAACGCGGCCGGTCCGCGCAACGGCCAGCGGCCTGATGACCAAGCGCCGCGGGTCGAGCTGCCCCCGGTCGGCTTCGGGGGCTCCCGCTATCGCGGCGGGACGACCTACGTCGACCTCAACGCCTCGCTGGGCGACGCGCTGGCGGCCGGAATTCGGCTCTTCGACACCGCCGAACTCTACGGCACCGAGGCGCAACTGGGCGCCTGGCTACGGCAGGGCATCGGGCGTCCGCGCGAGCGGCTCACCATCGTCGGCAAGGCCTGGAACACGAGCCATCGGCCCGACCATCTTCGGGCGGCAGCTCGGGCTTCGCTCCAGCGCCTGGGATTGGATCATTTTGATGTCTACATGCTCCACTGGCCCGAGGCCTGGCAGCACCAGGGCCCGCTCGGCGACCTGTCCCGATTGACGCACGACGAGGCCCAGCCGCTGGCGTTCCCCACCGGCGCCGACGGGGAGATCTTGATCGACCACGGCGTCTCGCTCGCCGAGACGTGGGCGGCGCTGGAAGGGCTCGTCGACGAGGGGCTGACGCGGGCGCTCGGAATCTGCAACGTCTCGCCAGCCCAGCTGCGAGATCTGTTCGATGACGCGCGGATCCCGCCCTCGGCGATCCAGGTCGAATGCCATCCGTATCTCCCGCAGTGGGAGTTGGTCCAGCTTGCGCATGAGCGCGGCGTTGGCGTTATGGCCCACTCGCCGCTGTCGGCGCCAGGGCTCCTCGACGACGCCACGCTACGCGCAATCGCGGCAGATCATGGCGTGTCGTCGGCCCAGGTCGTGTTGCGCTGGCTCCTCCAGCGCTGGCTGGTCCCCATTCCCTCCAGCACGAACCCGGACCACGTCCACACGAACGCGGATATCTTCGGGTTTGCGCTGAGCGATGACGAGATGCGCGAAATCGATGGGTTGGAACGGTCCGACTTCAGGCGATAGCCGAGGACCGACAAAGGCGAATGCCGAGTCGTGCTAGGTCGTACCCTGATGGTTGATGAACCCTTCGCTCTCCAGATGCAAGAGCACTTGGTGGGCAGCCTCCTCGGCGGTCAGTTGTCCGGTGTCAACCGTCACATCCGGATTCTCCGGGGTCTCGTAGGGATCGTCGATGCCGGTGAAGTCGGTGATCACCCCGGCGCGGGCCTTGGCGTAGAGCCCCTTGCGGTCGCGGGCCTCGCAGACGTCCAAGGGGGTTGCCACATGAACGAGAACGAACCCGCCGTACTGGGCGATCATCTCGTGGACGTCCTGGCGCGTCGCCCGATAGGGCGCGATGGGCGCGCAGATCGCCACGCCGCGGTTCTTGGTGATCTCGCTGGCGACGAAGCCGATCCGCTTGATGTTGATGTCGCGGTCCCGCTTGGAAAAGCCCAGTTCGCTCGAGAGATGTTTGCGCACGAGATCGCCGTCCAAGAGCGTCACCGGGCGACCGCCGTCCTCCATCAGCTTGGCCATGAGGATCTGCGCGATCGTCGATTTGCCGGCTCCGGACAGCCCCGTGAAGAAGACGGTGAAGCCTTGCCGGTTGCGCGGCGGATAGACCTTGCGCAGCTCCTGGATGACTTCGGGGTAGGAGAACCAGTCGGGCACATCCAGCCCTTCGCGCAACCGCCGTCGCAGCTCGGTCCCGGAGAGCTTCAGGATCGTCGCGTTCTCGGGGATCTCGTCCCGTTCCATGAACTGTGCCCGCTCTTGGACGTAGGCGATTTCGGTGAACGTCACGGGCTCGACGCCGAGCTCAGTGGCGTGGGCGTCCACGAGCTCCCGCGCGGCGTCGGGATCGTAAAACCCGTCGCCATCGCGGGATTTGGGGCCGGCGTGGTCGCGGCCGACGATGAAGTGGCTGCAACCGTGGTTTTTCCGAATGATGGCGTGCCACAGCGCTTCCCGCGGCCCGGCCATGCGCATCGCCAACGGTAACAGGCTGAGCATCGTCGTCTGGGGCGGGAACTGCGCCAGCACCCGCTGGTAGCAGCGCACGCGCACGAAGTAGTCGAGATCGCCCGGACTGGTCCGGCCGACGGCCGGGTGGATCAGGAGGTTGGCTTCGGCGCGGGCCGCGGCTCGCTTGGTCAGCTCGACATGGGCCCGATGCATGGGGTTGCGCGTCTGGAAGCCCACGACGCGGCGCCAGCCCAGCTTGCGGAACGTCTCGCGCAGCTCGGCCGGCGTGTGGCGCAGCGACTTGAACGTGTGGTGCGGCGGGCGCTCCACCCCTTCAACTTGCCCGCCGAGGTAGACCGGATGCGTCCGGTGCCGCAGGTAGAAGACGCCCGGGTGATCGTCGCGGTCGGTGGCGTAGACGGCCTCGGCTTCGGCCTCGCGGTCGGGGCGCCAAATGTCCTCAACCGTCAGCACCGCCAGCGGCATGCCCTCGGGATGGCGCAGCGCGACCCGATCGCCCTCGGCCAGCCCGTCGGCGAATTCGTCCGTCACGTCCAGCGTGATGGGGAGCGGCCAGAGGGTCCCATCAGTCAGCCGCATGCCGTCGCAGACGGCCGCGTAATCCGCCTGCGTCATGAACCCTCTCAAGGGAGAGAACGCCCCGTTGAGCAACAATTCGAGGTCCCAGACCTGGCGTTGGGTCAGGTCCCAGTCCGGCAGCTGAATGATGTCGTCGCTTAGCTCTTGCGCTCGCGCCTCGTCAACGATCAGCTCGGTCAGCTCGCCGCCATGGGGGGCGACGAGATCAGCGGATGCCATGGATGCCGATGTCCTTTCCGATGATGGGCGAATAACGCGCCATGATAAGCGACCGCCGACGGTCACCTCAAGTCATGGGGACAACGTCCATTAAGGAGGGTCAGTCGTCCAGGATCGATTGGAGGCAATTCCGGGCGGAGGGCAGCGGATCCTGGAAAAGCCACTCGGCGCGAACCCAGAAGCCGGGCACGGAAGGGCTGACGACGCGGCCGTCCGAGACGCGAGCGATCTCATAGCGCTCTTCGTCCAGTCGATGGACGACCAACTCGCTTTCGGTCAGGTCGACCACCCAGTACTCGGGCACGCCGGCCTGGGCGTATTCCGTGGTCTTCTCCTCCAGGTCCATGCGTCGTGTCGACGGGCTGGTGACTTCGATGATCAGTGCGGGCGTGATCGCGAGCGGCGTGCCGGTTGCTCGATCCGTGTCCTCGGGGGCCACGACAAAGAGATCGGGCTCGCGAGTGACGTTGGGCAAGAGATCGAGGGCACCGGGTCCGGTCAGCACCTCGCCCCACCCTCGAGTCTCGCAATAACCGCCGAGTAGCCGATTGAGGAACGAGACGATTCGTTGATGTTCGGCCGTCGCCGGCGAGTGCATGATCACCTCTCCCCCGACGAACTCCCAGATCTGGTTGTCCGGCGCCTCTTGCAGATAGCGCTCGCGCGTCCAACCGCCCATGCGAATCAGATAGGGTTCGCTCAGACGTCGCTTGCGTTCGTCCACCACATGGACCTTCATCGGCATTCACCCCACGCCATTCTGCCGGGATCGATCTTCGCGCGCTAATCCCTCCAGGATGCATCGACGCCCCTGGGCAACGGCTGATCCAGAAGCTGCAGGGCGGTGGAGGCCAACCCGGTCAAGCGAGGATGCCCCAGTTCGCCCTGTAGATCGGGCACGTTGGCGGCCACGAGGACGCCATCGGGCGCGTGGTTGGCCCCGTCGGGCCCGGTGTCGTTCTGGCGCGTCCAGATCGAGCCGTGGCCGACGCTCCCGACCGAGCGCCAGTGCAAATCGCCAAAGAGCGCGATCAGATCGGGCGGAATCCCGTTGATCTCGTCGTAGAGATCCTCGGGCCGATGGACGCGCGTGCCGATCGAACGTCCGTCCTCATCGCCCAGGGCTTCCAGCTTCGCGATGAGCTCCTCGCGGAGTCGATCGACCTCGCTCGGGGAAACAGCGCCCTGTGGCTCGCGGCCCTGCACGTTGAGAAAGATCCGTCCGTAGTAGCCGCCCTCGCCCCAGGCCAGCGTCTGGGGCCAGTCGATGTCGAGCCGCTCCAGCGGCGTCGGTTGGTCGGGAGAGCTCCTCAGCTTGAGATAGCCCTCGCGGATGAGCCATTCGTTGATGGCAACGCCGCCGTCCATGCGCTTGGCCCCGTGGTCGGAGACGATCAGCACGGCCGCGTCGTCGGGAACGCGCTCCAGAAACTGGGCCAGTTGGTCGTCCAAGAATTGATAATAGTCGCGCATGGCGCTCTCCAAGGGATGGCCCGACTCGTACAGGATGTGATCGCGATCGGCGTACTGCCAGAACGCATGATGGAGCCGATCTGGGCCCATGTCGACCATCATCAAAAATTGCCACGGCTTCGTCGTCATGAGACGCGTCGCGACGTGGAAGCGCTGTTCCGTCAGTCGGTGAATCCGATCCAAGAGCTCATGCCGTTCCGCCTGCCGGAAGTTGGGCACGTCGAACCAGTACTCGCCGACGTTCTCCTCGATTTCGGATTTGAGCGAGTCGGGATACGTGAAGGAACTGTCCGTGCCGGGCGTGAGGAAGCAGGAGATCGAATGGCCGTTCAGGGGTTTGGGCGGATAGCCCGGCGGGACGCCGATGACGACCGATTCCTCGCCAGCATCGCTCAGGCGATCCCAGATCGTCGGGGCGTTGACGTCGAGCGAGGTCGTGATCCCGAGGGGCTCGTAGTCGTAGCGCCGGCGGTTTCGTAAGCCATAGACGCCGAGTTCGCCCGGCGTCTGGCCCGTCACCGAACACGCCCATGCCGGGACGGTGATCGGCGGCGTCACGCTGCGCAGGCGCCCGTAGGCGCCCTCGCGGGCGAGCGCGTTGAGCGTCGGCATCGCGTCGGCGTATTGCTCAAACGCCAGTTGCGGGGTCAGACAGTCGAGGCCAATAACGACGACGGGTTGGGTCAAGCGGGAAGATCAGCTCCTATTCTGAGGGGACAAGGTCGTCGACGGTCACTTCGAAACCTTCCAAAAGCACCGAATTAAGCGAGCTTTCGGCCTCGAACTTCCCGTGCATCTCGAACGCGTTGCCCTTGAGCACATAGACCTCGATGATCCGCTCGTCAACATCGACGATCCAGTATTCTTGCACGCCGGCTTGGGCATATTCTAGGAGCTTTTCTCCTCGATCGGTGTCGCGCGTTCCAGGGGAGAGCACCTCGACGACGAGGTCCGGGACGCCGCAGGCCTGCTCGCCGATGCGGTCTTCGTGGCCTCGGGCAATGACGAAGACGTCGGGCTCGCGGACCTTGCCGGGCCAGAGGCGGACGGGAAGCGGGGCAACGCGCACTTCTCCCAAGTCGCTTTCCCGCACGAACGCTCTCAGCCGAACGGCAATCTCCAAGACCGTCACCTGATGACGGTTAGTGGGATGCGGCGGCATGATCAGCCTCCCCTCGGACAGTTCCATAACGTGATTGGTGTCGGGGAGTGAGAAGTAGTGACGCTCCGTCCATTCCCCCTGTCGCGGGAAGAGGGCCGCAATTTCCGTGGTCAGCTCGCGGTCTTTGGCTTCGGTGCCCATCTCGCTCCAAGCTTAGCTGCCGACGCTTGACGCCTCAATCAGCTCCCCAGCGCCCGCTCGCCACGGGCCACTTTGACGCCCTCGTCGATCATCTCGGTCACTTTTCGGGGATCGTCCATCTCGCAGTAGACCCTCAACACGGGCTCCGTCCCCGACGCGCGGAAGAGCAGCCAGCCGTCGTCGAAGCGCAGCTTCAACCCATCCAGCGTTTCGATCCCGCGCACGGGGCGGCCCGCGAACGTCTCCGGCCGGGCGTCCTCGATGCGCCCCACGGCCTCGAGGCGCTCTTCCAGATGGAGGTCGCGGCGCTGGTAGTGGTGCGGGCCGACCTCGTCCATGAGCACGTCCACCAGCTGCCCGAGCGGCTTGCCTTCGCGGGCGACCGCCTCCATCAACAACAGCCCGATCAGGACGCCATCGCGCTCGGGGATGTGGCCCTTGACGGCGATGCCGCCGCTCTCCTCGCCGCCGATCAGCACGTCGTCGGTGAGCAGCTTCTCCGAGACGTGCTTGAAGCCGACGGGCACTTCGTCGATCGGCACGTCGTGGCGCTCGGCGATCCGCGTCGCCATGTCCGTGAGCGTAAAACTCTTCACGGCCTTGCCCGTCATGCCCTTGTTCAACAGATGGCGGAACAGCAGCGCATAGCAGCGATGCGGATCGACGAAGTGGCCGTGCTCGTCGGCGGCGGCGACGCGGTCGCCGTCCCCGTCGGTGACGAGTCCCATGAGCAGCCGCTTGTCGCGATGTCGGGATTTCTCCGCAGCAACGACGGCCTTCAAGGGCGTGACGTTCTGCTCCACCGGCTCGGGAGGCGTGCCGCCGAACAGCGGGTTGATGCCGTGGCGCACCGTGACGTAGGGAATGTCCAAACCTCGCAGCATCGTGTCGAGATAGCCGCGCGCCGAGCCGTGCATGGCGTCCACGACGACCCGCAACGGCGCGCCCTGGAGCAACTCGACGTCAATCAGTTCCGTCAGGCGATCGAGATAGGCCCGCTTCACCTCGAGCGTGTCGGGTTCCCCTTCGCCCGTGACCTCGGGGGCCGTATCGGGAAGGAACCGTTCCACGAGCTCGGTGACTTCGGGGCCGGCCGCCCCGCCCAGCTCGGTCTTGAGCTTGATCCCGAGGTAGTCGGGCGGGTTGTGGCTGGCCGTGACCATCAGGCCGAGCGCGGCCCCCTGATGGACGACCCCGTAGGCCACAACTGGCGTCGGCACGGGGGTCGGGATAAGCTTCGTGGGCACGTCGTATTGGGCGAGCACGCGACCGAGATGACGCGCGAACGCCTCCGCCTGGAAGCGCATGTCGTAGCCGATGACCACGCCTCGGCGCCACTCGGTCGGCGTGGCGTTCCAGCGCTTGTACGCATCGAGGTCCTGTCGCTCTTGGCTCTTGAGGTAGCGGGCAACCGCCGCGCCGACGCGGGCGACGTTCGCGAACGTAAAGTCCTGGGCGATCACGCCGCGCCAGCCGTCGGTGCCAAAATGAATGCCTTCCGTGTGCGCCATGTTAGATGAGCTCCAATCGTCGGAGGGTGTCAACCACGGGCGGCAACGGCTCGGCCCAGAGCCATTCCACCTCAAGCCAGAAGCCGTCCAAAACGGTCGAGCGATAAACGCCCTCGTCGTCCGGCCGTTGGCGCTCGTAGCGATCGTCCTCACCCAGCACGAAGAAGTCGGCCCGCTCCTGGTCGGGATCGATCAGCCAATATTCCCGCACGCCGGCCATCTCATATTCGGCGAACTTCGCGCCGCGGTCCCGAAGACGACTCTCGGGCGAGACGATCTCCACGACGAGGTCAGCGGGGCCATCGAGATAGGTCCCGTTGAGCAAGTGGTCGCGGTCTCGGGCGACAAAGAGGAGATCCGGTTCGCGTCCCGACAGCTCAGGGCCCAGCTTCATCTGGAAAGGGGCGGATAAGACCACACCGACGGCATTGACCTCCGCAAACGTCCGCAGCAGAGTCTCGAGAAACCCCGCAATATCCTGATGGCGGCCGGACGCTGGTGAGACCATCACGACCTCCCCCTCGACCCACTCGGCCCACGTATCCTCGTCGCACCACTCGAGGAATTCCTCATAGCTCAGCATCGTCGGCACGTCAGCGCGTCGGGCCATGGGTCGATCGCCTCCGAATGCAGGCTACTTGGGCCAAAGTCGCATGTCAACGGGCTCGGACGCGGCTCAGAGGTAGACATCCTTGCCGCTGGCTTCGAGCACTTCGACGATCCGTTTGACGTCTTGAGCTCGCTCCTTGGGACAGACGAGCACGGCGTCGTCAGTGGCCACGACGACGACGTCGCGCACCCCGATCGTCGCCAACAAACCGCGCTCGCTCACCAGCACCGAGTCGCGGGCGTCGAGCGCCACGACCTCGCCCTGGGTCACGTTGCCCTGATCGTCGCCCGCCAACAGCTCATCCAGCGCCGACCACGAGCCGACGTCGCTCCAGCCGAAGTCGGCCAACACGACCGCGCGGTTCTGCGCGCGCTCCATGATGCCGTAGTCGACGGAGATGTCCGGCAACGCCTCGTAGGTCCGTTGCACCACGTCGGGATCGAAGTCGGCCCGCTCGATCTCGTTGAGCCCTTCGTGGACCTCGGGAAGATGAGCTCGCAGCGCATCGAGAAACGTGCCGACGCGCCAGACGAAGATGCCGCCGTTCCACATGTAGTCTCCCGACTCGACGTATCGACGGGCCGTCTGACGATCGGGCTTTTCCACAAAGCGCGCGACCCGATGGACATCGGGATAGTCGAGGTCGTCGAGCGGAGCGCCGACTTCGATGTAGCCGTAGCCGGTCTCGGGGTAGCGGGGCCGGATGCCGATCGCGGTCAAATACCCCTGGGCCGCCGCGTCCTTGGCGACCATGAGCGTCTTGAGGAATCCGTCGACGTCGGCCATGTAGTGATCCGCCGGCAGCATGGCGAAGACCGCGTCCTCGCCCGAGATGCGCTTGAGATGGAGCGCCGCCAGTCCCACGGCCGGCGCGGTGTTGCGCGAGCTCGGCTCCGTCAAGATGCGCTCGGCGTCAACGTATCCTCGGATGCCCTCGACTTGGTCCTGGTGCGTGACAACCCACATGTGGTCGGGCTTGAACAGCCCGCTCAGGCGATCGATCGTCAGCGCGATGAGCGGCTTATCGCCGAGAATATTCAACAGCTGCTTGGGAAGATCACGGCGGCTTTTGGGCCAGAACCGCGTGCCGCTTCCGCCGGCCAGAATGACTGCATGGAACGCGCTCACGTCAAGACGCCTCCGCCATTTTGGCTTTGAAGCGCTCGATCAGCGCCACGGGCGTGGGATCGACCCCGCGCAGCATCGCCCGATAGTAGCTCACCCAGTCGCCCAGGACGATGAGCCCCAGCAAGCGAGCCAGCACGTTCTCGCCCGCGATCTGCACCTCACGCACCCGAAAATCGCGATCTTGGAGCAGCTCCGTCACGATGGCCAAGCGACGCGCAACCGACGGCGATTCGTCGGCATCGCGCAACAGCACGTAGCCGCACTGGGCGGCGACCCCATCGCCCTCCCAGCCCATGAGCTCGTTGTGATTCAGCTCGGGGACGACGTTCCAGTAAGCGGGCGTCTGGGCGTTCTCGTTCAGCTGAGTCGTCCAGCGGCGCGCCGCGACGTCGGTGAGCCCCGCGCTTCCGTAGCAGATGGGAAGCAACGCGTCCAGGTCGTGGGCCAATCGCTTCGCTCGGTTCGCGTCCGCTGCAGATTCGTCGAGGTCCACGGTGAGGTCGCGCATCAGGCCGAGCGCCGCGTCCAGGTCGACGTCGACGTTCCGACCAATGCGGGGCGCCAGGCTGCGCAGCAAGGGAACGAACAGATACCCCAGGGACGCGCGGGGCGGCTGCCCGCCGGGAACGGCGATCAGCGGAACGTCGGACGTTTGGGCCAGCTCGGTCAGTTGCCCGCCCGAGGTGACCGCCAGCATGGGGCAGCCTCGGTCCAGGGCTCGTTGCGCACAACTCAGCGTCTCTTCCGTGTTGCCGCTGTAGCTGACCGCGATGACCAACGTCGACGCGTCGACCCACGGCGGCAAGGCGTCGTCCCGAACGGTTGTGACGTCGAGCGGAACAGCCCATTGGTGGAACAGCGTCGCCAGCAGGTCGCCGCCGATGGCCGAGCCGCCCATGCCGCAGACGACGATCCGATCAATGGCACCCAACGCCGGGACGTCGACGGTCCAGTTCCAAGCTTCGGCAACTTGATCGGGAAATCCGCGCAGGAGCCCCCGCATGTCGGCGCGGTCGATCCGCGCCAGCGCCGCGCCGTCGTCCAGGTCGATCATGACTCGGTATCGGGTGGCTGTTGTATCGACTCCCGTCGGGTCAGGGGCTCGCTCTGCAGGTAATGGACGAAGAACGCCAACAGCAGACCGACGAAAAGCCCCAGCACGCCCGCGATGGCGATGTTGAGTTGACGGTTCGGGCCGATGGGCGCGTCCGAGCTTTGGGGGGCTTGGGCGACGGAGAGCGGAGACCAGTCCGCATCCCGGACCCGTTCGTATTGTCGCTTCGTCAGCGCCAACTCTTGGATCCGAGTCTCAAGCTCGACGAGGCGTTGATCATAGGCCGATCCGGCTTCGGGCTGAGGGGCGTCGGAGCTCG
The DNA here is from genome assembly GCA_964567595.1 of uncultured Thermotogae bacterium. Taxonomy (GTDB): domain Bacteria; phylum Bipolaricaulota; class Bipolaricaulia; order RBG-16-55-9; family RBG-16-55-9; genus CAZMNF01. Next base: position 14,659 of record CAZMNF010000021.1, on the reverse strand, counting down.
TCTCCAAGCGGGCCATTTGGCCCTGGAGGACTTGGAGCTGCGCGGTCATGGCCAGCAGACTCGCTTGTCGCGATAAAGAGGATTCACCGGATGATGCCCCGTTCATGAGCTGATCGAGCTGTTGAACAACTCGGTCGCGCTGGGTCTGTAACGCCTTGAGGCGTTGCCCCTCGCGCCGGCTGATCTGCTCCAGCAGCGACGACCGCTGTTCTCGGAGGAATTGGATCTCATCGTCGAGAGTGCTCAGGCGCTCGCTTATCCGCTCGTTCCGTTGCTCTTGGAGAAGATTGCCCGAGGAATCGATCGCCTGCCGCAGTTGATCCGTCAGCGCTTCGGGTGACGCGGTCCCGGTCACCTGCAGGCGGATGAGGTCGGTTCCGTTGAGCGCGCTCGCTTGCACGCCGTTCGTCGACTCAACGATGGAAATGAATCCGTTGGTGTCCGGCAGCTCGAGTTGAACCTCGGATGGAGAACTTCGGTAGGATATCAACCCCTCGGCCCGATACTCGTCAGGCAACGTGTAGGAGTAGATGGCGGCCGCCACGACCGCCACGACGAAGACGCCGACGATGATCCACTTCCGCTGCCAGATGACGATCAAATAGTCGCGCAGATCGACTTCATACTCGTCCATGGCGGGCTCTCAGCTCCATTCCTCGCTCACCCTCCGCCGTAGCTCGCCCGACAGCTCCAGGTTGTGCGGCCGGACGTGTTCGATGTTGACCCCCAAGGGAACGTCCAGCGCTTCCGCCTGCGAACGCGCCGTCACCCGATGGAGTAGCTCCAGGGCCATCTCGATCGACCGCCAGCCGATGCCCAGCGAGCTTTTGATCAACATCCGGCGCCACCGCGGGTCGAAGCGAATCCCCCACGCTTCGAGGAACGCCACGTCTCGGCGTTGCGAGACGGGCGCCACGCTCAAGATGAGCGGCCGCGGTCGCCAGCCGTGCTCGCGGCAGACGCGATGGTAATCCGCGATAAGCCGGGATGTCGAGTCGCTCTCGCCCAGGATCTGAGTGACGAAGAAGTCGGCGCCGGCTTCCGTCTTGGCCAGGAGGCGCTCGCTTTCCTCTTGGCGGGTCGGCACCGCGATGCCCCCGAGACGGACGCGGTCGCCGTGGGCGGCGCGAACCCGGCGAGTTGCCTCCACGACGGACGGGCCGGGGGCGGGCGATCGTCCAGGTGCACCGCCCGCCAGCACCACGGACAAGTCGCCTTGTGCCTCGAGCGTGCGTCGCAGCCACGTCTCGTGTTGGGCCCAGGGATGGTCGCGGATCGCGCGATTGAGGAGCCAGTCGGGCGGGGCATCCAGGCGTCGATCCATGGCGCGCGCAAACGCACGCGGGGCAAGCTTGGGCACAAATTGGGGACGCGGGGAGCGGGGATCGGGCCGAACTTGGGGCACGTGAACCGCATCGAGGGGAGCTTGGCACCGCAGCCGCTCGAGCGTCCGCGCGACCGCGTCCAGCTCGGTCCGTGAGGCGCTTCGGGGCGGCGGCACGAAGGTCTGGATCAGAAGCCGGCGCTGCGGATCGTCCAACCGTTCGCGGAAGCCCATGGTGCTCTATCTCGGCGACTGCTGGCACTGGCCAAGTTTGGTGCATCGAGCCGGATAAGCTGAGCCAGCGTTGCGATCATTGTTTCGCGCATCTTTAGCAGTTTTTGCGGTGATCAGCAAGTCGACTACAGTCGGCAACGGCGTTGCGCAGGCGTTGCCGGCCCTGTGGCGTCGATGGAAGCGGGCTAGGGCGGCTGGGATCCGTCGATCGCCCCCAACACGCGGATCATGTCGATCAGGCTCTCCGCGGCTTCCGCGCCCTTGTTCGACTTGAGCCCGGCCCGGGCTTGGGCTTGCTCGGGCGTGTCGCAGGTCAAGACGCCATTGGCGAGCGGTATCGGTCCATTCAGCCCCACCTGAGTGAGGCCGTCGGTCACGGAGCGACAGACGTAGTCGAAGTGGGGCGTGTCGCCGCGGATGACGCATCCCAACGCCACGACGCCGTCGTAGCGCCCGCTCTGGGCTAGTGTCTGAGCAGCCCGGGGCAGTTCAAACGAGCCGGGCACCCAGACGGCATCGATGGCCTCGGCGTCGACGCCGAGTCGGGTTAGACGGCCCTGCGCGCCCTGCTGCAAGGCGTCGGTAATCGAGGTGTTGAAGCGGGAGACGGCGATCGCGACGGTCAGGCCATGGCCGTCGAGCCGGCCCTCAAGCGTCGTTCCCATCGGCGACGGGGGCCTCCGTGAAGAGGTGGGCGAGGTCGTGGCCCATCTTTTCGTGCTTCGCTTTCAGGTACTCGTAGTTGGCCGTGGTGGGCGACGCCGTCAGCGGGAGCTGTTCCGTGATGCGCAGGCCGTAGCTTTCCAGGCCGACGACTTTCTTGGGGTTATTGGTCAGGATGCGGAGCGTGGACATTCCCAGATCGCGCAGGATCTGAGCGCCGATCCCGTACTCGCGCAGGTCCTCGTGGAAGCCGAGTTCCGCATTGGCCTCCACGGTGTCCAGGCCCTGATCCTGGAGGTGATAGGCACGAATCTTGTTGGCCAGGCCGATGCCGCGCCCCTCTTGGCGGAGATAGATGAACGCGCCCTGGCCCTCGTCAGCGATGCGCGCCAGGGCCGTCTCCACTTGGGCGCCGCAGTCGCACTTGAGCGAGTGGAAGACGTCGCCCGTAAGGCACTCCGAGTGGACGCGCACCAGCACGTCGTCTCGGTCGCGAACGTCGCCCTTGACCAGCGCGATATGCTCCGCCTCGTCGATGCGGCTCCGATAGGCGACGATGCGAAAGTCGCCGTGGCGCGTGGGCAGTTGGGCCTCGGCCACGCGTTCGACTAGGGCCTCGCGCTCGTGGCGATACTGGATCAGATCCGCGATGCTGACCAGCTTCAATCCGTGGGTGCGCGCGAACGCCTGCAGATCGGGAAGTCGCGCCATGGAGCCGTCCTCGTTCATGATCTCGCAGATGACGGCCGCCGGCGTCAGGCCGCCCAGGCGTGCCAGGTCGACGCTCGCCTCGGTGTGGCCCGCTCGCTGCAGCACGCCGCCGGGCTTGGCGCGCAGCGGGAAGACGTGCCCCGGCTGGATGAAGTCGGCGTTGGTGGCGGCCGGGTCGAGCAGGCGCGAGATGGTGGCCGCGCGATCGTAGGCCGACGTGCCGGTGCTCGTCTCCTCGCGGGCGTCGACGCTCACGGCGAACGCACACCCATCGTGATCCGGATCGTTGGGCGTCATCATCGGGATCTCGAGCTCGTCCAGGCGCTCCGGCTCCATCGGCGTGCAGATGATGCCACGGGCATGGGTCGCCATGAAGTTGATCGCCTCGGGCGTCACCCGGTCGGCGGCGAGGATCAGGTCGCCCTCGTTCTCGCGGTCCTCGTCGTCGACGGCGATGATCATCTCACCCCGGCGCAACGCCTCGATCGCGTCGTCGATGGGGTCGAAGGTCATGGGGAGGTGCACCTCGCTTTGCTTGCTCCTGTCACGTCCATGGGCTCAGCGGCCGCGAGACCTACCCCCGCGGCGACGCCGGGTTCACCTGCAAATCGGCCGTTCTCAGCTGTTTCTGCACGTATTTTCCGATCATGTCAAATTCGACATTCACTCTATCCCTTGGCGACAGCCCCTGCAAGGTCGTCTCCCGCAGCGTATGGGGGATGACGGCCACTCGGAATCGCCCGCGGCAGACGTCGTAGCACGTCAAGCTGATCCCGTCGACGGCGACCGATCCCTTCTCGATGAGCAGCGCGTCGTGCTGCGGATCCACGGCGAACGTGAACGCCCAGTGGTCGTCCTGGGCCTCGATCGCGGCCACCTCGCCGACGGCGTCGACATGGCCCTGGACGAAGTGCCCCCCCAACCGATCCGACGGCGCCAGCGGCAGCTCGAGGTTCACCGTCTCGCCCTGCGTGAGCGCAGCCAGCGTCGTGCGGCGCCGCGTCTCCGGGCTCAAGTCGATGGCCAATGTCGATGCGGCGGGGTCGCGCTCGACCGCCGTCAGGCAGGCGCCGTTGACGGCGACGCTGTCGCCCGGCGCCAAGTGCTCAATCAACGACGGCGCGCGGAGGACCAGGCGATCCGCCTGGCGCTCGTGCACCTCGCCGCGATGTCGGACAATTCCGGTAAACATTCTCCGGATCCTACCATACAGGGGACGGCGCTTCGATGACGTGGATCAGCGCGGCCAGTTGCAATCCCGCCATACCGGAACTAAACTGGGCGCGAACTCTGATCAGGAGGGCCCTTCTACCTATCGTGGCATGTCACCTACGCCCGCTCCATCTCATCCCGGCGATCCTGGGCATCGCGCTGCTCGTTGGGGTCAGCCTCCCGGCGGCCGCTCAAGCGCCTGAGGCCGAGGTCCGCTCGGAGCAAGGCGCCGAGGCCGTCAACGTGCGCACATCGCTGAACGACTATCTTCTTTCGGCCGAGGGCGGGCTGATGAGGAGCGCCTTCGTCCACTTTGTGCCCCTGCGGACGATTCTCTTCCCCTCGCCCTGGCCCGCTCAGGACGTCCTGGCGACCACGACCGTCGACTCGGAGGGCGAATCCATCGAGCGGAACTACACGAACGACACGGACGACGTCCTGAGCCAGGTCGGGCTCGAGTCGGTCGACGCGTTGGAGGCCCTGACGCTGGAGCAGGCCGCTCAGATCCTAGGACGATCCCTGGCCGAAGTGGAGGCCGCCTTCGGGGCCGACGCGGTCCGTGACCTTCGGACGGAGTACGGCGTCGAGGCCTTTTCCGACCTCGCCGATCGGACGCTGGGCGACCTGCTGGCGTCGACGTCGCTGAGCGCCGAGGGCCTGCTGGATCGGGCGTTCAGGCCGAGCTTCCCCTTCGAGCTGATCCTGGATGGGGCCTCGACCGCCGATCTGTCCCATGAGCTCAACGTGGATCGCGGCAGCGATGCGACAACGGTCACGCTGACGGGCGAGATGAACGACGCGCGGATCGCGAAGACGTTCCGCTTCACCGACAACTCCAACTACCGCTTCGACATGAGCCTGACCCTGGAGAACACGGGCGAGGACTCGATCGAGCTCGCCGACGGCCTCCGCCTGTCGCTCGGAACGGGGGTAGGCCAAGACCCGGACTTCAACGCCCAAACCCGATTCCTCGTCGACGGCGAGATCCGGGACGACGTGGGCGAGACCGATCGCATTCAGGGCCTCGGCTTCAAGGGCCAATCCCTGACGTTCTTCGTCAAAGGCTTGAACGCGGCCGAGGGCTGGCGGGCCCGCACGTCCGACGGAACGCTGCAGGCCCACCTGGCGCCGCTGACGCTGCAGCCCGGCGAAGCGTACACCCTCGATCTCGACGCGGTGGCCGGGCGCTCGAAGCATCTCCTGCTGAGGAAGATGGGCTTGGGCGATCTCGCCCCGCCCGGTTTCCTCAGCCAGTTTGTGGTCTACGTGGGGCAGATGCTCAACTGGTTCTTCAGCTGGACGGGCAACTACGGCTGGGCGATCATCCTGTTTACGCTCGTGACCCGGATCGCGCTCTTTCCGCTCATGCGCAAGCAGTTCCACAACATGAGCAAGATGCAGGAGTTCAGCCCCAAGATCCAACAGCTGAAAGAGAAGTATCCGTCCTACAAGAAGCTGAAGGAGCTCCACCCCAACTGGAGCGAGGAAGCCCTCCGGAAGCGCGATCGCGAGAACCGCCAGTCCATGCAGCAAAAACAGATGGAGCTGATGCGCGAGGAGGGCGTCAACCCCCTCAGCGGCTGTCTGCCCATGCTGGTCCAGATCCCCATCCTGATTCTGCTCTATCGGGCCATCATCGAGAACGCCGAGGCGATCCACCTGAGCCCCGGCTTCCTCTGGATGCCGGACCTTGCCACCCAGGATCCGACCTGGATCATCATGATCCTCACCGTCGGCACCCTGTTGTTGCAGAGCAAGACCAATCCGATGCAGTCCTCGTCGCCGCAGAGCGCCAGCCAGCAGAACGTCATGATGATCTTCATGGGCGGCTTCATGCTCGTCGTGCTGCACAACTTCCCGGCCGGCTTGTGGATGTATTACTTCCTCACCAACGTGGTCCAAGTGACCCAGCAGGTGCTGGTCAAGTGGGAGATGAACCAGGAGAAGGCGAAGAAGGCCGCCTCGGGCGAGGCCGCCCCGCCGTCCCAGGCGGCCGACGCCGAAGCCGCCATCGATCCGGAGCGACTGGACCAGACCCCGGACATGCCCGAGACGGAGAATCCGGACAGCGACGACGAACGGGATCAACGCGCCCCATGAATCCGGAAGCCGTCGACGCCGCGCGCAACTACTTTTACCAGCTGCTGGATATTCTGGGGGAGACGGGCCAGGTTGAGGTCTTTCGCGAGACCGATCGGGAGCTCGGCCTCAACCTCCAGGGCATCCAGACGTTCGCCGAGGCCGACCCGCAGACGCTGCGCTCGCTGGGGTATCTCGCCGAGATTGCGCTCCGTCGCCAGCACGACGAGCGCGTCCACATCGAGCTCGACGTCAATGGGCGGCGCAAGGCCCAGCTAGCCGAGCTGCGCTCGGACGCCCGCACGTGGGCCCACGAAGCGCAACGAACGGGGCGCAAGGTGGAGTTCGACCCGATGGCCGCGTTCGAGCGCAAGGCCATCCACGAGGCGCTCAGCGACTTCACGAGCGTCAAGACTTACAGCGTCGGGCGGGGGCCGAAGCGCCGCATCGTCATCGAGCCCCTCCAAACGACGCCTGCCGACGAGCAGCCATCCGACGACGAGTAAAACAACTCGGACGACGCATCCGCAGCGGACCAAACGGGGGACCAGGGAAGCGGGATCGGCCGACTCCGCCCGATCCCTGAGGCGATGGAGCGTCAGTTCCAGGGCAGCACGAACTCCCAGTTGGGGCCTCGGAAGTACGTGCCGATGATGATCAGCGCGACGTAGATCACGATGGACAGCGTGAACAGCGTCACCGACACGGGCCGCTTGTGCAATCGTCGTCCCGGCGGTTCGCCCTTGTTGAAGACCTCGATGTAGGGCTCGATGAACGGCAGGGCCATCCAGAAGACGACGAACACGGCCGGCGCGATGACGCCGCCCAGCGCGATGGAGTTGAGGAAGCCGCCCAGGTTGGGAGCCTGCGCCAACAGCTCCTGAATGCCGAGCAGGTACCAGGGGGCCTTTTCCGGATTCGGGGTAAAGTCGGGCGTGGCCGCCTGCTCCAGCGGCGCGTCCACGAGCAGCGCGTAGACGCTCAGTCCGGCCACCAGCACGAAGAGGATGATGACCACCACGTAGAGGTAGTACGGATACATCAAGACTTCTTCGTCGTCCATGCGAACCTCCTCTCGTCGCCGCGGTCAGACAGGGGGAACCCCAGCGTCATGCGAACGTCTTCTCGGGGATTCGGCCCTCGAAGTTCTGCAGCATCATGTCGATCGTCTTGGCCGTGAACGGATGGCGCGAGGGGATCTCGCGCAACAGGTCGTGCTTGACGAGATAGATCAGCACGTCGCTGAGCACCTTGAAGTCGATCGGATCGCCCCCGCCGTCGACGAGCGCCGCGGCCCGGCGACGGAGGTCGAGGACGCGGGCCCGATCGATGCGTTCGGAAGAGGGGATCTCGCCGAACGAGACGTGCTCGAGGCAGTAGTCGAGAATGTCCTCGAGCATCTCCGGGTCGATCTCGAGGGAGTCGGGGACCTCGTAGCCGGGGACCTCGATGACGAGGTCGGTCTCCATGTCGATCTGGCAGGAGAGGCGCCAGCCCTTGTCGATGCGGTCCTTGAGCATGGCGTTCTCCGCGGCGTTCGGCTCGCCGCCGCCCTCGGTGACGCGAACGGCGCACGTGGCGCAGGTGCCGCGGCCCCCACACGTTGCTGGGAGGTTCTGGTCCCACTTGTTGTCCTGCAGGAACGTCAGCAGGTTGATGCCTTCCTCGAGCTCGATCTCCTTCTCGCCGAGAATCGTCAGCGTCGGCATGGGTCACATCCTCCGCTCGGTCCCATGGTCAGGAGGATTCCTCCGGTGCGGACCATTTTAACTCGCCCGCAACCTGCTGCAACTGCGTCTTGACGGCCTCGCCGCCCGGCAGGCACCTCGTGATGGGGGCCTGGCCCGTGGTGATCGCCTGGGCGTAGGCGTCGCAGGTCGCATACCCGCAGGCCTCGCAGTCGAAGCCCGGCAGGATCCGCCGAATCCGGCGGGCGGTCGGCGAGGGCATGGCGTCCTGGTGGGGCCAGCGCAGCACCAGCGGCTTGTACAGCGCCACGGCCATGTCGCCCTGCACCGCCACTTGGCAGGAGACGACCCAGCCCTCGTTCCGCTGCCGGGCGGTCAGCACCTTGCCGTAGTACTTCTCCGGCCAGTCGCGTGTGCCTTGGGTGACTTGGACGCGGCAGGAGGAGCACTGGCCCTTGCGCGGACACTGCACCATGAGCCGATAGCCGGCGCTCTCCAGCGCGTCCAGCAACGACGCGCCCTGCTGGACTTCCAACACCCGACCGTCGTTGTCGATCTGGACGAACGCGCGCGGCTGGCGCAGCTCGTAGGCCTGCCAGGCGTAGAGCCCAACCACGTAGGTGAAGCCGCCGACCTCCAACAACGGCCGCATCGCGGGAATCTCCAAAATGTATGGGCCGGCCACGAGGATGAGCCCGACCAGGCCCAACAGCGTGGCGTAACGGGCCTGGCGACTTTTCAAGGCGTCGGGAATGTCGGCCTCGCGCCAGTGGTCGCGGACGAGCTCGACGCCGCGGGTCAGCGCGTGCCAGAGCCCGGCGCCGACGGCCATGTCGACGAGCGCTTCCGGTAGGCTCAGCTGCCACGCGGCGGCACTGGCGATCACGCCGATGATGCCAAGCACGCCAGCCACGACAGCAAACCTGAGGCTATAGTGGCACTGGTCCTCCCAGGCGGTGCGATGGGCTTGGATTTCCGGGGTCATTCCGCATCACCCGTGGCATACCCGAACGGACGCGGGATCGTCCAGCGGTTGAGCAACGGCACGAAGAGGTTGACCGCCAACACGGCGAACGTCACGCCCTCGGGGAGCTGGGCGTAGGCCCGCAGCAGCACGACCAAGATCCCGATCGCCAGTCCGTAGATCCACTTGCCGCGCGGCGTCATGGGGCTTGTCACGGGGTCCGTGGCCACCAATAGCGCCGTAAAGAGCGTCCCGCCGGCCAACAGATGCGCCGTCGGGCTGCCGAGGTAGTAGTCGGGGAAGAACATGCTGAACAGGGCCTGGCCCAACAGCACGGCGACGACCATCGTGATGGCGATGCGCCGGTCGATCGCCCGGGTGTACAACAGCCATGCGCCGACCACAAGCAGCAACAATCCCGAGGTGGTGCCGAGCGATCCGGGCGCCGTGCCCAAAAACAGCTCAAGCAGGTCCAGCTCCGAGCCCCGGCGGACGGCCTCCAGGGGGGGCATCGCCCCCGTCGCCGACGTCCATTGGGCGAACCCGCCGGCCGCGCCGCGGACCGGCTCCAGCCAGCTCGTCCCCATGATGCCGGGGAAAATCGCCAAGAGGATGGCCTTGCCGACCAGCGCCGGATGGAAGATGGTCCAGCCGAGGCCGCCCAGCCCCTCGCGGGCCAGGCCGACCACGACCGCGCCCACGGCGACCAGCCATAGCGGCGCGCCGGGGGGCAGCAGCAGCGCGTAGACCAGGAGCATGAGGACCGTGCCCTCGCTCAGCTCGCGGCCGCGGACCATCGCGATCGCGAGCGACGTCCCGCCCCCGACGGCCAGGGCAACGGCCCCGATCGCGAGCGCCTTCAGGCCGAAGAGGTAGATCGAAGCGACTAACAACAGCGTTGCCGCCACTGTTGGCGGGTTGAACAGGCGCTGCACGTTGCCCGCATCCCGGATGTAGGGCGGGCCGGTGACGTGGCGGTCGCTGCCCCCGTAGAGCACGGAGCGCCACGTCGCGGCCACGACGTCCGCGGGGCCCAAGCGCTGACGCTCGCGGTTCATGTCGCCAGTTCCTCCTCACGGGCCATCTGACGGCCGAGGCGGATCTGTTCGAGCAGGGGAATCTTGGAGGGACAGACGTAGCTGCACAGGCCGCACTCGATGCAGGCATCCAAGCCGAGGTCGCGGGCGGTCATGAGCTCGCCCCGCTCGGCGGCCTGGGCCAGGCGAATGGGAAAGAGGTTCTGCGGGCAGACGTCGACGCAGTCCCCGCAGCTCACGCAGGGGCGCGGTTGCCCGTTCAGCCCGGCCGTCGCCCGTTTGGCGCCGTCGAGCAGCGGCGCGGCGACGTTGGTGTAGCTGTCGGCGCGCGACAGCGGGCGCAGTCCGCCGAACAGCCGACGCTTCGGCTCCTGCAGGCCCACGAGCGCCCCGGCGTCGCGAGTGACGGGCGCGTCGGCCTCGCTCACCGAGCGGCCCCGCATCGGTCCGCCCAAGATCAATCGGGCGGGTGGCGCGTGCTCGTAGGGGCCGAGCAGCTCCGAGACGGGCGTCCCCACTCGGACGCGCGCGTTCGCGGGGCGGCCGAACGCCGAGCCGCCGATCGTCAGGGCCCGTTCCACATAAGGCTTGCCCTCCAGAACCGCGTCGTAGGCCGCAACGGCCTGGTGGGCATCGCTGACGAGGACCCCGATGGAGGTCGCCAGGTCGCCAGCGGGCACCTCGCGATCGAGGATCGTTTTGACGAGCACGTCGTCGTGACCTTGGGGATACTTGGGCAACAGCGGGTGGAGATAGATCCAGTCGTAGTCGTCCAGGCGATGGACGAGCTCCTCGAAGAGCCGCCCTCGGTCGTGGCCCAAGCCGATGTGGACCTCCACGTTGCCGATGGCGTTGCGCAGGATGCGCAACCCGTTGACGAACTTGTCGAACTCCTCGTAAAGCAGCGCGTTGGCGCTTTCCAGATAGGGCTCGGTCTCAACCGCGTTGATCACGATCGTGTCGATCGCGTCGGGGGCCACGAGCGCGGACTGGAATTCCGTCGGGAATCCGGCCTGCCCGAGCGCGGTCACGCCCGACTCGTAGAGCACGCGGCCGAGCTCCTCGCCCCACTTTTCGTGATTCCCTTCCGGCAGCTCCAACAACTGCCACTCGTCGAGGCCGTCGGACTCGATCGCCACGAGCGTCGTCGTCGCCCCGTCCACGGGGTGCGGCCCCTCGTCGACGCTGACGACCGTGCCCGAAACGGGCGCGTGCACGGGCGAACAGATCAGCTCGTCCGAGCGCCCGATGATCTGGCCCGTCCGGACCGCGTCCCCCTCGCCCACCTGGGAGGCCGCCTCGTCGCGAAACCCCTGCCGCAGCGGCACGGTGACGCGCTCGGGAAGCGGAGCGTCCTCGAAGGGCGTGACGGGGGTCCCTTCGAAGCGCCCGAAGTAGTGCCCCCCCTTAAACGTTTTTAAGGCGCCGACAACGGCCATCTATCGATCACCGCCCCCGTCGCCAACGGGGGACCAGGAGGCTCGTTCGCGCCGCACCCGTCGCCCGACGTTCGGCGTCATCAACTACTCGTCCTCCTCGGGGGGGACGGTGTACTCGTCCTTCCGAATGCGCCAGAAGTGGAAGGAGATCAGCAGGACCATAAACACGGGCAGCACGAACACGTGGATGACGTACCAGCGCAACAGCGAAAACTGGTTCAGGTTGTTGCAGTCGCTGACGCCCAAGAGCCCCTCGCGGATCTGGTCGCCGAGGAAGGGCGTGTTCTGGGCGATGTTGCAGGCGATCTTGGCGGCGTAGTAGCCCAACTGGTCCCACGGGAGAATGTAGCCGGAGAACGCAAACAGAATGGTGAGCAACAACAACAGAACGCCGACAATCCAGTTGAACTCACGCGGCTTCTGATACGCCCCTTTGTAGAAGACCACGAGCATGTGGAAAAAGACGGCCAGGACCATCAGCTCGCCGGCCCACTTGTGGAAGTTGCGCATGAACCCGCCAATGGGCACGGAATTGACGAGATAGACGACGCTGTCGAACGCCCGCTCCACCGACGGCACGTAGTAGAACATGAGATAGATGCCGGAGATGACGAGCAACACGAACAGCCAGTACGAGACCACGCCCATCCAGAACCAGTTGTAGGTGAGGCGCAAGGACTTGACGTTGATGGAGGCCGGCAGCACGTGGACGAAGAAGTTGCGCCGGTTCATGGCGAGATAATCCGCCTCGGTCTGCGGGAGGCGCTCGCGGCGGAAGATCGCGATCCAGAGCGCGCTGCGGCGCAGCCGCTGCAAGTGATACACCAGCTTGTCGATGGCGCCGTAGAGGAGTCGATTCATGGGATCACCCTTGACAGGCCCGGCAGTCGCTCCCGTCGGGGTAAGGGCCCTCGATCAGCTCGCCGCGGTCGGGATCGAGGTAGAGGTTGTGCCCGATCCCCTCGCCCGAGGCGGCCGCGAGGTCCTCGCTCGGGTTGAAGGTGGCCTTGTCCACTTCGATCCGCCCGTCGGGGGTCATCTGCATGTGATAGAACGGCACCGGCCGCGGCGCCGGGCCCCCGAGCACGCGCCCGTCGCGGGCGAAGAGGCTGCCGTGGCACGGGCAGTTGGCGTGCACCGTGGGGTACTGTTCGTTGGGCGGGCCGTAGGGTTTGTAGGCGCAACCCAGGTGCGTGCAGACGTTCGAGACAACTTGGAAGCCTTGCTCGGTGCGGAAGACGAAGACGCCTTGGGCGTCCAATAGCTGCATGTCGCCGATCTCGTATTCGTCGGGTCGGCCGATGCTGAACACCGTGGAGGGCTCGAAGTTGAGCTTGGGCAGGACGTAGGCGCCGACGCTGGAGACGAAGCCGCCTATGCTGAGCAGGAACGCGCCCCAGCCGACACGGGAGAAAAGCCGACGCCGGCTGATGCCGCGCGCCGCTCGGCTGGTGGTAAAGCGCTCCTCATAGCTGCTCGGCTGATCGTGCCCACGCCGGCGGAGAGGATTGGCCATGGGGGATCACCTCATCCTCCGATGGAACGACGGGATCACGAGCGTCGCGCCGGGGCGCGGTACGCAGGTGAAGCGGGATCGTCGTGCGAGCGGCGACGGTCGGCGGTGATCGATGTCGAATGAACGCATGGATCGCTCATGTGTCGGCAACGGATGTGAGTTGTGGGGATTATAGACGCTCGTTGTCGGCATGTCAACCGAGTTGTCGGCGTTGATCGGCTGACTCCCTTGCGCCTATAATCCGACCGCGCAACCGCTCGATTTTCAGCAAAGGGGGACGGGTAGCGTGAGCTATCGGAACTGGATCAACGGCAAGTGGGTCGACGCGCAGGGCGCGGAGACGTTCGAGTCGATCAGCCCGGCCAACAACGACGACAGCCTCGGGCACTTCCCCAAATCCACCCAAGACGACGTCGACGCGGCCGTGGAGGCCGCCGACCAAGCGTTCCCGACGTGGCGCAAGATGCCCGCGCCGGAGCGCGGCGACATTCTGTTTAGGGTGGCCCGCCTGCTGGACGAGCGCCAGGAGGAGCTGGCCCAGCTCATGACCCGCGAGATGGGCAAGGTCTACAATGAGACCTGGGGCGACGTCCAGGAAGCGATCGACATGGGGTATTACTTGGCTGCCGAGGGGCGACGCCTGCACGGCTACACGACGACCTCCGAGCTGCCCAACAAGTTCAACTACGCGAAACGGCGCCCCATCGGCCGCATCGCCATGGTTACGCCCTGGAACTTCCCCATCGCCGTGCCCAGCTGGAAGCTCTTCCCCGCGCTGGTGGCCGGCAATACCGCCGTCTGGAAGCCCTCCGAGGACAGCCCTCGGGTCGCCGTGGAGTTCAGCAAACTCTTCGAGGAAGCGGGGCTCCCCGACGGCGTGCTCAACCTCGTGACCGGCTACGGCGAGGACGCCGGCGCGCCGCTGGTGCAGCATCCCGACATCGACATGGTCTCGTTCACCGGCTCGGTCGACGTGGGCCGCCAGATCTATCAAGTGGCCGCGTCGAAGCTCAACAAAGTCCACCTGGAGATGGGCGGCAAGAACCCCGTCGTCGCGCTCGAGGACGCGGACGTCGATCTGGCCGTCGAGGGGATCGCCTGGAGCGCGTTCGGCACGACGGGCCAGCGCTGCACCGCCTGCTCGCGGCTCATCGCCCACGAGGACGTCTACGACGAGCTCGTCGACAAGCTCGTCCAACAGGCCGAGAGCCTGACGCTCGGCGACGGGCTTGAGGAGTCGACCGACGTCGGCCCCGTCGTCAATCGGCAGCAATTGAAGCGGATCCACGACTACGTCCAGTTGGGCGTCAAGGAGGGCGCGAATCTCCTCACGGGCGGCGAGATCGCCGAGGACGGGGACCTCGCCAAGGGCACGTTCTATCGGCCGACGATCTTCACCGACGTCAGTCCCGACATGCGCATCTTCCAGGAGGAGATCTTCGGCCCCGTGCTGGCGGTCACGAAGGCCCGCGACTACGACGAGGCGATGGCGCTGGCCAACGACCCGGACTACGGCCTCTCGGCCTCGGTCTACACGAACAGCGTCTTCCAGGCCCATCGGTTCCTGGAGGACATCGAGGCCGGCATCACCTACGTCAACTCCGGCACCATCGGCTCGGAAGTCCATCTGCCCTTCGGCGGCGTCAAGAGCACGGGCAACGGCGGCCGCGAAGCGGGCGAGTCCGCCATCGACGAGTACACCGACTGGCAGGCCGTCTACGTGGACTACTCCGGCCGGCTCCAGAAGGCCCAGGGGCTGGACTGACGCGTCATTCCGCGTCACCAGTCGACT
>CAZMNF010000020.1:21919-32701 GCA_964567595.1 uncultured Thermotogae bacterium | reverse complement strand
GCCTTGTCCCGGCTTCATCGATGCGCCACAATGACGCCCGTCCAGCACATCCGATCGCTTGCGGTGCCCCATGGCCTCAATCAACAGCGAACAGCTCGCACCGACCGACCAGCAGCAGGCCATTCTCGAGGCCAGCGGCCGCGTCGTGCGCATCAACGCGCGGGCCGGCACGGGCAAGACGACGACACTTCGCCTGCTAGCCGAGCGCTTCCGACATCAGAAGGTCCTCTACGTCGTCTTCAACCGCCGGGCTCAGCAGGAAGCTCGCGCGACGTTCCCCGACCACGTCGACGTCCGGACGGTCCACTCGTTGGCGATGAAGAGCGTCGCGCGCGGGTTCAAGTGGCAGTTGGCCCGGGGCGGCGGGCTGTCGACGTTCGATCTGCTGCCGGCGTTCGGCGACATGGGGGGCCGCCAACAGGTGATGGCCGGGCTGACGACCGAGTTCCTGACCTACTTTCTCAACTCCGCCCACCCGAAGCTGGAGGACGCCGTGGAGCCCTTCGGCGAGCATTACCTATCGGAGGATCAGCGCCAGGACGTCGCGGCCTACGCCGAGCGGATCGTCGACGTCGCCCGAACGCTGGCGACCGACTGGCACCACGGCCGCACGCCCTGCCCGCACGACTTCTACCTCAAGCTGGCCCACACGACGGGTCGGTTGGTGCGCACGCTGGGGCGTTACGACGTCGTGCTCGTCGACGAGGGCCAAGATCTTTCACAAGTCATGCTCGACGCATTGCGTCAGTGTGGTCGGAGGATCTATCTCGTCGGCGACTCGCACCAGCAGATCTACGGGTTCCGCTACGCCGTCGACGCCATGAAGCGGCTCGACGCCGAGACCGAGTGTGAGCTCTCGCTCAGCTTCCGCTTCGGGGATTCCGTCGCTCGGCTGGCCAGCGCGTTCATTCGGGAGGCCAAGGGCGAGCCCCATTTCAAGATCCGCGGCAACCCCGAGCGCTCATCGTCGGTCGGGACCCACGAGGGCTCCTCCCGCGGGTTGCGCGGCCGCGATCCGGCGATCCTGGCGCGCACCAACCTGGGGCTGTTCAACACGGCGGTCGGGCTGCACGAGCGGGGCGCCTCGTGCGTCTTTGAGCGCAGCATCGGGCCGCTGCTCAATCGGGCGCTCGATGTCTACTGGCTCTACGACGGCCAGCGGGCCTCCATCCGCGATCCGCTGATTCGATCCTTCGCCGACTTCCAACAGATGAAGGACTACGCCGAGGCGATGGAGGATTACCAACTGCGCGAGCTGGCCAAGGTCGTGGAGCGCTACCATCGGAAGATGCCGACGCTCGTGTCGGGCTTGAGCGAGTTCACCAAGGCGAGTCCCCAACAACGGGGCAACGGCGCCATCGTCCTCGCCACGGTCCATGCCGCCAAGGGCGAGGAGTACGGCCAGGTGGTGCTGCACGAGGACATCGCCAGCGGGCTCAACCGGGCGATCAAGCACGAGGCCGAGCGGCGCGTGGACGAGGAGGCCAACGTGGCGTACGTGGCCATGACGCGCGCGATCGAGCGTCTGGTGCTGCCGGAGGATCTCAACAAGGAGCTGGATTTGGGTTGGACCGAGTTCGGGGCAGCCCCGTCGTCAACGTCGCGCCGCAATGGGAAGCCAACCCCATCACCGAAACGCTTTGCCGTTGACGAGCGCGTGCAGACCCATTCCGGCCCCGGGCGGATCGTCCGAGTGGACGACGACGGACGCTATCTCGTCGCCCTGGACGAGCAATCCGCCAAGGTCCGCGAGCGCGGTTCGGAATTGAAGCCCCTCGAGGGCTGATCGCCGCATCGTTCGCCTGGTCCTTCCAATCACTCCGAACCTTGGGCGACTTGATGCCGTCGGTGCCGGCCGCTTAGGCTGGCCCGCACCCCAAGTTTGAGGAGCGATCGCCACATCGGCGACGCCGAGAGCGAGGCATGCTGATCATGGATCGCGACCGTCTCAGGCAAAAGATTCAGACGTTGTATCGGGCCGAGCACGAGGCGCTCGGCGAGGCCGGCACGTCGCAACTTCTGGAGCGGGGGCGTGAGTGGGATCTGTCGGCAACGTTGGAGCGCGGCGGCGTGCTCGTCTTCCCGCACGCCGGCGTGGCCGACTGCGGCCACCAGATCGCAGCCGTCGTCCACGCCTGTCTGGACAGCGGCGCGGATCGGGTTCTGGTGGTCAGCGTCCTGCACGCGCTGACCGAGGAGATGGACGAGGCGCGCCACCGGGTGGCCCGAGGCGGCGTCGAGCTGGACGCGGAGCCGTGGCGCGGCATCTACGGCCCCGGTCGGCCCGGGTCGGATCAGTGGAAACAGGACCACGCGCTCATGAGCTTCCGGCACCTCTGGGACGCCGAGACGCGGCGACGCGGCATTGAGGGCCCCGAGGTGATCGAGCGCTACCCGTATCTGGCCGGCGGGCGGCCGGACACGCTGCCGGGCATCGCGGAACTCCAAGAGATCGCGGAGGATGCCGTCATCGTCTCCACAGCCGATCCGTTCCATCACGGGATCGGCTACGGTGACGCACCAGAGGAGTCATTCCCGCCCGATGACGAAGGCCTCGCCCACGCAGAGCGACGCATCAACGAGGGCATCGAAATTCTCTCCGCCGGGGACTATTGGGGCTACAATGCGCACTGCGTCGACGCCAAGAGCGACGCCCGCGACGCGGGCCAAGTCTTTCGGTATCTGCGCGGGCCCATGACGGGCCGGGTCTTGGATCTGACCTACACCGACGCCAGCGAGCTCTACGAGACGCCGCGTCCCACGTGGGTCGCCGCGGCGCTGATCGAATGGACGCCGGCCTCGGACGGTCCCTGACAGGTCCTCGCCCGGTTTCTGCCCAGGCCGGCGTCGTCAACTCTTCAAATGTCCGTGGACGCGGTGCCCGTTAGGCCTCGCCGCGGGCCGGGTAGTCGTGCTCCAGCACGAAGTCGAGGCCCATTAGGACGTCCTTGATCTGCGGCCGGGCGAAGGGCATCGTGTTCCAGACGCCCATGTAGAGCGTCCCGTCCGGCTTGACCAGGAACAGCCCCGGCTCGGGGAAGCGATCGGGTTCCGCGACGCCGCCGCTCTCCCCTTTGCCGCTGGAGATGAACAGGCCCCACTCGCGGGCGGTGTCAAGATCCAGCCCGTAGCCGAGCTGCAGATGGGAGAGTTCCCACTTCTGTTGGGTCTCGAGCGCTCGGTCCGCTGGGTCGCTGCTGACGGCAATGGCGTCGACGCTGCGCTCGGCGAGCTCGCCGACGTGGCGGTCGATGTCACGCAGGTATCCCCGACAGACGGGGCAATGGAGCCCGCGATAGACGACGATGAGCGAAAAGTTCTCCGGGGTCTGCTCCGACAGCGTCCACGTCGCGCCATCGAGGGTCTGGACCGTCATCTCGGGCGTCGGCTGCTGCGGCTTGATCATGGGCGATTCCCTCCTTCAACGGATCGAACTCTGGCTGGATCGGTTCGCGTAGCGTGGCCTATTCTAGGGAATCGCGTTGCTCACGGCCGTAAGCGCCCTTACGAGGCGGATCGACGGCGGCCCTGCAAGGGAGGTCGTCGGGGTGCTATGATGGCCCGTGATGGCCGACCTCCACGACCGCGCCCAGGCGACGCTCGGCGACCTTGAGTCGAGCCTGGATGGTTTCGAGCGCCGCCCCACGCAAGAGGAGTTCGTCAAGCTGTGGGCCAGCGCCATCGAGCGCCATCGGGACGTCGCCATTGAAGCCCCAACCGGCAGTGGCAAATCGTTCGGGTATCTCATTCCGGCGATCCGCTCGGGCAAGCGGGTCATCGTGGCGACGCGCTCCATCGCGCTGCAGAACCAGCTCATCCACAAAGATCTTCCCGCGCTCCATCGCGTTCTGCCCACGGACTGGGCCCTGGCAAAGGGGTACGGCAACTTCGCCTGCAAGCTGAAGCTGGCCGAGCGCATGCAGAGCTTGCCCTTGGAGCCCAAGGCCGTTGAGGCCCTGGAGACTTGGGCCCAATCCACCGACACGGGCGAGCGCGACGAGGCCCTCAGTCGCCTCGCGCCGCAGCTGGGCACGACGGAAGCCGGCAAGGCTTGGCGCTCAATCCAGGCCAGCCCCGACGACTGCATCAAGGCGCAGTGCCGCTTCTACGAGGACTGCTTCTACTTCGAGCATCGCGCCCGCTGGGACGAGGCCCAGGTGATCGTGTGCAACCACCATTTACTGCTGTACGGCCTGGTCACGTCGTTGTTGCCCCCGGCGGAGCTGCTGGTGATCGACGAGGCGCACGCGCTCGGCGAGGCGGCGATGAACGTGCTAGCCAACCGCGTCAGCACGGCCGGCCTGCAGCGCCAACTCTCGAGCTTGGCCCGCTCAGAGGGCACGCGCCACGAAGGGCTTTTAGCGGGGGCCCCCAACGTCGTCCAGGACGTCGACGGGCTGAAGCGCCAGATCCGCGAGGCCTGGGAATGGATCGCCGCCGAGGCCGAACGGGACGGCTCGACCGTGCTGTTGGACGAGGCCCAGAGCCCACGCTTTGCGGAGAGCCTTGCCCGGTTGGCGCGCTGCTGCGAGGAGGCCGCTGACGTGGCGCTGGACGCGGCGCGCGAGGAGAACTTGCTCGATCGACAGTTGGACGTCCTCGTCGATCCCGGCCCGGACGCCCAGCGGGCGCTCGCGCTCAAGACGCTCATCCAGGAGTTCCGCCAGCACGCGCGGACGTTGGACCAGGCCACCGAGACGGACCCCGATCACGTCGCCTGGCTGGAGACCGAATCCAACCCGACGCTGCAGCGGACGCCGTTGTATCCGGGCGAGTGGCTGGCCGAGCACCTCTACATTCGCCACGAGGCGACGCTGTTGACGTCGGCGACGCTCATGGACGGCAGCGACGACGGTCTGGATTTGATTCGGCGCATGACGGGCTTTTCCGGAAAAGCCGCGGCGCTGCCGCCCGTCTTCGATCCCTCGCAGTCGCGGGCTGTTGTGCACGAGCTGGCCCCGCCAGGACGCGGGCAGCGCACGGAGGCGTACCAACGGCAGCTCGCCGAGGAACTGCGCGCCATTGTCGAAGCGTACGGCCATCATCTGGTGCTGTTCACGGCGCGGCGCGACCTGGAGGCGTGCGCGGAGCGTCTGCGCGATCGGCTCCCCGCGTCGTGTCGGCTGTTGTGTCAGGACGAGTTGGGCCGCGACGAGCTCGTGCGCCAGTTCCGTGAGGCCGAACACGCGGCACTTTTCGGGTTGGAGTCGTTCTGGTCCGGCTTCGACTGTCCCGGCTTGCGGACGGTAACGATCGTGCGGCTGCCCTTCGAGGCACCCTCCCATCCCATCGAACAGGCCCGCGTGGCCGCCATCGAGGCCGAAGGCGGCCACGCGTTCCGCGACTATCTGCTGCCCCGCGCGGTGCTCCGCTTTCGCCAGGGAGCCGGCCGGCTCATTCGGCGCCACGACGACGCCGGCGAGTTACACGTCCTGGACGAGCGCATCGTCACCAAGCCCTACGGCCGCGCCTTTCGCGCGGCCCTGGACGGCATGCCGCTCGAGCGCGCCTCCGCCGCGTCGGAGCGCAGCGCCTAAGCCCCGGCGCGGACCGAGCACATAGCATGGCGCGATCCGCGGCTTCCCGGCTGTCCTCCCATCCGTCGCCCGCGACGACCTTGTCGCGATCGGTCTCCAGCGCGTAGAGCGGGCGTCGAGGCGACGGTGGTTCCGCTGGATCGCCCGCAGCGCCTCGATCCGGGGATGGGGAGTTCCCCGCGTTGCCGAGCAGCTCGAGCTAGCTGTCAGCAATGGAGCGGGTCAGCGTCGGCAAGTCAGTGATGGGGAAGGCCTCATCGACGATCGCCTCCGGGCAACGCCTCAACGTGGACCGAGGCGGCGATTTCCGCCTCCAGCGCCAGCTCGGACTGACCCACGCGCAGGATGTAGGCCGGCCGGCGTTGCAGCAGCGTGACGCGGGCGCCGGGAACCAGCCCGTAGGCCATCAGCCGCCGGGTGGCCCGCTCGCTCAGGCCGTTGAACCCGGTCACGACCGCGTTGCCGGCGCTCGGAAGCTCGTCAAGCCGGCGCTCGACCGCGGTCGCGGCCGTCGGGGCGGGCGAGGCGGGGGCCGTATCGGGGATACGTTCCCGTTGCTCCGCGTCGGTAGTCTCTGCACCGTCCGCGATCTCCTCGACTTCGGTGGCGAAGCTGTGGTAGCCGCACACGGAACAGCGGATCATCCGGAGCGCGCATCCTTCCGTCAAATGATGCAGGGGACAGTGCCGGCAGGCCCGGGCCTGCGCGTCCGGGTCCAGCGTGCTGCGGCACAGGGGACAGATCACGGTGGTCGTCATTTACGATCCTCCTCCGAAGGCACGGACGATCCAGTTGAGCAGCGTGCCCGTCAGCACCGCGTAGGGGATGACGAAGACCACGATGCCGGTGGCAATGCGCCAGCCGCGTTCCTTGATGATCACGAGCAAATTGGCAATGCAGGGCACAAACAGCGTGATGACCGTGAGGCTGACCAGGACTTGGATCCCGGTCAGCCCGCCCGCTTGTTGGAGCTCAAACAGGCCGGCCGCCCCGTAATCGCGGCGGAAAAAGCCCATGATGAACGCCCGGGCCGCGTCGGCGGGCAGATCCAGCAGGCCGACGACGATCGGGCGCAAGGCGTCCTGCAAGAACGCCAAGATTCCGGCCTTGTCCAGCCCGAACAGCACGAGCGTGCCGATCACGAACAGCGGAATCACTTCCGTTACGTACCACTGCAGTCGGAGACGGGTCTTGGCGAGGATGTTGCGCGCTTGGGGGCGGCGCAGCGGCGGCAGCTCCAGCACGAACGGCGCCGACTCGCCAGGCAGAACCTTCGCCGCCAATCGGCCCACGAGTAAGATTTCTGCGCCGGCGATGCCGAGGACGCCGACGAGCACCCAGGGCGAGATCGCCGCGCCCATGGCCAGCAACACGGCCATCTGGGCCGAGCAGGGCACGGCCAAGGCCAGCAACAGCGTCGCGATGACCCGCTCGCGCCCGGTCTCGAGCGTCCGGGTTGTCACCGTCGCCATGGTGTCGCAGCCGAGCCCGAGGATCATGGGCAGCACGGCCTGGCCGCTCAGGCCCATCTTGCGGAACGTGCGGTGGGCCATGACAGCCAGTCTGGCAAAATAGCCTGAATCCTCCAGAACCCCGAACGCGAGGAAGAACGTCGTCACGATGGGCAGGATCAGCGCCACGGAGTAGGTGATCGCCATGGTGATGATGCCGAACTCGCCGACGAACAGCTCCCGCAACAACGGCACGGGCACGTACTGCTCGAACAGCGCCGCGATCGCCGGGTTGATGTGGTCGCCGAAGAGCGTCCCCTCAAACCATTCCACGAGCACCTGGGCGCCGAGGACGCCCACAAACTGATACACGAGGTAGAGGACCGCCAACAGGATCAGCACGCCGCCGACGGGATGGACGGTCCAACGGGCCAGTCGATCCGTCCAGGGGGGCGGTCCGGTCGGGCGTGCGCTCGGCGGGGCGGCATCGGCGGCCGCCTCGTCCGAGGCCGCCAGCGAGGCCAAGAGCGTCTCCACCGCGCGCCGGCGGGCGAGGGCCATGTCGTAAGCGAGGTGCGGCATCGCCTGACGGGTGGCGGCCAGGATGCGATCCACCCGGTCGCGGCGCTCGGGCGAGAGCTCCATGCGGCTTAGCAATGCCCCAGCGTCCTCCGCGGCGAGCGACAGCAACAGCGCGGCGACCCCGCGCGGCGCGGCGCTGATCGGGCCGCGGCAGCCCGTGGCCAACCCACAGCCGCCGCCGTGGCAGCCGTCGGCGGGCGCCGAAGCCGCCCCGAGCTCGGCGGCCTCGGCGCCGTCGCCGGCATCCATCACTGGGTCCAGCTCGGCCTCGAGCCGTTCGATGACCCGTTCAATGGCGGGGCCGTAGTCGACCGTCAGCTCCGGCACGCGTGCCTCGGCGATCGCCGCGTCCAAGGTGCCCATGCCCTCGCCGCGCGGCGCGACCGTCTCCACGACGGGGATGCCCAATTGAGCGCCTAGCTCCTCGCTCGCGGGCCAGAGCCCGAGCGAGCGACGCTCATCGGCCATGTTCAGATCCAGCACGACCGGCGCCCCGAGCTCGGCGAGTTGGGCCGTCAGGACCAGATCGCGTTCGAGGTTCTTGGCGTCGGCGACCTGGACGACGACGTCCGCGTGGCCGAACAACGCCACGTCGCGGCTGACCTGCTCGTCCTCTCGGGAGGAGGTCAGGTCGACGACGCCGGGCGAGTCGACGACGGACCAATCGCCATCCTCGCGATGGGCCAGGCCACAGAACAGCTCGACGGTCGTGCCCGGATAGTTGGAGCAGACCGCGTATCGGCCCGTCATTTGGGCGAACACAGCGCTCTTGCCGACGTTGGGAGGTCCCATGAGCGCCAGCGTGCGAGCGGCGGTGCCCGTCGGCTGGACCATGCTAGCCATGGACAACCACATCCAGCTTCAGCGCTTGGCCGTCGAGGACGCCAAGCAAATCGGCCAGCGTCAGCGCGTCGAGCGCCGAGCGGACCCGACGGTCGATCAGCTCCCACACCGCGCGGGTGGGGCAGTCGGTCGCGTGGGCCTCCAACGCGCAGGCGGCCCCCTCCTCGTCGTCATGGACGGCCAAACAGCGCACCGGCGCGAGCTCCTCGAACGCGCTCAGCACGTCGACCAGCCCGACCCGCTCGGGCGCGTCCGCGAGCGAGTAGCCGCCCGACCGCCCACGGTGCGACTGGGCGATGCCCGCGGCCGACAAGTCCTGGAGCAACTTCTTGACAAACGGCTCGGGCAGGTTGCTGTGTTCCGCAATCTGGTGCGCCGACAGCGAGTCGCGGCCGTAGCTGGCCGCTAGCTCCAAGGCGGCGCGCAGCCCGTAGTCGGCTCGTTTGGTGAAGATCATCCCGGCTTCCCTCCCCAAGGCGAATGAAGATTGGCCTCATCCTCTTTCATCATATTGAGATCATGAACTCCGACAAATGACGAGGATCATGGCCCCCGCTGAGGGGCGGGGGCCATGAGGAAGCGTGACGGGTGGAGAGGGGAGGAGGGGGCGGAGCTTGCGCCCCGCCCCGCATCGGCCGGGGGGAGCCGATGGAATATCTCGGGTCAGTCAGTCGTGGTCCATGGGCCGGCGTCGTGGAGCCAGAGGGCGTCCAGGGTCGCGTCCGTCGGATCGGGAATCAGCGCCAGGCTGGCGGCCGACTCGCCGGGCAGCGTCCGCTCGGTCTCCGCGAGCGTCTCGTCGGAGGCTGGGTTGCGCACCCGGAGCGTCAGGGGGCCCGACGGAACCGAGGTGTAGCCCGTGGCCTCGTTGTGAGTCACGCTGTCAAAGGGGGCCGGGCCGTCCGGCCGGGCGATGGAGATCTGCTCGGGGGTTGGAGCCAAATGGAGCACGCGGAGCCGTGACCGGTCCTCCGGCCGTCGCCCCACCTCGTCCGTCCAGACGCTCATGGCCAGCTCGGACGCGGCATCGCGGTGGAACGCCACGGTGTAGCGCTGCTGGCCCTCAATCACGAACTGATCGGTCAACAGCGGCTCTTCGCCCCCGTCGGCAAAGACCTCAACGTTCTGCGTGCCCGGCGGCGCACTCAGGTAGTCCGTATGGCCGCTGAATTCCATGTCGTTCAAAATGCGCAAGCCGTTGACGTAGACGTCCACGGCCCCGACGTCTGACGCGCCGTGGATCAGCCGCACGTCCGGCCAGATTTGCGCGCTTCCGGTTGTGGCGCCGCCGACCAGGGCGGTCGCGATCATCAGCAGCGGCACGAGTCGCATCAGCGTGCGTCGCATGGGGCACCTCCGTTCGTCTCCGTTTGCCACCAGGGGGCGAGAGCGGGTCGGGCGGGGAAGCCCCGCCCGACCCAGAGCGCTCACCAACTGATCTTGGCGCTGCGTTCCTCGAACCATCCCTCGGCCTGCGACTTGGCGCTGGCGATGAAGTAGATGAGCACGCCAAAGGCGCACTTGGCGGTGACGTCGGCGATGCTGTAGCCGACCTGGCGGCCCACTTCCGCCGTGCTGCCCTCAAGCCCCACCAAGGGGAAGAGATAGGCGATGGGGTAGAAGAGCCACACGACGACCGTGAGGTTGCGCGCGAGCCGGACGAACCTCTGGGCGCCCTCCGGCTGGCGCTGGATCGCCCGGGTCAGCTCGGTGAAGAGCACGTAGATGATGTAGAGGAACGGGATCATCGACAAGACCCAGAAGAGCAACTGGATGCCGAATTGGGTACTGGCCTCGCCTGGCCAGCCGAGCCCGATCATGAGCGCCGCGGCCACGACGAGCTTGGTCAGCAGCGACCGTCCCTCGCCGCGGGGCAGGCGCAGCACCAACACGAGCTCCGCCATGAGCAACGGCACCGTCAGCAGCCAATCGACGTACCGATAGGCGTCGTTGAAGCCTTGTGAGGTGGGCACGTAGACGCCTTCGGCCAGCGCAAAGGCATCGCCCCAACTGATGAAGATGCGGGCGTAGTGATAGGCGGCGATGGTGACGACGACGGCCGAAATGATCAGCGAGATGCGATAGGGCGGTGCCACGTCGTTGCGACGTAGGACGAAGAACAGCAGGCTGCCTAGCATTGCGGCGAGCGTGAATGAGATGATGTTGTAGACGAGTTGGTATTCGCCGATGCTGAGTTCTGGCAAGTCCGGACCCCTCCTTCGAAGTGTATCGTCGAGTTTCGTAATAGATATTCTACGGATACACTTCTTTATGTATATGATATTCATCATATCAGGCGCAAGATTTCACTGCAAACTCCGCATACCCCCTTCATGAGCTAAGAATTAGCATCATAAGATTGAGTTGGC
>CAZMNF010000020.1:19876-21819 GCA_964567595.1 uncultured Thermotogae bacterium | reverse complement strand
CCCGCGGCTCGAGTCCGGAGCGTCGGAGCGCCGTCACGCTGGCGTTGGCGATCACCGAGGGGACGCTCGTTCTGTCGTTGGATCGGCGAACTTGCGCAAAGTGTGCGACGCCGATACCTACTCGTTGGCGCTCGCGCTGCTCTATTTGAAGGATTCGGGGCGTGTCATTCCAGCTAGAACGCGCACCCTGTGGGCTGTGGCTCCTGATCCTCCACGTCCGCGGCGAAGTCGACGGGCAGCTCGACCGGGCTGAAGCCCTCCTCGACGCTGCCCCGCATGGCTTGGCCGCCGTAGCCCGTGGTGTTCATGTGGGCCCGAACGATGACGGTCTCGTCGGCGTCGATGTCGACCGGACCGCCGGAGCGGGTGAACGGCTGTTCGTTGACGTGGCTGTGGGCCAATATGCGCCGATGGAGCAGCTCGCCGTCGGTCGAAAGAACCTCCCACCAGTCGGCGTACTGATCGCAGCCGGTGTCGGGGCTTTCCACGGTCACGGAGAAGCGATAGTCGCCCGGCTCGCCGCGGGCTTCCACGTCAATGACGTCCGCGGCAACCGTCTCTGCAGTCTCTTCGGGCGCCCGATAGATCTCGATCGAACGGGCGCCGGTGTTGCCGCCGGAGCTGTCGGCCACCTCAAACCGCAACATGTCCGTGGTCGTGGACGGGATCTCAAACTGGTACAGGTCCTTGGCGTCGGGCAGTTCGAACGTGCCCAGTTCGGTTCCAGCGTCGGTCAGGACGCGGAATTGGAAAATCTGGGCGCTGGAGGTCATCGTCCGCGTCCAGAAGCCGACGCCGACGACCTCGTGTTTGTCGTCCAGTTGGATCTCGACCCAGGCGTCGTCGCCGTCGCCGTCGGAGGACCACTCGGTTGAGGGGTCGCCGTCGATGGCGTTGTTGGCCCCGAAGGAGCCGTCCAGACCGCTCTCTTGCCAGTTGCTGCTCACGTCGTGAATCGACGCGCCCTTGCTCAACAGCGCCACGTTCTCGCCGACCGCCTCATCGGCCGTGCCGGAGGCTTCGCTCGTGGCGAACGTCATGTCCGATGTCCGGAAGACGTTGGCCCGCTCGTCGATGAGCACGGCCTGGGCGTGGTAGTCGGTGTTCGACTCCAAGGCGAGCAGGTCGACCCGATGGCCGGTGAAGGGGCTCGTCTCCGGGCCGCGGACGCTGCGGCCGTAGTCGCGCGATGGCCCGAATGCGATGCTGGCCAGCGTCGGGCGCGTCGTGGCGAACGAGACCGTGGCATTCGAGGCGCCCACGTTGGAGATCTCCACGTCGTCGCGCAGGACGCGCTCCGCGGACGGCGGATCGAGGTCGCGGGCTCCGCCCTCGGTCCCGACGATCAGATTGCGCTCGGGGTCGTCGGCTCGAGACGCCTCGACGACGTAGGTGGCCGATCGGAAGACCTCATGCGAGGTCGTGAACGCGGTCAACACAAGCTGATATCTCTCTCCGGCTTCCAGGGGCAACGCGATGTCGTGGTCCTGTGCTGGGGCGGTCATGTTCATCGCCGTCAGGCCGTCGACGTCAGCCGATGCCAACCCGAAGTTGACGGAGCAGAGGACGGGCTCGGGCGTCTCCAAGCGCAGGGTCCACTCGCCGTCCGCGTAGTTGACTCGGACATTGGAAGCGTCGAAGAAGCGGGCCGCGGCGTTGGCGTCGGCTTGGGCGAGCCGGACGTCGCCCGCATCACTCGATCCGGGCATGCCAATCATCAACGTACCGACGGCCAGCAGGGCCACGAGTCCACCGAGCATCCACAACGATCGCATCAGAGCATCAGCTCCTTGAAGGGTGTGATCCATCGGTGAGCTTACGGCGTGACGCTGACTGCCTCAAGCAGTCGAGCAGGGCATCCGGGGTCCAGACACCCTGCTCCGGTTCGCTCGGTCTCGACGGGTTCCATGACGATCAACTTCAGCGACGCAGCTCCATCCACT
>CAZMNF010000020.1:0-19776 GCA_964567595.1 uncultured Thermotogae bacterium | reverse complement strand
CTCGGTCTCGACGGGTTCCATGACGATCAACTTCAGCGACGCAGCTCCATCCACTTCTTCATCTCCTGAAGGTTGGTGTTGAGGTCCCACCAGCCGTTCTTGAACGTGGCGATGTCCGGCGTCGCCCTCACGGTCGAGCCGCAGCGGACGGCGTTGCCGACGAGCAGGTCATGATTGATCGCGAGGTGCGCGATCCTCTCATCAAACGGGTTCGGATCGTCCGCCAGGCCGCGCTCGATGTATTGACGAGCTGTGACCTCAGTCATGTGCCCATCGACATGATGGACGCCCTTGCGCGCAGCGTCGATGCCCCTAAGATGCAACGGGACTGAGAACGGGATCGATGGTTTGCCATGAGCAGCCGACCGCTCCACCGCCGTGGCCGCACCGCGCTCGCGCTCTTGGGCGTGGGCCTGATCGCGTTGTCACTCGGCATCGTGGCCAGTCAGTCGGGCGCCCCGATCGTGGACAACTTCGAATCAGGGGACTTTTCCAAACGCCTTTGGGTGACCGGTGGCGGCCAACCGTGGACCGTCACCAACCGGACGAGCCACGGTGGGGAGTTCGCCGCTCGGTCCGGGGCGGTCGGCCACGGCGAGACGAGCTGGCTGGAGCTGCACGCCATTACCGCCGACGGTCCCATCAGCTTCTGGCACCGTGTCTCGTCGGAGCGCTTCGACGCGCTGCGCTTTTCCATCGACGGCCAACTGGCCGGCAAGTGGTCCGGCGACACGGGCTGGCAGCAAGCGAGCTATCTCCTCGATGCGGGCCCGCATCGGTTCCGTTGGGCCTACCGCAAGGACGACTCGGGCTCGGAGCGGGCCGATCGGGCGTGGATTGACGACCTGGCGATGCCGATCGACCGACGCGCCTCCCAGTGCACCACGGTCGCGACGCCGATGGACTCATTGCAAGCGATCGTCGACGATGCCCGATCGGGCGACGTCATCTGTCTGGGCGAGGGCGAGTGGACGAGCTCGGTCGTCGTGGAGACGTCGGTGACGCTGCGCGGCGTCTCGCGATCGCAGTCGATCGTGACGGGGGCCCAGCCCGGGGAGCCGACGTTCTGGATCCGCTCGCCGGAGCCCGATGTGCAGACCCCCACGGTGACCCTGGAGCGCCTCACGATTCGCGGGCATCCGGATCGCGGCTGTGCCGACTGGTACGCCGACCGTTGCGCGGATGGGGTGCGCGCCACGGACCGCGCGGGCGTGCGCATCTCGGACGCGCGGATCAGCGGCAGCGGCTTCCACGGCCTCCGCGTCCAGAATCGCGCCTGGGCCGAGATCGACAACACGGTCATTGCGGAGAACCGCGTCAACGGCATGCAACTGACTGAGCGAGGCAAAGCGACGCTACTGCGATCCACAGTGGAGGAGAACGGCCGCGACGGCGTCGGCGCGACCGACGGGGCCACGCTGGATTTGGCCGACATCGAGCTGGCCAGCAACGGCGGCACGGGGCTCGAGGTTGGTCAGTTCGCGAGCGGCACGCTGCTCAACTCGACCGTCAGCGGCAACGGCGCGGGAGGCATTCAACTGGGCGACTCGGCCGAGCTGACCCTGGAGCGCAACGTCATCCAGACCAACGACGGCTTCGGGGTGGCCCTGCACATCTGGGGCTGCTTCGGCAACCAGGCCTCCGACGATCGCTTCCACGGCAAGGTCGCCGGTCGCGTCAACACGATCCCGTCGCGGCGGGCCGACAACGGCAACGAGCTCGGCGCCGTTTGTCCCTCGGCGTTATCGTTTTTGACGACGGACCGCGGGGAGGCGTATCCGCCCTAAGCGGGCGGTCGCTACGCGTACGCCTGCGCGGCCTCGGTCCCGTCCAGCACGCGCAACGCCCCTTCTGCCAGCGCCTGGAGTTCATCCTCGCCCGGATAGACCGCCACCGATGCGATCCACGAAATCCGCTGCGTCAAGGCGCGGGCGAATGCATCGGCGTGGGCCATGCCACCCGTGATCAGTACGGCGTCGATCTGGCCCGCGAGCACCGACGCCATCGCGCCGATCGCCTTGGCGATCTGATAGCTCATGGCGTCCACAACGAGTCGAGCCTGGCCATCGCCCGCGTCCGCTCGACCGAGGGCCGTTTGGAGATCCTTCGTCCCCAGATAGGAATAGAGCCCGCCCTCGCGGAAGATCATCCGCTCCATCTCGTCGCGCGTGTATCGCCCCGAATAACAGAGATCGACGAGCTTCATGACGGGAATCGAGCCGGCCCGCTCTGTGGAGAAGGCCCCTTCCTCGCGGGAGTTGGTCACGTCAACCATGCGCCCGTTCTCATGCGCCGACACGGAGATACCGCTGCCGAGATGGGCCACGATCAAGCGCAGCTCGTCATAAGGACAGCCCATGGCAGCCGCGTAGCGCTTGGCGACGGCCTTGGTGTTGAGCGCGTGCGAGAGGCACTCGCGGTCGAGGCCGGCCAGTCCCGACAATCGCGCCACGGGCGGCCACTCGTCGACGCTGACGGGGTCGACGATGAACGCCGGACAGTCGGGGCCCGCGCTCTGAGCAATCTCGTGGGCCAGCGGGGCGCCCAAGTTGGAGGCGTGCTCGCCGCGCTCGGCCCGTTCCAAGTCCTCGAGCATTCGAGCATTGACGCGATACGTCCCGCTCGAGAGAGGTTTTAAGAGGCCGCCGCGGGCCACGACAGCGTCCAGGGTCGCCACGTCGACATCGCGCTCAGCGAGCACGTCGAGGATGGCTTGCTTACGGAAATCACGCTGAGCCCAAATGGGCCGCTCGCGGAATGGTGCCAGCTCCTCATCCGAGTGCTGGATCGTCTCGGCGAAGACCTCCCGATCGTGCTCGTAGAACGCCAGCTTCGTCGAGCCCGAGCCGGGATTGAGAGCCAGAACCTTCATCCCTTATCCCCCTCTGCCATGAGCGCCCCGAGCGCCACGGAGCAGAGCTTGTCCTCGACGCTTTCCACGCGCGAGGGGATCAGCACGGGGGCGCGGGCCCCCATGATGACGTGGGCGCATGTGGAGCCCCCGACGTACTTGACCGCCTTGCCGAGCAGATTCCCCGCCTCGATGCTCGGCACGACCATGACGTCAGCGTGGCCGGCCACGGGCGAATCGATCCCCTTGGCTTGTGCAGCCCAGGCCAAGAGCGCGTTGTCGAGCGCCAAGGGGCCGTAGACCTGGCATTCGCCGAACGCCGCGTCCTCGGCCCGTTCGGTCAGTTCTCGAGCATCGACGGTGGAGGGGATGGCGTCCGTAACGGCTTCCGTGGCGCTCATCAGCGCGACCTTGGGATCGCTGAAGCCGAGCCGATGGAACACCTCCACGGCGTTCCGGACGATCTGGCCCTTGGCATCGACATCGGGCGCGACGTTGACGCCGCCGTCGGTGATCCCGACCAATCGCGCTGCGCCCGAGAGCGTGTCCTCATGGACGAGAACGTCGCTGAGGAGCCGCTCGGTTCGCAGGCCGTGGTCGCGGTCCAGCACGGCCCGCAGGAGCTGATCCGTGCGCAGCGCGCCCTTCATCAACAGCTCGGCGTCGCCGTCGCGGACGGCCGTCACGGCGGCTCGGGCCGCCTCGTCCGGGTCTTGGGCTTCAACAAATCGGGCGCCCTCGATCAGGGCATCGCCCTTGTCGGGCAGTTGAGCGATAAGCTCGCGCGTGCGCGACGCGTCCCCAATCAGAACGGCCTCGGCGACGCCCCGATGGGCTGCTTCGGCCAGCGCGCCGAGCGCGACCTCATTCTCCGCGCCGGCCAGCGCGACGCGGCAAGGGCCGGCTCGTTGGGCCCGCTCAATCAGTTGATCCAGCGTCTGGAGGGCGGTCTTCATCGATCTCGACCTCCGCTCACGGGCGGCAACAGATCCACCTCGACGCCGTCATCCAAGGTGAACGTTCGATCGACGACCCGATTCTGGACGGCGAATGCCGTGGACGCCAGTCGCGGCTCGATGGCGGGATAGGCGTCGATCAACCGAGCGATGAGGTCGTCGACGGTCGGCTGATGCCCGTCCAGCTTGACGTCGGCTTGTGACGTGCCGACGTCTTCTTTCAGGACGCCGTAGAAGTTGACGCGTACGCGCATGCCGAATGCTCCCTCCTCAGCTTCATCGTATCAGACCCACGCTTTTCACTTGGGCATAGACGCGCTGTCCCGGCGCCAGATCCAGGGCGTCGGCGGACTTGCGAGTGATGCGCGCCAAGAGCACGGCTTCGCCGATCGAGAGCCGCACCAGAAGTTGCCCCGACGACTCCGCCACCAGCTCATCCACCTCGGCCGGCAGCACGTTCAGGATGCTCGTTGCGGTCGGTTGGTGGAGCGCGATGCTCACGTCGCGCGCTTGGATGCGCACCCGGACCGGCGTTCCCGGCGCCAGGTCGCGATAGGGAATGCGCAGTTGGCCGCCGGAGAAGTCGAGGTGCGTCAGGCGGTAGTCGAGGTCGTGGTGAGCGACCGCCGTCTCCATCACCGCGCCCGCGGCGTCGGAATGGGCCACGGGCAAGTCCAGTCTCGCCAGAAGCTCGGGCGGCGAGCCGCTGGCCGTGATTCGGCCCCTCTCCAATATTCGCATGTCGTCCGCGAGTCGCGCGACTTCGTCCAGCGAATGGCTCACGTAGACCACGGGGATGGCCAGCTCGCGGAAGAGCCGTTCCAGGTAGTCCATGATCTCCGACTTGCTCTGGGCATCGAGGCCCGTCAGCGGCTCGTCCAGCAACAGGAGCCGGGGATCGGCGAGCAGACTGCGGGCGATGGCCACCCGCTGGGCCTCGCCGCCGGAGAGGCGCGCGGGGAAGCGTCCCAGCAGGTGACGGATCGCCAGCAGCTCGCCGACGTCATCGACGTCGATGGCGCGGCTGGGGCAACGCCGCGCTTGGCGGGCTCGCTTGCGCCCGTAGACGAGGTTCTGCTGGACGGTCAAGTGGGGGAACAGCCCGACGTTCTGGAAGACGACGCCGACCGGTCGCCGGTGCGGCGGCACGAAGGTTCCCTCGGCTTCGTCCTGCCAGACCTCGTCGTCGACCCGAAATTTGCCATAGGGGGCCCGCTCCAGCCCGGCCATGCAGCGCAGCACGCTCGTCTTGCCCGCGCCCGAGGGCCCGAACAGCGCCGTCACGCCCTCGGACGCGATCGAGGTGTCAACGTCGATGGAAAACTCGCCCAGCGATAGCGCAAATCGTGCGTCGATGCTCATACGCTCCAGAGCCCGAAGCGGCGCGAAATCGAGTAGATCGCCACCAGCAGCAAAAGAGAAAAAATGAGCAGTCCGCCCGCCAGCACGTGAGCCCGCGCGTACTCCAGTGCCTCGACGTGGTTGTAGATCGCCACGGACAGCACTTGGGTGCGACCGGGAATGCTGCCGCCGATCATCAAGACAACGCCGAATTCGCCGATTGTGTGAGCAAAGCTGAGCGTGGCCCCCATCAAGAACCCCCGTCGCGCCAGCGGCACGGCCACCGTGAAGAACCGATCCAGCGGTGAGGCGCGCAGCGTCGCCGCGGCTTCCAGGGGCAGGGTCCCGATGGAGCTGAAGGCCACCTGCAGCGGCTGGACCATGAACGGCAAGGAGTAGACGATTGAGCCGACCACAAGCCCGGGGAAGGAGAACACGAGCGGCTCGCCGCCGAGCGCTGCCAGCGCGCCGCCGATCGGACCTCGGGGGCCGAGCGCGATCAACAGATAGAATCCCAGGACCGTCGGCGGCAACACGAGCGGTAGCGCGACGACGGCCTCGATGACGGTCTTGTAGGCCCGGCGGGTGCGCGCCAGCCACCAAGCGAGCGGCGTCCCGACCACAACCAGGACGCCCGTGGTGATGAGGGCCAGCTTGAGCGTGGTCCAGACCGCTTGCAGGTCGGCCTCAGCGAGCATGGACGGGTCACTCGGACGAGGCGTCGCGGGCCTCGGGTACGGCGTAGCCGAACGTTTCCATAATCTCGGTGCCGGCCTCGCTGCGCACGAAGTCCATGAACGATCGCGCGAGCGCCGGTCGGTGCGTCCGCTCTAGGATCACGGCCTGCTGCTTGACCGGATCGTGCAGCGTCGCTGGGGGCTGCCAGCGCGAGCCCTCAACCTCGCCCGATTCGGGATCGATCACCTGCGAGAGCGCGATGAAGCCGAGCTCCGCGTTGCCGCTTCGGATGAACTGGTGGGCTTGATTGACGTTCTGGCCGAAGACGATCTTGTTCCGGGATCGGAGCTCGTCCCAGACGCCGCGCTCGATCATGATCTGGCGCGCGGCCTCGCCGTAGGGGGCGAGAGACGGTTTGGCCATGGCGAGGCGCCGGAACTCGCCCGTCTCCAAGACCTCGCCCGACGAATCGATCATCGCCTCGTCGGAGCTCCAGAGCACGGGCCGGCCGATGGCGTAGGTGAATCGACTCCCCTCGACGATTGCGCCGTCCTCGGCCAACTGCTGTGGGCGCTCCACGTCGGCGGCAAAAAACGCGTCCACGGGAGCGCCGTTGGTGATCTGCGCGTACAGCGTCCCCGTCGAGGCGAACAGGAACGTCACGGCTTCGCCCGTGGCCGCTTCGAAGCGGCGCTCGATCGCCTCCATCGCCCGGGTGAAGTTGGCCGCAACAGCAACCGTCAGCGCGTCGTCGGTCCGCGCGGCCGTCGACGACGACAGGGGCGCAATCACGAGCAGGACGCCGACGAGCAACGACAGGCCCAACCGGCCGAGCTGGCGTGGTTCCGCGGTCATGCTCGCAGCCTCCATCCGTGGAATTTCCCATCCGCCATTGTCTCGGATCGCGGCGACGAAGCCAAGCGCAAGCATCAGCGCCTTGTGGCCTCGTCTCGGGCGGGCCATTGTCACACTCGATGCGATGGGCCCGCATGGGCGTCAGGCAGTGCCGCATGATGCACATCAGCGCCCGATTTGACCAACATCATACGAGGATATGATCCAGAAATCTATAATCAAGCAGCATCGCCATTACGGGAGAAAAGGAGGTGACATAGATGACCCGGAAGCTCCTCGCCCCGACTGCCATCGCGCTTTTCGTGATCGGAAGCGTGGCGCTGATGGCCCTTGCGCAAAGCGCCGAGCCGCCGCAAGAGCAGGCTTCCTTCTGCCTGTCCTGCCATGCCAACCTCCACGTCGCCTTCAACGAAGATCAGCCGGTGGTCGCGGAAGCGCCGTCGGCGCCGCACCAGATCAATCCGGACTGGACAACCAGCGACTGCTCCGAGTGCCACCGTATGCAACACAACGGCAAGAACGCCACACACAGCATCTCCGTCGATCGGGAGGGCGGCCAGTACTGCGCCACGTGCCACGTGACGGGTGATGTCCCGTTCAGCGGCGACGAGCCGGCCAGCTTCTGCGCCTCGTGCCACCCGACCGAGCAATGACAACGGCCGAACACCGGCCTCGACCGGAGACACGCGCGACGCATCCGAGATAGCCCACGCGCCTCAAGGAGCGATGAGAATCGCGAGGCGCGTGGGCGACCCGTTGGGCTGACCGACCGCTGACCAAGTTCGGGGCTTCAAACCGCGCAACCTGAGCCCACGTTGTGATCGTTGTTGAACGCTTCTTTTCCCGTGATCCGTAGCTGCCCCAAGCTCACCGAAGCCTCCGCCAACGGGGCCGCCTATTTTCCGACGCCGGCAAGCCGTCGGTCGTCACGATCGCTGCCGACGCACGCGGCGGTAGTCGGCCGGCGTGTTGACGTTGGCGAGCTCGTCCCTCGTTGCCCATTCGGGCCAGTCGGCCACGTCCATGACGTCGACGGCACCGTCGGGCATGGCGGCGACCCAGCGCCACAGCGACTTGTCGCCACGGTCGACGCGCCGCAGGAGCGAACGGTGCAAGGTCGAGGCGTAAAGCGCGCACGTTACGTGCCAGCGGCCGTCCGATTGGGGAACGAGGACCTGGGCGGCCGGGCGTTGGGTGCGGAACCGGTCGATCATGGCCTGCAGGAACGCCGGGCTGAGCAGGGGGTAGTCCACGGCCAGCAGAAGCGCAGCCTCAGCGTTGAGATGGGGAAGCACGCCCGCCAAGGCGCTCATCGGGCCCGCGCCGGGAACCCGGTCGACGGCGACGTTGACGTCGTAGCGCAGCTCTTGCGCGAGCTGCCGGTATTCCGCGTAGGAGCTGACCAGCAGCCAGGCGGTGTCGGCGACGGAGCGGGCGGAGGCCACGGTTCGGTTCAGGAACGATTCGCCCTCAAGCCGGAGCGTGCGCTTGTCCGCGTGCATGCGGCGCGACGCGCCACCGGCGAGCACGAGCGCGTCAACGGCAAACCGTTCCCCGGTCATAATCGTCAGTCGAAGCAGCTCATGGACAAACCCTTAGGCCATGAACGTCGTTCATGCCAAGCCAGCATCCCCGAAGCCCGATGGTAGGCCGTTCGGCGGCTCCAGTGCCATCGTTGGCCCTGAGGAGTCGATCGAGGCTGGAGAGGCAAAATGGACGGTCAGATCGAGACCGTCGCTGAGTGTCGTGGCGTCGGAGGGGGGTTAGCAAAGCGCGAGCCGGGCGGTTATCCCAACAACCGCCCGGCTCGCACGCACAACGATGGGTCGAGGTTGGTGAAGCGCGTTACTCGCCCTCGCCTTCGCCGTTGTCTTCGCCGTTGTCGCCGCCCTCTTCGGG
Organism: uncultured Thermotogae bacterium; assembly: GCA_964567595.1. Lineage (GTDB taxonomy): Bacteria > Bipolaricaulota > Bipolaricaulia > RBG-16-55-9 > RBG-16-55-9 > CAZMNF01. The sequence goes on along the minus strand of CAZMNF010000020.1, from coordinate 11,196 downwards.
CACTTCCTCAGTACCGGACTTGAGCCCGATGCCGCCGGTCGGCGGATTGGCCGTGTCGGCGTTCATGGTGTGGCACTGCAGGCAGCGGCCATCGTAGCTGCTGACGAAGTGGTTGTCGCCGCCGCCGGCAAAGTGATAACTGTGCAGGGCTTGACCGAGCGGCATGCTGCCCTGCTCGCCGTGGCAGGTCAGACACGACTCTGGCATGGACTGGTCCTGCACGAACTCCGCCACGTTGGGGTGTGTGCCGGTCAATTCCACACCCGGCCAGGACGCTTCGGCGACCTCCATGACCTCTTCGGGGGCCCCTTCGGTGGCCCACTCTTCGACGGCCGTTGACATCCGGTAATCTCGGTTCTCGCCCGCCACGCGATGGCAGTCCACACAGCCGTTGGGGTGCGCGTCATCCGACGTGATGCCGGGGATCGCGGGCACCTCTTCTTCCTGCGTGTAGACGGCAATGCCGCTCCCGATCGCCAGGAGCAGGGCCAGCACTAGACTGAGGGCCAGGCCTCGTTTCAACATCGTCGCGGACCTCCTTTCTTAGATGAGTTCACGATCGGATTATCGACTACTCGGCATACCGTCACCATGATGCCGCTCATGTCGGCGATTGATGATGGTCATCCGGCCATCCGGCAGCCCGTCAACGGCGCCAGAAGGCCGCACGCTGAAGGGCCGGGCGTCGCCAGCGCTCGACGCCGGGTATCGCCGTGGCCTCGGCCGACCGTGGGGGTCAGTCGTTCGCATCGCTTCCATGGCTCGGTTGTTCCGTCCCGGACTTGATCCCGACCTCGCCCGTGGCCGGATAGGGGAAGCTGATGTCGGCGTTCATGGTGTGGCATTGGAGACAGCGGCCGTTGTGATTCCCCACGAAGGGGGTCTCGCGGCCGCCGGCGTAGTGGAGCGTGTGCATCAGCGGCTCGAGCGGGAGGCCGCTGTCGACCTTATGACAGTTGACACAGGCCCGCGGGAGGGGGCGATTGGCAACGAACGTCGAGACCGCCGGATGCTCGCCCTCCAGAAAGGCCTCCGGCCAGGCGGCCTGGGATCGCGCCAGCAGCGTCTCCGGCACGCCCGCGCTCGCCCACTCGGCAATGGCGGTGGAGAGGCGGTCATCTTGGCCGTCCGCGGTCATGCGGTGACAATCCACGCAGCCGTTCGGATGGGCATCCTCGGCGGTGATGCCGGGAATCGCCGGGATCTCCGTGTTCTGGGTGTGGACGGCGAGGCTCGTGCCGATGGCCAGGATCAACCCAAGCACGGCGCTCCAGGTAAGGCTCTTTCGCAACATCCCTTTGCCTCCTCACGTTCGGCTCTGCGCCGATATTGTGGCCGTTCGTTTCTGGTGGTCGCGATGATCGGGCTCATACGGCAAGCTGCGCCAGATCATGCGGAGCCGTGCGCCATCATCATCCGTCGCGACGGGAATCAGCTGCCGCAGGGAATGTCATGGAGAGCTCAGCCGGGGACGATGGGTCCCTGGCTGGGCTTGATACGGATCAGGTATGGAACCGATGCCGATCATGGGCGCCCTCGTCGGAGGGGAATAAGCTGGAGGTGGAAGGCAGGTGACGCCCATGCGACGCCAACGCTGGGTCGGCCTCGGGGTTGCGATCGTGGTCCTGGCCCTCAGCGGGTCCGTGCTCGGATGGGCCCGATCGAACGAGGACTGCATGTCCTGCCACAGCCCGAATAACGCGGAATCGACCGACGCGCCCGCGGTGGATCGATCGACGCTAGAGAACTCCGTTCACAGCCGCCTGACCTGCGCGTTCTGCCACACCGACGCGACGCCGCTGCCCCATGCGAACGACCTGCAGCGGGTTGATCCGCAGAGCTGCGACCGGTGCCACGCCGAGGCCAATCAACAGTACCAGAAGAGCGTCCACGGCCAGGCGCTGCGCCACGACGAGCACGGCATGGCCGTCTGCTCCGACTGCCACGGCACCCACGACGTCAAGAGCGCCGACAATCCCCAGTCGCGCGTCTTTCCGTTCAACCTGCCCGAGACGTGTGGCCAATGCCATGCGGACGCCCAGTTGGCCGCCGAGCACAACATCCCCGTGCCGGACGCGTATCAGAGCTACATGAGCAGCGTCCACGGCCAGGGGCTTCTGAAGAGCGGGCTGCTGTTTGCTGCCGACTGCACCGACTGCCACGGCAGTCATCTCATCTTCAAAGCCGCTAACCCGGACTCGAAAATCCATCGCCGCAACGTCATGGGGACGTGCGGCGACTGTCACCAGGGCATCATCGAGGACTACAAGAAGAGCGTCCACGCCGACCGTCATGAGCAAGGGAACGAGAACGCGCCGCTGTGCACGGACTGCCACCGCACCCACGGCGTCCCGGACGCGCGGACGTCGTCGTTCGACCTGGCCGCGCTGGAGGCCTGCGGGTCCTGTCACCAAGAGGAGTACGACGCCTACCTCACGACGTATCACGGTCAAATCGCCCAGCTGGGCTATCCCGACGTCGCCACGTGCGCCGACTGCCACGGCGAACACGCCACGCCGGCGGTCACGGACGCAGCCACGGCCTACCCCGAGGACGAGATCTTGAAGACGTGCCGGGACTGCCACCCGCGTGCTTCCGAAGACATCGTCAGCCTGACGCCGCACCCCGTGGACGAGCCGGAACCGTTGTTGCTCTTCAGCGAGGTCGATCGGTACGCCGGCTGGGCCTTCGGGCTCCTCGCGCTCGGCCTCGTGGTCCACTTGGCCGCATCGTCGATCTGGGGCCGCCCGCGGCGCCGGGCCAAGGAAACGAACGGCGAGCCGGACCAAGCGCCCGCGGAGGCTGACCACCACGCGCCTCACGGCAACGGGACGACCGACGATGACGACGAGGAGGCCGGATCATGAGGGGCCTCCAGCGCAAAGCGACTCCGATTCGGGTCGAGCAGCCCGAGGACGGGCCGACATCGACTGACGAGACCTGCTACGTCGCGAAGGCGTTCCTGCCGGCCTCAATTCGGGCCATCCACTGGATCAACGTCGTCTGCGTCTTCGTGCTGGCGGGGACCGGCTTCCTGCTCAGCCGCACCTTTCCCTTGGGCGCGGTCGACCCCCAAGCGGAAACGTTTCTTGACATCAACCGCAAGATCCACATCCTCGCGTCGTTGGTCATCATCCTCTGTGTGCTGGCGCGGATCGCGCTCGCGTTCGTGGGCCCGCGGGTGGCGAGCTGGCGCTACCTGATCCCGCTCAGCCGCGACCGCTGGCGAAACTTTTGGGAAAGCCTGCTCTTCTACACCTTCATTCGCCGCGAACACCCGCACGGGGACGGCTACAACGCGCTGCAGGGCATCGCCTACGCCGGATTCTATGCCATGGCCGTCGCCATCGCCGTCACGGGGTTGTTCCTGGTCAGCTCGGGCCAGTACGTCGGCTTCTGGGACCTCGGCTTCGGTTGGCTGGGCGACCTCTTCGGCTCCAACGTCATCGAGCAGGCCCGCTGGATCCACCGCGTGCTCACCTGGCTGATCCTGCTCTTTGCCGCCGTGCACATCTACCTCGTCGTCTGGTACGAGCTCATCCGCCGCAAGGTCACGATCTCCTCGATCATCAACGGCTTCACTTACGAGCCCGTCTCGTCGCCCGATGACGACGCGGCGGACGATCCCTCAAGCGACCACTGAGTGACCGTTCTCGTTCCCGACCGACGAGGACGAGCGCCGGGCGAACGCGATTCAGCTCCACGCCCGCAACCATCAGGGCGAGCTCCCGCCGGATGGGAGGATGCGCCTGATCCAGTTGATGGCGCCGGTGGACGACGAGGCACGCGGCTCGTTCTCCCCGCCCGTGGCATCGCTCGGCGTTGCGCTACCGATTCGTGTGACAGGTGGAGCAGTCGCCGGCGCCGGTCATGTTATCGCGGTGGCACGAGGCGCAGGTCTCGTGGTCGAACGGCACCTGCGGGTCGCTCTGAATGTAGCTCAGGTGGTCCTCGTTGGCGACGCCCTCGTGGCAGAAGGCGCAGCCGTAGCTCGTGTGGCCCTCGTGCGAGAACTCGACCTGATCGGACGGCACCTCGACTGAGGCTGAGTGGCACTGCAGGCACTCGCCCGAGGACATGCGGCGCACGCCGGACTGCGTTGGGTGGCATGAGGTGCAGTTCGCCGCGTCGGCGAACGTGTTGCCGTGGTTGTCGCTGCTCGGGGCATCGGTCGCGTGACACGCCTCGCACGACAGCTCGCCCTTTTCCAGATGTCGCCCGTGGTTGAACGTCTCGCGCTCGGTCTCGATCGTCGAGCGCTCGATGCCGGTGTGGCAGTCGGTGCAGTTCGCTTCTGACGTGTGCAGCGACGGCTTGTCGGGCGGCACGACCCGGCCCAGGCTCAACAGTTCGGCCACGGCTTGGAGGTCGTAGTCGATCCGCTCCAGCAGGAGGTTGAGATAGGTCACGTTGTGCGCGCCGTTGCTGCGGTCGCGCTGCACAAGCGCCAAGTTGGCCCGGGCACGTTCGTAGCGGTCCATGGCCTGCTGGGCGATCTCCGCCGACGGGGTCTGGAGCGAGCTGGACGATCCCAGGTCCGCCGAGCGCGGGAGCTCGGCGGCTTGACGCGCGAGCTCGAGCGATGGCGTCTGGATGCCGCCGCCCACGAGCGCCTCGACCCGGTCGAAGCGAGAGACCAGTGCGCGCTGGTACTCGCCCACCTCAGCTTGCCAGTTGCCGAGCAGCCAGTCGAAGCCCTCGCCGTGGCACTCAACGCACGACTGGGCCGTCGCCTTGGGCAGTTCGCGGCCGCTCGACGTTTCCACCGTGGCGACGGGCGAGCCCTGGTCATTCCGCTGGTGGCAACCGGAGCAGGTCACGTTGGAGAGGAACATCGGGTCGGGCCGCGACTCGACGCCCTCGCCGCCCGTGCCGATATACATCCCCTCTTGCACCGAGTGGCCGCTGGCGTGACACGTCCGGCAGTCGGGTGTGATCGCCTGGCTGAGCTGGAACTCCCCATGCTGAATGTCGGTGTGGCAGTCCCGGCAGGTCAACTGCTCCGCCGTGACGTGGACGTCGTGGACCTTCTCCGTGTCGCCGTAGTCCTCAAAGCGCTCGATGTGGCACGAGTAACACTTTTCCGGGGGCACGTCGCCCGAGCCCTGAGTGACGTGAGTGTGGCAGGTCAGGCAGTCGACATCGCTCTGGGCGTAGTCGGAGTGGTTGAACGTGACGCCGTCGACCTGGATCTTGTCCTTCGGGGGGCCATGACAGCCTTCGCAGCCGCTGAGCGGCTCGCTTGCCGGCCGACCCATGAAGTGGCAGTCGACGCACGTCGATTGATCGACGGCCATGTGGCTGCCCTGGACCAGCTCGCTGTGGCAGGTGTTGCAGCGGAGTTGCACGCCGCGCGAGGCGTCCTCGTAATGGTGCTCGTGGCTGAATGGGATCTCCTCGGAATAGGTCTGCGTCCGTTCCAGCGTCTCCTGTTCGTGGCAACCGAGGCACTGCTCATCGCTCAGGCGCGCATGGGGTTGGGTGCTGTAAGCGCCGACGGCGTAGCGAATGACCTCGCCCAACAGCCGGGTTTTCCGCTCGAGATAGCCGCCGACGCCCGGCTCGGCGTGGCACTCGATGCAGTTCACGTCGTTGTGCGACGACGTCTCCCAATTCTGGACGTAGGGCTCCATGTAGTGACACGAGGCGCAGAACTCGGGGCTGTCGGTCGCCCGAATCCCCACGTAGCCCGCCCAGGCGACGAGCAAGACGATCACGCCGATCGCGATCCACTTGGTGCGCCGTCTCATGAGCGCACCTCCTCGGAGGCGGGGTCACCGGCCGGATCGTCGGATGGGGTTGACGGCCCGGGGGCCTCGGCTTCGTCGGGGGGCTTGCCCGTGATCGCCTCGTATTCCAGCGGGTGCTCCTCCTTCATGCGGTGCTCGGGGATGCGGCCCGTCATAATCGTCGGGTTGTACGGGAATATTTCCGGGTTGAAGTGGGCGTTGTACCAGTGCCAGACGACGATGGCCAGCGTCGCCAGCATCGCCTCGTCGGAGTGGGCCTCGCGGGCGATGTCGATGGCGAACAGCGGCAGATAGGCCAGCGCAATGTTGTTGAACCACAGGATCAGCCCCGAGCCGATCATGATGACCATGCCCCAGTAGACGGCCCAGTAATCGAACTTTTCCACGTAGCTGAATCGCCCGAACCTGGGCTGTTCATCGCTGAGGCCGAGCAGGTGCTTGATGTTGACGAAGAAGTCGACGGCGTCCTTCGGCCTCGGCAACAGCGCCAAGAACTCGCGGCGACCGCGCGGCATCAGCAGCCAGCCGGCATGCCAGATGCCGACGCCAATGAGCATCGTCGCGCCGATGCGGTGCCAGAACCGACCGACGCCGAGACCGCCCATGAGATCGAAGAGGAACTCCGCCCAGGCCGTGTTGTGGAACTTGATCGGCAGGCCCGTCACGATCAGGATGATGCAGGCGACGGCCATGACGGCATGCTGAATGCGAATGTTGAGGCCGAAGCGGAGGAAGTGCCTTTCGCCCGCTTGATCCGGGCTAGCAGCTGTGGCCTCCTGGCGCCGGCGTTGCTCCGCCTCGATCTCCTCGCGCAGGCGATCCTTGACCTCGCTGCGGATCCGCTCGAGCGTCTCGTCGTCGAGCGTGGCGCCGTACTCCGCTTCAAGCTCGCGCCGGAGCCGTTCGCTCAGCTCAGGCTCAGCGTTCGGATCGGGGTCTCGATTCATGGCCGTCCCCTTCATCCCTCTTCCGCGCTGCGACGGCGCAGCCGTCCGAACAGGTCGATCAGAATGTGGGCAAAGAGCACCGCGAGCACGGTCAACGTCAGCCACTTGAAGAACTGGGCGACGTAGTAGACGATCCCCGCGCTCGGGTCGCTCGGGACGACGTGGACCCGGCCCAGGGCGACGTTGTCGGTGGCGTTCGGGTGGCACTCGCCGCACGTGTCGTCAAGGTTGCTCTTGTGAATGGGCGATGCCGGGTTCTCCTGCGACAGGATCAAGTGATATTCGTGGCAGCTCGTGCAGTTGGCCGCGTCCAGCTCGCCGAACTTGACCGCGATCCCGTGGAAGCTGTCCTCGTAGGCTTCGACTTGCTCCACGGGCACATCCTCGCGCCGCATGACGGTCTGGTCGGCGTGGCACTCGGCGCAGGTGTGGTTGACGTTCTGCGGGTTGGTCGAACTCTGCGGGTTCTCCGAGGCCAGGATGCCGTGTTCCTCGTGGCAGTCGCTACAGACGGCCGAGTCCAGGTCGCCGCGGGACACGGCCTTGCCGTGCACGCTACGGGCGTAGGTCGCGTGGACGTCGGTATGGCATCGGCCGCAGGTGTCGGGAACGTTGGAGCGATGGACGGTCGAGTCGGGATCGTCCGGGGGCAACACGTTGTGGACGCCGTGGCAGGTCGTGCAGTAGGGGGCGTTCTCGTTCCCTTCGGCGGCTGCGTCGGCGTGCACGCTGTTCTGATAGCTCCACGGTTGCTCTTCCGTCGGCGCGCCGACGACGTTGCCCTGTCGATGACACTGCAGACAGGACACGTCCTCGGGGCGCTCCGGGTGCGGCAGCGTGTTGACGTCGGTGTGGCAGTCGGTGCAGAGCTTGTCGCCGTGGACGGAGTTCTGGAAGGCTTCGTAGTCCACGTAGAGCGAGCGGAACTTGCCGGGGGCCACTTCCTCCTTGAAGCCGGGGTCCCCGTGGCAGTTGACCATGCAGCGCCCGTTCGGGTCCCGCGGCTCGTCCTGGGAGGCAACGGCCACGAACGCGACGAGACCAATGGCGAGCGCCCCCAACGCGGTGCTCGTCCAGACGCGCTTCATGCCGTCTCGCCCCCTTCGCGATCGTCCGGCGGCGACGACGCGTCCGACGGGGCGGGCCGGATCACGCCCTGGGCGACGAGCCGATCGTATTCGAGCGGGTGTTCCTCCCGGAGACGTTCCACGGGCATCTGTCCGTGCCAGAAGCTGCCGTCGCCGGGGAACCGTCCCGGCGCCAGGTGGACGATGTAGAGGTGCCACAGCGTCAGCACGACGACGATCAGCGTCCCCGTGCCGCTGTGGACGGCGATGGAGACGTCGAAGGTCCACTTGGGCAGCAGGCCGAACATCGCGGGAAACGCCCACAGCAGCGCCCCGCTCAGGATCATAATCAGACAGAAGACGACGAACGCCCAGTATTGTAGCTTCTCGCGGAAGCTGTAGCGGTCGAGCCTCGGCTTCGTCTCGCGGCGCCCGAGATCGTAAGCGAGCATGGCCATCCAGTCGCGAACGTCCCGTCCGCGCAGCAACAGCTGGAGAAACTCCTCGTGGCCCCGGCGGGAGAAGACAATGTAGGCGATGTGATACAGCGCGGTCAGGATCAACAGCACGGCGGCAGCGCGATGCAGCCAGCCGCGGGCCTCGAAGCCGCCCTCCAGGCTGACGAGCGCCTGGCCGAACCAACTGCCGCTGTAGAGCAGTCCTAACCCTGTCAGAATCAGCAATGTGACCGAAACCAACAGCAAGCCGTGTTGAATGCGCATCTGGCGATTCATGCGCTCGATCGTCTGCCCGGATCGCTCAGTGCCCATAACGCCTCCTCAGCCAGCGGGTTGCGTCCAGCAGGATGTGTCCGATGAAGAAGATCCCCAAGATGGCGATGAAGACGGTGTAGAACGCGCGCACGATCCAGACGCCGGTGGAGGCCCCCGGATCGGCTTGAACATGGACCTGGCCCTTGGTGAACGACTCGCCCGCGTTGGGGTGGCACTGGCCGCACGTCTCGGGGAGGTTGTCCGGGTGGATCGTCGACTGCGGGTGGGACTGCGCCAGAATCAGGTGATCGCCGTGGCAACTGGTGCAGTCCGCGGCGACGACGTCGCCCTCGGAAAGCAAGATGCCGTGGTAGCTGTCCATGTAGGTCTCGTAGCGATGGGCCGGGACGCCGTAGCGCTGCGAGAGCTCGCTGTTCTGGTGGCACTCGCCGCAGGTCTGGGGCAGATTCGCCCGAGACACGGGAGACGTCTCGGCGGCCACGGGCTCGATGGCGTGCGAGCCGTGGCAGTCCGCGCAGGTGGCGGCCGCCGCGACGCCCTCGTCCAGCGCGCGACCGTGGATGCTCTCCCAGTACGGCTCGGCGCTGTCGTGACAGTCCGTGCAGGCTCGATAGTCGACCTCGGCCGGGCGGCTGCCTTGCGGTTCGGTGATGTCCGAATGGCACGCCGTGCAGTCCAGTTCCGCGTGGACCGAGCCTTGCAGCTGCTTCTGAGCAGAGGGTTGGGCGTGCCCGGACGTCAGGACGACGAGGCCGAGCAGCGCGAGCAGGCAGAGCTGTGTCACCGCGAATTGCCTCGTTCGGTCCGCCATCGTGATCGGCAATCATGCTATTCAGACCTTTTTATCGTGCATATGATTCGCCTCACGCCTCGCCATGATGTCGATCATGGCCCGCTCGGGCTCGACATCCCGGTCTGATGCAGGTCAACTCCGTCTCTGAGGGACGTCATTCCGTCCGCGATGCCGCCAGAGTAGGATTTCCACGGCGTAAGGGAGGGAGACCGATGGCCGATCACGGGAACCAGACCTCGGAGCATCGCGCACCGTGCCGCCGCTTGCCGTCGGTGGGCCCGTTTGCCGCCCTCAGCTCGCCGGCCGCTCAGGCGGTCCTTCCGCATCTCCACCCGTTTGCGCGCGACCCGGACGAGCTGATCTTTCAGACGGGGCGACCGGCCGACGGGCTCTACGTCGTCAACAGCGGGATCGTCAAGCTCTCCCAGAGCACGCGCGACGGCTCGCGCGTCCACATTCTGGACCTGCGCGGACGCGGGGACCCGCTCGGCGAGGAGGCCCTGTTCAGCGAGCGGACGTACGCCGCCAGCGCCCAGGCCATCGGCGCGACCCGGCTCTGCTACCTCCCACGGGGCGATCTCGAAGCCGTCATGGACGGCTATCCGGAGGTGGCGAGGACGCTCCTCGGGACGATGGCCGAGCGACTCATGGCGAACCATCGCGCCCGCGTGGAATTGGCCTATGACTGCAGCGACGCGCGCATGGCCCGAGTGTTACTTCGGCTCATGGACCGGTTCGGCCATCGCGAGGGCGAGCGCGGGGCGTTGGGCCTGCAGCTGAGCCGCACCGAGCTGGCGGAGCTGTTGGGCCTGCGGCCCGAGACGGCGATTCGCATCCTGAGCGATTGGCGCCATGAGGGGTTGATCGAGCTCGAGGAGCGCAGCTTACGCGTTCGGGATCGGGACGGGCTGAGAGCGCGGGCGGGGGGCACTCAGTAAAGGGTCTCTTCCATCTCCGAGGTGAACGGTTCGACCAGGGCATCGAGGCCAGCCCGGTCCTTGACCGTGATCCGGCGACGATCCAAATCGATCAGGCCGCGGTCCGCGAACTCCCGCAGCGTTCGGATGGCCGTCTCGGTGGAGATGCCGGCCAACTCGGCGAGGTCGGCCCGGCTCAGTCTCAACCGGAGTTCCGTCCCGCTGCCGGTGTCGGTGCCCTGGCGACTGGCCAAGCGGAGCAGGATGCGGGCTAGACGCTCTTCGACTTCCTCGTAGGCCGCCTCCATGACCTTGGCTTGGAACCCCTTGACTTGGAGCGAGAGCCGCGCTGCCAGCTTGAGCAAAATCTCGGGGTTCGCCTGCATAAACGCCATCAATTGGTCGCGCGCCACGAACATCGCTTGGGTCGGTTCCAGCGCCTCCGCCGTGGCGGAATAGACGTCGTTGAACATGTCCTCTTCGCCGAGCGCGCCGGAGGGGCCGACAATCTTCAGAATGAGCCGGTGTCTCTCATCGCGTTGGGTCAGTTTGACCTGCCCGGAACAGACAATGTAGACGCCGAAAATCGGCGTCCCTTCCCGATAGAGGACGTCGCCCGCCTCGTAGCGGAGCCGATTCATGTGCGTTTGGAGTTGCTGCCACGCATCCGGGTCCAGCTCGGAGAAGACCGACAGACACTGCGAGTTGGGACAGCTCGGACAGGTGCTTGTCCTATGGACCGCGCGGCTCGCGGGGAACATCATGGGCGCTCGTCCTCCCTTCGCCCCGACACTGGCCCCTATTCCAGAGTTAAGTATACACTACTACTTGATCTGAGTCAACCCCATCGGTGACCGACATCAATCGGGTCGGCTTCGACCGAGGGCGCACGGTCCGCTCGGCGGCCCCTCCGAGGGGCTTACGGGTCGGCATTATCGCTCAAAATCGGGGTGGCACATGAGGCACGGCTGCACGGACGAGCCCTCCA
>CAZMNF010000019.1:26842-36200 GCA_964567595.1 uncultured Thermotogae bacterium | reverse complement strand
AGATCCGCAAACAACTCGTGGACGTTCCCGTCCGGATCGGCGAAGAACGCCGTCCGTTGGCCCCAGGGCATGTCGGCGGGCCCCTGGATCGGCGTCGCCCCCTCCTCGACGATCTCGTCGTAGACGCGATCGACCGACTCGGGCGAGTTGACGGGAAATGCCAGCTCAAAGGCGTGGCCTTGCGGCGTCTCGTTGTAGCTAGGATGGCCCGTGGCGTTCGCCATGGTGGCCCGCTCGCACAGCGAAAACCGCACGCCCTTGCTGTCAAACTCCACGTAGCCGCCGAGGTCCATCTTGACGTCGAATCCCAAAATGTCGCGATAGAACTCGGTCAGGCGAGGCACGTTGTCGGTCAGGATCGTGACGAGCGCGATCTTGCCGTTCACAGGGCCGTGCTCCCGGAAAGCGTCAACCCTGGAAGAGCTGCTTCGCCTTCTGGACGCCGTCGATCAACTTGTCGACCTCGTCATGATCGTTGTAGATGTAGAAGCTCGCCCGGGCCGTGTTGTCCATGCCGAGGCGGGCCATGAGCGGCTGGGCGCAATGGTGGCCCGAGCGCACGGCGATGCCCTGCCCGTCGAGGATGCTGGCCAGATCGTGTGGATGGACGCCGTCGACGTTGAAGGAGATGACCGCCAAGCGGTTGTCGGCCTCGTGCGGTCCGTAGACCGTCACGCCGTCGAGCGCCAGCATCTTGTCCAAGGCGTACTCGACGAGCTCCTGCTCGTGGGCGTAGACGTTGTCCAGGCCGAGATCGAGCAGGTAGTCGGCGGCCTCGCCGAGGCCGATCCCGCCGCCGACGTCCGGCGTGCCGGCCTCGAACTTCCACGGCAGCTCGTTCCAGGTCGAGCCCTCCGTGGTGACGGTTGAGATCATGTCGCCGCCGCGCAGGAACGGGGGCATCTCGTCCAAGAGCTGCTTGCGGCCGTAGAGGAAGCCGGTGCCGCTCGGGCCGAGCATCTTGTGGCCCGAGGCGGCCAGGAAGTCGCAGCCGAGGGCTTGGACGTCGACGGGAACGTGGGGGGCGGACTGGGCCGCGTCGACGACCGCGACGGCGCCGACGTCGTGGGCCCGCTCGACCATCTCGGCGACGGGGTTGATCGTCCCCAGGACGTTGGAGGCGTGGATGAGGCCGACGAGTTTGACGCTGTCGGTCAGAGCATCGTCGAACTCATCCATCCGAACTCGGCCGTTCTCGTCGACGTCGACGAACGTGAGCTTGACGCCCTTGTGCTCGCGCAGCATCTGCCAGGGGACGATGTCGGAGTGGTGTTCCATGAGCGTGAGGACGATCTCGTCGCCCTCGTTGAGATTGGCCATGCCCCAGGCGTACGCGACGAGGTTGAGCCCCTCGGTCGCGTTGCGCGTGAAGACGATCTCGCGCCAGCTGTCGGCGTTGACAAAGCGGGCAACTTTCTTGTGGGCGTTCTCAAACGCGACGCTCGCCTCGTAGCTGAGCGTGTGCACCGCGCGGTGGACGTTGGCGTTCTGGCGCTCGTAGGAGTGCCGGACGGCGTCAATAACGGGCTGGGGACGCTGGGTGGTGGCGGCGTTGTCGAGATAGATCAGCGGCTTGTCGTGAACGGTCCGCTCGAAGATCGGGAAATCGCGACGGATCGTCGGGGGATCGATCCGTCGGGCGGTCTCGGGGGCCTGCGCCTGGGCCATAATGGAACCCCTTCTTTATCGACTCGTGCCGAGGCATGCATCGGTCGCCAGTTCAGTCCGTGCTGCGGTCAAGATTCGAACAGCACCTGGACGTCGCCGTCCTCCACGCGCGTTTCGTAGGTCGAGATCGGCTCGAACGCCGGCATCTGCCGGACTTCGCCCGAGGTGACATCGAACTTGGCGCCGTGCCGGGGACATGTCACGATCTTCCCCTCGAGCTCGCCGCCGGTCAAGATGCCGCCGTCGTGCGTGCAGACGTCGTCGGTGGCGTAGAACTCGCCCTCCACGTTGAAGATGGCGACCACTTGGTCCTCGATTTCCACGGACTTGTACTCGCCCGGCTGGAGTTCGTTCTCTTGGGCGACGGTTACCCATTTCCGGCTCATGCGTCATCACCTTCCAGAGCGTGTGTCGTGCGAATCTCTCAAGCCAGTTCCTCGTCGTCGCCGTTGGGCCATTCCTCGAGGCCGAAGGCGCCGGTGCGCGTGATCTTGAGCGCGAGCAGCGCGCACTTCAGCCGCATCGGATTGATCTCAATGCCCAGGAGGTCGATCATCTCGCGCTTGCCCATCTCGCGGGCCCGCTCGACGGACTCGCCCTTCAGCTCCTCGGTTAGCATGGAGGCGGCCGCTTGGCTGACCGCGCATCCCTTGCCGGTAAATCGAATGTCGTCGATCGTGTCGTCGTCGGCCGCCAACTGGATCTCGATCTTGATCTGGTCGCCGCAGGAGGGATTGCCCTCCTCGTGTTCGATGTCGGGGGCGTCGAGTTCGCCGAAGTTGCGCGGGTCCTTGTAGTGATCGAGCAGGATCTCCATGCTGACGTCGTCCATCATGCGTGAACCACCCGCGCCTATTCTAGATAATTAGATCCGACCGCGCCATTTCCGCTCGATGAGCCCACGCAGGCGCTCCTGCACGAGCGGCAGCGGAATCTGGGCGACCGTCGGCTCGAAGAAGCCGTCGACGATGGTCCGTCGGGCCTCGTCTTCGGTCAGGCCGCGGCTTTTCAGGTAGAAGATCTGTTCTTCGTCGATCTGGCTGGCCGAGGCGGCGTGGGTGCAGCGGACGTCGTCGGCCTCGATCTCTAGCGACGGGATCGCGTTGGAGCGCGGACCGTCGTCCATGAGCATGGACCGCTCGCTCTGGTAGGCGTTCGCCTGCTGGGCGCCGGGGAAGATCTTGATCAGTCCCCAGAAGACCGCGCGGGACTGGTCCCGGAGGATGCCCTTGACGGTCACTTCGCCGTTGGTGTGGGCATCGCGGTGCTGGAGGTTCGACGTCAGGTCGAAGTGCTGCTTGCCGCTGGTGAAGAACACCTGGATGTCGCGGATGTCGGCGCCGGGGCCGTTCATCTCGCTCTCCAGGTGGTTCATCACGGTGCGGCCGCCGAGCCAGCCGAGCGTCCAGCGCAGGTGGCCGTCCTGTTCCACGATGCCGCGCCGTCGGCCGACGCTGAAGACTTGCGGGTTCCAGTTCTGCACGCTGGCGTAGTTGAGCTCCGCGCCCTGGCCGACGTGGACGAGCGTCGTGTTCCCCTCCAGCGCCGGCTGCTCGAAGGGTTCACCCGGGGAATAGAGCTCTTCGATGTAGGTCGCCTTGCTGTGCGGTTCGGCGACGGCGATCCCCTGGGTGAACAGCCCGGCGCCGGGCTTGGTCAACAGCCGGACGACCCTCAACGGCTGCTCCAGCTCGACGTCCTCCGGAATATACACAAAGGGCCCGCCTCGGAACAGCGCCCGCTGCAGCGCCACGAGTCGGTCATTCGGCGCGCCGAGCCGTTCGATGTAGGTCTTCACGAGGTCCGGATGCTCCTCGATCGCCGTGGCCATGTCGGTAAAGACCACGCCCTGCTTCGCCAGGACATCGGGCACGTCCGTGTGGACGACGTGCCCGTCGACGTCGATGAGCAGCCCGGCGGCCTCGCCCAACTCGGTGAACGACTGGAACTCGTCCGGGATCTCGGGCGTCTCCTCGTCGTCAATGACGGGGTGGATCGTCGCCAGGTCGAGCCCGCGGATGCTCGTGTAGCGCGAGCTCGGCATGGGCAACTGCTTGAACGAGGTCCAGTTGTGCTCGCGCCACTTGGTGAGCCACTCCGGCTCGTTGCGACCTTGCGAGAGTTCGTCGATCAGTTCGCGCGATATCAGTCGCTCGGAGGTGTGCGGATCAGCCATCGTCAAATCCCTTCTGCTTGGCCAATATCATTCATGTTGTTGTCCGTTCGCTGTCGACTGGCAGCGTGCGAAGGGGCGAACGCGGCGGTCCGCCCCTTCGCGGTTCGTTGCCGGGCCGCCGATCAGCCGACGGAGCCCTCCATTTCGAGCTGGATGAGGCGATTGAACTCCAGCGCGTACTCCATGGGCAACGTCTTGGTGAACGGCTCCATGAAGCCGAGGACGATCATGGCGATGGCCTCGGATTCGGACAGGCCGCGGCTCTGCAGATAGAAGATCTGGTCCTCGCCGACCTTGCCGACCGTGGCCTCGTGCCCGATCGTGACGTCGTCCTCGTCGATCTCGTTGTACGGGTACGTGTCCGAGCGGGAATGCTCGTCCAAGAGCAAGGCGTCGCAGAGGACGCTGGACTTGGCCTTCTTGGCGCCCTTGGTCACCTTGAGCTGGCCGCGATAGCCCGCGTGGCCGCCGTCCTTGCTGACGGACTTGCTCGTGATCGTGCTCGTGGTATGGGGCGCGGCGTGGATCACCTTGCCGCCGGTGTCCTGGTGCTGGTTGGCGCCGGCGTAGGCGACGGAGAGGATGTCGGCCTTGGCGCCCTCGCCCAGCATGTAGATGGACGGGTACTTCATGGTGACCCGGGAGCCGAGGTTGGCGTCGACCCACTCGACGGTGGCGTCGCGGTGGGCCACGGCCCGCTTGGTGACGAGGTTGTAAACGTCGTCGGACCAGTTCTGCAGCGTCGTGTAACGCAAGTGCGAGCCCGGCAGCGCCACCAGCTCGACGATGGCCGAGTGGAGCGACTCCTTGGAGTAGACGGGCGCGGTGCAGCCCTCGATGTAGTGGACCTTGGCCCCCTCATCGGCGATGATGAGCGTCCGCTCGAACTGGCCCATGTTGGCCGCGTTGATGCGGAAGTACGCCTGGAGCGGAATGTCGACCTCCACGCCCTTCGGGACGTAGATGAACGAGCCGCCGCTCCAGACGGCGCTGTTCAGCGCGGCGAACTTGTTGTCCTCCTTGGGAATGACCGACCCGAAGTACTCCTTGACCAGCTCGGGATACTGCTCGAGGCCCTGGTCCATGCCCAGGAAGACGACGCCCTGCTCTTCCAGGTCTTCCCTTAGGCTGTGATAGACCATGTCGGAGTCGTACTGGGCGCCGACGCCTGCCAAGTGCTTCTTCTCGGCCTCCGGAATGCCGAGCCGATCGTAGGTCTCCTTGATCTCGGCCGGCACGTCGTCCCAGCTGTTGGCGACGGTGTCGGTCGCGCGCGCATAGTAAGTGATGGCGTTGAAGTTGAGGTTCGTCAGGTCGCCGCCCCACATCGGCAGCGGCTTCTGGCAAAAGATGTCGTAGGCTTCGAGCCGGTATTGGGTCATCCACTCCGGCTCGCCCTTGTCGCGGGAGATGTCCTCGACCGTCTGCCGGTTGAGGCCCGGCTCGCCGATGTAGCTGTAGTTTTCGGTCGAGTACGCGAAGTTGTATTTCTCGTAGTTGCGCTCAAATGTGGGCTTTTCCGGCTTGTCCGCGACCGCGGCCTCGCCGTGTCGCTTCTCGCCCAAGTGGCGCTCGTCGGCCATGAGGTCAACCCTCCTGTTCCTGTTGCGGCGTGAAGGCTACGCCCGCCTCCTTGGCGAGCGCCTCGTAACCGGTCTCTTCGAGCTCGTTCGCGAGGTTTTCGTCGCCGCTCTTGACGATCTTGCCCCCGAGCATGACGTGGACGTGATCGGGGCGCAGGTAGTTGAGAATGCGCTGATAGTGGGTGATCGCCAAGCAGGAGAACTCGGGCCCGCGCATGCTGTTGACGGCCTCGGCGACGATGCGCACCGAGTCGATATCGAGGCCGGAGTCGGTCTCGTCCAGAATGGCGATCTCCGGCTTGAGCATGAGCATTTGCAGGATCTCTGCGCGCTTTTTCTCGCCGCCGGAGAAGCCCTCGTTCAGGTAGCGCTTGGCGAAGGACTCATCGATGCCCAACTTATCCAGATTCTCGTTCATCATCTTGCGGAATTGGCCGAAGGGCATCTTGGTCTGGCCGTTGCCGCCCTCGTCGTCCTCCTCGTCGTCGGCCTGCTGGGCCTTGATCGACTGGAGGATGAAGCGCGACATCGGCACGCCGCTGATCTCGAACGGATATTGGAACGCCAAGAACATGCCGAGTCGGGCCCGCTCGTCGGGCTCCATGTCGAGCACGTCCTCGCCCTTGAACGTCACTTCGCCCCCGGTGACCTCGTAGTTGGGATGGCCCATGAGGGCGTAGGCGAGCGTGCTCTTGCCGGAGCCGTTCGGGCCCATGATCGCGTGGACCTCGCCCTTGGTGATGGTCAGGTCAAGGCCCTTGATGATCTCGTTGCCCTCGACGTTGGCATGCAGGTTGCGAATGACCAACTGATCGCTCATGTCTTACGCCCCTTTCAGTCGCGAAACATCGCATGGAATCTGGGTTCTGGATGCGTCGTCGCTGCCAAAAAGCTTACCAGAGCGGTCTGATTTTGTCAACGAATGGGGCTTTCCGTCCATGAGGCCCGATGGGACTGTGGAGCCCGAGATCAGGAACACCCGCAGTCGCCGTCACAGTCACAGTCGCCATTGCAGCCGCACTCGCCCGAGCTGGCCTCGGCCGTCGAGTCGGGCAACAGCGTAAAGCTCGGCCCGGCCGATTCGTCCTCGACGAAGTCGATCGTGGCGCCTTCCAGCGCCGGCCGGCTCGCTTCCGAGATCAGCAGGGGGGTCTGGGTCTGGTCCACGACCGTGTCCGTCGCCGCGGGCTGGGACGTGTCCGGATACAACTGGTACGTTACGCTGCGGCACCCGCAGCCCGGGCCGCATCCGCCGGACGTCTGGGCCTCTAGGCGGATCCCGTAGACGGACTCCGGCTGTTGGCCCATCGCCTCATCCAGCTTGGCGGCGGCCCGTTCTGTCACCGTGATCAATGGCTCTTCACTCCTTTCCCGTTTGGTGGGGTTGTCGCTTCAAACTGGCCAGTGCGTTCGTTGCTGTCGCTGCGGCGGTCGTTGAGCCGCGTCCCCAGCGCTGTTCACGGCCGATCACGAGGACTCGTAATGCTGGGCATTGACCTCGATGTAGTGGCGCCATTGCTCGGGCAGGTCCTCTTCGGGATAGATCGCCTCAACAGGGCAGACCGCTGCACACGCGGCGCAGTTGATGCAGGTCTCCGGATCGATGAACAGTTGGTCGGTCTCCTCGAATCCATCTTCGTCGGGGCGCGGATGGATGCAGTCCACGGGGCAGACCTGGACGCACTCGCCTGATTTGGTGCCAATGCACGGCTCGGCAATGATGAACGCCATATCCGCTCCTTCGCGATCGGGCTTAAATCAGACAATTTTAGTCTGATTTATGACGGGTACGATAACACCCGCACGATCGACCTGTCAAGGGCCGATGCCCCGCTTAATCCACGTTGCCCCAACTCGCACGCCCACCTATAATGCGTGTCAAATGACGCTTGCTCACGCAAAGGAGGACGCGCAATGGCCGATGTGATCATCGTCGGCGGCGGTCCAGCCGGCTACAGCACCGCGCTCTTTACGGCCAAGTACGGCCTGGATACCGTCGTCTACGACACCGACGACTCCAAAATGCACAGCGCCTACCTGTGGAACTACCTCGGCATCCCAGAGATGCACGGCTCCGATTTCCTGAACGTTGCCCGCGAGCAGGTCGAGGCGTACGGGACGGAGATTCGCGAGGCGAAGATAACGAGCGCGGCGAAGAACGAGGACGGATTCACTGTCGAGACCGAGGAGGGCGCAAGCGATCACGCCCCCTATCTTGTGGTCGCCACGGGCCTGAACAACGACCTGTTGAAAAACCTCGGCGTCGAGATGGAAGGCAAGGAGGCCAAGGTCGGCCACAGCGGCGAGACGTCGATTGCGAATCTCTATGCCGTCGGCTGGACCTCGCGAAATCAGTCACAGGCGATCATTTCCGCCGGCGATGGCGCAGCGGCGGCGCTGCATCTTCTGGCCCAAGTCGAGGGCAAGCCGTATCACGACTTCGACGTGCCCCCGGCCGAGGCCTGACGCGCTCGATGGCCAGCTGAACGCAGGGGCTCAGAAAGGGGGTCGTCGCTCATGACGCCCGTGATCGGCCTCGAAGTCCACGCCAGGCCGACGACCCGATCGAAGCTCTTCTGTGGGTGCAGCGCCGACTACTTCGGCGCCGAGCCGAACACGCACTGTTGTCCCGTCTGTCTCGGCATGCCGGGCGCGCTGCCGGTGTTGAACCAATACGCCATCGAGCAGGCGCTCAAGGCCGCCCTGGCGCTGCACTGCGAGATTCCGGAACGATCGAAGTTCGATCGGAAAAACTACTTCTATCCCGACCTGCCGAAGGGGTATCAGATCTCACAATACGACGAGCCGATCTCCCGCGAGGGCTACCTCGATCTGCCCCGGAGCGACGGCGAGACGAAGCGCATCCGCATCCGGCGGCTCCACCTTGAGGAGGACGCGGGAAAGCTCGTGCACGATCCGGAGACGGGCCGGAGTCTCGTCGATCTCAACCGCTGTGGCGTGCCGCTGATGGAGATCGTCACCGAGCCGGACGTCGCATCCCCCGAGGAAGCCGCCGAGTTCGTGCGCGAGCTTCGGCGAACGTTGCGCTATGCCGGCGTGGCACGCGGCGACATGGCCAAGGGCGAGCTGCGCTGCGACGCCAACGTCTCCATATCCGCCGATGGCGAGACGGGCACGAAGACGGAGATCAAGAACATGAACTCCTTCCGCGCGGTGGAGGAGGCGCTCGACGTCGAAATCGAGCGGCAGCGTGAGGTCATCGCCTCGGGCGGCACGGTCGTTCAGCGGACCTACGGCTGGAACCCCGAAACCGAGGAAGTCCAGCTCCAGCGCACGAAAGAGGAAGCCGAGGACTATCGTTATTTCCCTGACCCCGACCTCGTGCCCGTCGTCGTCGGGGCCGACTGGAGGCAAGACCTCCAGCAGCGCATGCCCGAGTTGCCCGAGGCGACTCGGCGACGGTGGCGCGAGGAGTTGGGCCTTCCCGACTACGACATCGGGGTGCTGAGCGAGGAGCCCGAGATCGCCCGCTATTTCCAGTCCGTGTTGGATCACGACGTCGATCCGAAGACGGCAAGTAACTGGATGATGTCGGAGCTATTGAGGCTGGTCAATGATAGCGAGACGGGCGAGCTGAGCCTGCCGCCGGAGCACTTTGTCCAGGTGATCCGGTTCGTGGACGACGGCACGATCAACCGCAAAACGGGCAAGGAGGTTCTCGAAGACGCTTTTCACACGGGTCAAGACCCGGCGTCCATCGTCGAGGAGCGGGGCTTGGAGCAGATCGGCGACGAGGCCGAGCTGGCCGCGCTCATTGACGAGGTCATCGCGGAACAGCCCGAGGCGGTGGAGAAGCTCAAAGGGGGCGAGGACAAGGTCATGGGCTTTCTCGTCGGCCAAGTCATGGCGAAGACGGGGGGCCGGGCCGATCCGAAGACGGCCAGTCGCTTGTTGCGTGAGCGGATCGGGT
>CAZMNF010000019.1:7306-26742 GCA_964567595.1 uncultured Thermotogae bacterium | reverse complement strand
GTCTGTTATTCATCTCCCGCGACATCAGCGAGCGCCAGGAAATGATCGAGGCGCTGCGCGAAAGCGAGGGGCGGTTCCGAGCCATCTTCCAAGAGGCGGCGCTGGGCATTGGGCTTGTCGACACGGACGGAAGGGTCATGGATTCCAACCCGGCCCTCCAATCGATGCTCGGTTACACGGCGTCGGAACTGACCGGAGTCCACGTCGCGGACATCACCCATCCCGAGGACGTAGACAGCGATCTGGAGTCGTTCCGGCATCTGCTCGAAAGCCGCCAGAGCAGCTATGCCATGGAGAAGCGCTACATCGGCAAAGAGGGGTCCACGATCTGGGCCCGCTTGACCGTGTCCTTGGTTCGCGACGCCGACGACAACCCGCAATATGCCATCGGCATGGCCGAGGACATTACCGAGCAACGCCAGACCGAGGTCGCGCTCCAGGAGAGCGAGCGCCGCTTCCGTGATCTCTTTGAGAACTCGCCCGACGCCATCTTCGTGCAGCGTTATGACGGCAAGATTCTCGACGTCAACCCAGCCGCCTGCGACCTCCACGGCATGGACAGGGATGAGCTGATCGGCCTCGACGTCATGGAGACGGTTCCGCCTGAATATCGGGAACAGGCACGAGTGGACGACGCGCGGCTCGTTGAGAATCCCCAGAGCACGTACGAGGGCCACAGTTGGACGAAGGACGGCCACGTCGTTCCGGTGGAGATTCGCACAAACCACATTGATTATCAGGGCCAACCCGCTTTGCTGTTCCACGTCCGCGACATCACCGATCGGAAGCGCTTCGAGGCCCGTCTCACGTTCATGGCCGACCACGATCACCTCACGCAGCTCTTCAATCGCCGCCGCTTTGAGCGGGAGTTGAACGAGGCCTTGGCCCATGCCGAGTACGATGGCTCATACGGGGCGCTGCTGTGGATCGACGTCGATCGGTTCAAGGCGATCAACGATCGGCTCGGCTACAAAGCCGGTGACGATCTGCTCATCGACTTCGCTCGGATGTTGACGGCCCACTTGGGCGACGACGCCTTGGTGGCGCGCATGGGCGGCGACGAGTTCGCCGTGCTCATCCCGATGGCGAAGCGCGACGAGGCGGAGGCGATGGCGAACAAGATCCGCGAGTGGGGCTACAATCACCTCGGGTCCCTGGACGACGAGCTGATCCGCGTCACCGTCAGCGTCGGCGTCGTGCTTTTCCCTGAGCACGGGCTCACGGTGGCGGATCTGCTCGCGCACGTGGATTGGGCCACGCGCCGAGCTAAGGAGATGGGCGGCAACTGCGCCCACGTCTACATCATCGACGAGGACCGCCAAGCCCAGTCGGTCGAGGACCTCAATTGGGCCGCGCGCATCCGCAAGGCGCTGGAGGAGGATCGATTCCAGCTCTATGAGCAATCCGTGTGGGACCTCGAGCAGAACCGGAGCCACGGCGCCGAGCTTCTGCTCCGCATGGAAGACGACGATCGCATGATCCTGCCGGGCGCGTTCCTGGATGCGGCGACGCGATTCGGGTTGATGGTGGATATCGACCGCTGGGTCATTGACAGGGCCATGCAGCTGATCGCATCAAGCCAACGATTAGAAGAATTTAGCTGTTTTGAAATCAATCTGTCGGCGAAAGCGATAGGCGATTCGGAACTGCTCGAGTTCATCGAAGCCAAGATTGCTTATTACGCCATTGAACCGAATTATATCACGTTCGAGATTACGGAAACGGACGCGATCTCGAACATCAATCGGGCGTCTGAATTTATCCAACGGTTGAAGGCACTGGGTTGCAAGTTCGCGCTGGACGACTTCGGCGTCGGGTTCTCCACGTTCTACCATTTGAAGCACCTGCCAATCGACTATATCAAAATTGACGGCGACTTCATCCAAAACATTTTGCACGAGCGGTTGGACCAGCACATCGTCCGATCGATCGTGCAGATCGCCCAGGCGATGGAGATCCAGACGATCGCGGAGTTCGTGGAGGACGAGGCGGCGTATCGCCTGTTGAAGGACTACGGCGTCGACTACGCCCAAGGGTTTTTCATCGATCGGCCGCAGCCCCTGTCGAGGGCTGTGTTGAGCGAAAAAGAGAGTCCCTCCGAGTGAGTTGGAGAGTTGGCGAGGGCGAGAGCGCCCCGTGGACAGACGGGGCGCTCCCCATGTGCCGGACGGTGAGAGGGGCCCCATCGGCGCCTGTCGTTTCTGGCTGCCGATGGGGATGTCACTCAGGGGATGACGACTCGCCTCCGTCGCTCCCGCCTGACGATCAGTCGCACTCGCTGAAGCCGCAGTCCTGACAGAGATAACAGCCGTTGGTGAACATCAGCAGGCCGCCGCAGCTGGGACAGAGCTCCGCCTGGCGCGTCTTTTCGAAGCCGTTCGTGCCGGCGGATTCGCCCACGTCGTGATGCGAGCGGCCCGGCCGATTCTCCATGTTCTCCAACAGCGAGAGCTGCTTGCCCCCTTGCAGGTACTCCTCCATCGCCTTGGCGATCGCGTCGGGCACCGACACGACGACCGTGCCGTCCTCCTGGACCATGGGGCGCATGCCGCGGATGAGGCTCAGCTCGTCCATGATCGCCGTCGGCTTGACGCCCGAGCGCAAGGCCAGCGATATCAGTCGCGTGATGGCCTCGGTGAACGCCATGGCCGAGCTGCCGGATTTGCCGAGGTTGGCGAAGACTTCGACCATGCCCTTTTCGTCCTCGTTGATCGTGACGTAGAGGTTGCCCAGCTCGGTGTGCATGCGGAACGTCTTGCCTTGGACGACCTTCGGGCGCGGTCGAGGCGCGCGCGAGGCCCGCTTGGCTTCGCTCTCCTCCGACTCGGCTTGCTCGGACGCGGCCTTCTCCTCGGTGAGCAGGATGCCCTCGCGGGAGCCCTCGCGATAGACGGTGATCCCCTTGCAGCCCAGCTCGTGGCCGTAGCGATAGATGCGGTCCACCTCCTCGACGGAGATGTCCTCCCGCAGGTTGACCGTTGAGGAGATGGCGTGGTCGATGTGGGCCTGGATCGTCCCCTGCATCTTGACTCGGAAGAAGGGGTCGATCTCGTGAGCGGTGACGAAGGAGTCCGGCAGTTGCTCGAGCACCTCGTCCGGCTCGCGGTCCTCCCAGCCCTGGTGCTTCGCATAGTCCCGCACCAACGGATGGAGCACGTTGAACGACTCGCCCGAGAGCGACTTGCTCTTGCGGACGTACTTGAGCGCGAAGATCGGCTCAACCCCGGACGAGCAACCGGCCAAGACCGAGCCCGACCCCACGGGCGGCACGGTCAGCAGCGCCGCGTTGCGCAACCCGTGCGTCCGGATCTTCTCCCGGGTGCTGTCGTCCAGGCGCTGGATGAAGGCGCTGTCCATGTGCGCCTCGGCGTCGAAGGCGGGGAACGAGCCCTTCTCCTGGGCCAGCTCCGTGCTGGCGTCGTAGACGAGGTGCTTGATGTCGCTGAAGAGCTGGTCGGTGAACGCGACTGCCTCGTCGGAGTCGTACTTGTAGCCCAGCTTGATCAGCATGTCGCCGAAGCCCGTGAAGCCGACGCCGATGCGGCGCGACCAGAGCGAGGCGTCCTTCTGCTCCTCGAGGGGGTGCTTGTCGGCGTTGTAGTCGAGCACGTTGTCCAGAAAGCGCGTTGCGTAGCGGGCGGCGCGCTCCAGGCCGTCCCAGTCCACGCGGGCGTCGTCGTCCAACGCGTTCTCGACGAATTGGGCGAGGTTGATGTTGCCGAGGCAGCAGCAGCCGTAGGGCTCCAGGGGAATCTCCGAGCACGGGTTGGTCGTGACGACCTCCATGCCGTTGTACTCGGTCGTGGACTCGCGCTTGACGTTGTCCCAGAAGATGAGCCCGGGCTCGGCGCTGCCGTGGGCGCTTTCGATGAGCTTCTCCCAGACCTCGCGGGCGTTGACGGTCCTTTCCACGGGGCCGGTGACGTCGCTGTCGAACGTCAGGGTGTGTTCGTCGTCGTTGCGGACGGCCCGCATGAACTCGCCCGAGATCCGGACGCTGATGTTGGCGAATTGCACCTTCTGGCGCTCGGAATCGTTTTTGACGTTGATGAAGTCGAGCAGATCCGGATGATCGGAGCTGATGGTCAACATAAGCGCGCCGCGACGCCCGGCTTGGCCGACGGTCCCCGTGGTGAGCGAGAAGAGGTCCATGAACGAGACCGAGCCCGTGGAGTAGATGGCCGCGTTGTTGACGGGCGCGCCCTTGGGACGCAGCGCCGAGATGTCGGTGCCGACGCCGCCGCCGTAGCTGTACGTCCGCCCGGCCTTCTTGCACCACTCAAAGATCTCTTCCAGCGAGTCGGCTTCGATGGGGATGACATAGCAGTTGAGCAACGTCGCCTGGCGCGGCTGCCCGGCCCCGAACATGATGCGTCCGCCCGGCACAAACCGAAAATCTTCCAGGAGCCAATCGAACTTCTCCTGCCACTCGCGCTGTTTTTCCTCCGTGGGTTCCACCGAGGCCATTTCGCGCGCGATGCGCTGCCACATCGCCGGAGGCGCAAACTCGAGCAGCGTGCCGTCCAGGTCCCGCAGGGCGTATTTGTCCAGGAAACATCGGATGCGCAGTTCGTCGTCGTTGAAGTACTCGACCGTTTCGGCCGGGAATTGCGCCGCTTGGGTCGGAGCGCGTTGCGCCATGCTATCCCCCTTCGTCAGATGATCGCGTTTCGGTCCAGTCGTGGTGTCAGCAGCCGGGCGTATCACAGAAGACAGTCGGTCCCCTCAAGCGTATAAAAACCGGACCCGGTTAGTCTGTGATTGGGAAGACAGCCATCAGGCTGCTGCACCCTGATCGTAAGCCCGTTCGTCTGGGCACCCAATCCCGACAGCGGTCACTCGTCGGGAGGTTGGCCGGCATCATTCAGAACTCATGAGACTCGCCCGGCTCCAAGACGATGACCTGGGCGGACGTCCGTTCTTCGACGACTTGCTTGAAAGCTTGGGCGTCCTGCTCGATCGGCGGGAACGTGTTGTAGTGGATGGGCACGACGTAGCTGGGCTCGATGAACTCCGCGGCCCGGGCGGCCCGCTTCGGATCCATGGTGAAGTGGCTGCCGATGGGCAACAGCGCCATGTCGATGCCTTGCTCCCCGATCAGCTGCATGTCACTGAACAGGGCCGTGTCTCCGGCATGGTAGATGGTCTGGCCCTCGGTAGTGGTGAAGACGATGCCGCAGGGTTGGCCCATGTACTGCCCGTCGTAGCTGGAGCTGTGGAACGCCTGCGTGAACATCACGGTGCCGAAGTCGAACGACGTGACGCCGCCCGTGTTCATGCCGACGGCCTCGGGGGCGCCCTGTGAGTCGCAGTACCATGCCAGCTCGACGGGCGCGACGATGGGGCAGTTGTGCTGTTTGGCCAGCGGCACGGCGTCGGGAATGTGGTCGAAGTGGCCGTGCGTCAACAGAATGGCGTCCGGCGCGAAGTCGTCGTTGCTGTGCTGGGCCACGGGATTGTCGCTGATGAACGGGTCAATGAGAACAGAATGGTCGCCGCTGCGAATTTCCGCGGTTGCATGGCCGACGAACGTCAACTCTGCCATGGCGTGCTCGTCCCTCCTTACGGTGAACGGTCTGTCATGCCGGTCCGACGTGCTGTCTCGACGGGTGCGGTTGGTCGGGACGGCCGGATTTGAACCGGCGGCCTCTGCCTCCCCATGGCAGCGCGCTACCAGACTGCGCCACGTCCCGATGCCCGCTTAGTGTACCCCGCGTCCCCGCCGCGAATCAAGCAACCGGGATTTATCTTTATCCCCCTTGAAAACCGAAAATCGATCGGTTCCACCCCCGAAGTGTCGGCAAGGCCGCCGCTCTCGTTATAATGCCCGACGATTCGAGCGATTGATCGCCTCGATCAACCCGTCCGACCCCGGTACTCCGAAGGAGGGACTCGCACATGAGACGATGGATGCTCTGGCCCACGCTCGCGCTCGTCGCGCTGGCGGTTGGCCTGATCTGGGCCGTGACGCCGCTGGCGCCGACCGACGCGATGTCGCAACCCGATGCCAGCAGTCCCCAGAGTGAAAGCCAGCAGGCAACGACGGACGACAATGGCGACGACGCCGACGGCGGAACCGTCACGCCCGCAAGCACGACAGCAACCAACGCCCAGCAGTCGCCCAGTGCCCAGATCGATGCCGACGCCTGGCTGCAATCGCTGTCCACGGATCAACTCAATTCCCTGATTGCGGCGGCCGGCCAGCGGGCCACCAAACAGGCCATTGATCACACCGCTCCGTCGGTCGTGCGCATCGACGTCACCAAAGAGCGCACCCAGAGCGGCAGGCTGGACGAGGAACTCCTGAGGCGCTTCTGGCCGTTCCAGACGCCGGAGAATCCCGAACAGCAGCCCGAACTGCCGCCGCAGCAATCCCTGGGCTCGGGCTTTTTCATCGACTATCGGGGCGAGACGTTCGTGCTGACCAATCATCACGTGGTCCGTGGCGCCACGGGCATCCAACTCCGCCTGCCGAACGGGGCCAGAATGGCAGCCGAGATGATCGGGTCCGATCCCCGACTCGACCTGGCGGTGCTCGAGCCGGAGCCGGGCCATCCCGACTTGGGAAGCGTCAGCGTCGCCGAGCTGGGAGAATCGGCCTCGCTGGAGGTCGGCGATTGGGTCACGGCGATCGGCAACCCCTTCGGCCTCAACCACAGCGTCACCGCCGGCATCGTCAGTTCGCTCGACCGGGACGTGCCGCGTCCCAACGGATCCGGCCAAATGACGAACATGGTCCAGACGGATGCGGCGATCAACCCCGGCAACTCCGGCGGCCCGCTCGTGAACGCGAACGGTCACGTCGTCGGCATCAACACGGCGATCCTCAGCGGAAGCTCGCAAGGGTCGCTGGGCATCGGCTTTGCCGTGCCGATCGATCCCGTCAAAAAGGTGCTCAGCCAGCTCGTCAGCGAGGGCCAAGTGACCCGCGCCTGGCTCGGCGTCTACATTGAGGACTTGTCGCCCGAATATGCGCGCTACTTCGACGTGGAGCCGCACAGCGGCGTGCTGGTGCAGAGCCCGGTCGAGGGCTCGCCCGCCGATGGCGTCCTACAGAGCGAGGACATCATCCGCCGCGTCGACGGCCAACGCACCGAGCGCGTGGAGGACCTGCAGAACGCGATCCAATATCGATCGCCGGGCGAGACCGTCCAGTTGACGATCCTGCGCGACGGGGAAGAGATGACGGTCGAGATGACGTTGGGCACCCGGCCGTCCAGCAACGAGATGTCGCAGCGCTCGCCGGAGCAGCCATCGCAGCGCGAGGAGCCCGAACAGCAGCCGGAACCGGCGCAGGCGCTCGGCCTGACGGTCCAGCCCAACACCGCGGAGATCGCCGAGCAGCTCGGCCTCCAGACGACCCAGGGCGTGGTCATCACCGGCATCGAGTCGGACAGCCCGGCCGCCTTGAGCGACGAGCTGCAGCCGCGCCAGGTCATCCTCGAGGTCAACGAGACCCCCATCGAGACCGTCCAGGACTGGAACGAAGCCGTGCAGAACTTGGGCGATGAGCCGCTGGTCGCCCTTCGGGTGCTTGCGAACACGCAGAGCGGCCCCGTGGAAAGCCTGGTTATCGTCTCGCGCTAGGAGGAACGGAACTCGGCTTGCCAGCGGGCGAGCAAGGCACGCTCGCGATCGTGGGAACGTCTTGAAACGAGGGAACGTCGGGGCTACAATTTCCCCGACGTTCCCTATTCGGAGAGTGGCGCAGTCTGGCTAGCGCGCGGCGTTCGGGACGCCGAGGTCGCCGGTTCGAATCCGGCCTCTCCGACCACTGGGCACCATTGCGGATGTAGCTCAATGGTAGAGCGTCGGCCTTCCAAGCCGAAGGCTGCGGGTTCGATTCCCGTCATCCGCTCCAGAGCCTCTCCCCCGCTCGCCCCGCAATCTTCCTCTCGGTCAAGCAAGTGCCGATGTCGTTGCGAAACGCAACTCGTCGCCGGCTGTTTCGGATCTCTCCAGCTAGCTTCCGCGATGAACGCTGTTGCGGGGAATGGCGAGGGGCCGAAGCGACGATCCGCGCGCGCTCCGGCCCCTTCAGCCGTTGCGTTGGAGGGCTTCGTTCGGGGTCGATCGGGCGTTCGGAATCCCGAGTGACGGAACGACTTGTCGGACTACCTTTAGGTGCGAGAGGACGGATCCCTTGTAGCGATCCGATCGTTAATGACGCGAGTGCCGGCGTCAGTTCTCCGACGTGTGAATCTGGCTGAGATCCAGCCAGCCTTGGGAGTAGCCGGCCACGTAGACGCTGATCAGTTGAGCCAGACTCTCCTCGTCCACGTCCTGCGCGTTCTCGAATGCTGATCGTGCGGCCTCGAGGGCCCGCTCGGACAGAGCTGACGATACAAGCGGATGCACGTCGCTGTACTCAAGCCGCTGCGCTGTTCCCTCTTTGAGCGATTCGATGACGTCGTCAAGCTTTTCTGGATCCATAGAGACTCCCTTCTTGCTTCCATGATAACCCAGCAGCGCTGGGCTTCAACATCGGACAATCAGGGCCAAATGTCGAGTGCATGCTCTGTTGCCGATCGACGACGTTTGGCCCTCAAGGATGGCGTGCTCGCATCTGTTCCACCGAGCCCAGGAACCGTTCCAGCTCCGGGTCTTCCTCGCCGGAGTATTCGATCGCGGCATGCGTAGCGCCCGCATGGAAGACGACGCTGGCGCGGCGAGTCATCATAAACGCAACGAGCAGCGCCAAGGCGATCACGAGCAGCGGAAGCCGGCCGTCCTCGGAGAGCCACGACAGCGAGAAGACCCCGATCGCCAACACGGCCAGCCCGTCATGCCCCTCGACGTCCCGCTCAATGGCCTCGAGGTCGCCGATGAACATGGTGGTCTGCGCGGTTCGCCCGCCGAGCAGCTTAGGCGACGGCCCTTCAACGATCAGTCGGTGCTGAGTCAAGCGGAGCGCAACCTTGTCGCGCCGATATTCGTCAAACAGGCGCTCTTCTTGGGGCATCTGCATGGCCAACGTGGTCATCCTCAAGCTCGGCTATTCCCTCCAATCTATCTGACAGTTGATGCAAACCCAAATCCGACGGGCGCGGACCTCGGCAAGGAGCGTGACATGTGTCTTGACGCGGCTGAGGTTGCGCGGTAAAATCTCATGCCAATGCGCCCGTAGCTCAACGGAAGAGCAGCGGCCTTCTAAGCCGCAGGTTGCAGGTTCGAGCCCTGCCGGGCGTGCCACGCCACCCATGCCACCCGCCCTCATCCTCTATCTTGAGCATCGTTGTTGTCCTCGAGACCGTGTGGTATGATTCGAGCGAGCGTGAGGGGTGTAGCTCAATGGTCAGAGCGTCGCCCTGTGGAGGCGAAGGCTGCGGGTTCAATTCCCGTCATCCCTCCCACTGACCCAACCGACGTCACAGATCACAGCTAGCGGATCGGGTTTTCCGGACCGCGGCCCAGATACTCCGCGAGGAACGCCTGGACAACCTCCTCATCGTAGCTCTGCAGGTTGAGGCGAGCTTGCCACGCGGTCAGCACGATCGGCGCCCCGAACGACTCGGGCTGCGGCACGGCAAGCACCCCGGCCCAGGGATTCTCGTAGCCGCTCGCGAGACGTTCCAGGTTCGAGCGAACCGACGCGTCAACGTCGTCGGCATAGTAGATCACGACCGCGCCGTGCTCCAGGCTGTGGACGAGCCCGCCGTAGGGCTGCTCCGAGGTGTAGAAGCCGGCCGGGATCGCTCGTCCGTAGTGCGTGCCGGAGGTCGGCGGCGTTCGATCGTAGTCGATCGCCGTCCCGGTCCCCACGTGGTCTCGCCCTCGGGACTCAAACGACTGGACATCCTGCAACAGTTCGGCGCTGCCGCTGGAAGGAAGCTCGGACAGGTCGAACGTCGCTGGCTCCGATTCGAACGGCTGCTGCGTCTCAATGAGCACCATGGCGACAATGAGCAGAATGAGCCCGCCGCCCACCACCGGCCAGAACCACGGCTTCTCCATCAGCTGCGTAAAATTCATCGCGACCTCCCCGCATGGAATGGCTCGATGTTAATGCTATCGAGCTACAGCCTAACGGTCGGTAAGCCGGCTTACACGGCCTCGACCCACAGCACGGTTCACGTCGAGGGCTTGAAGAGGAGAATGCCGAGCGGCGGAAGCGTCAGGTTGAGCGACTGGCGATAGCCGTGATACGGGATCGGCGTCGTGTCGACGCCGCCGAGGTTGCCTTGGCCGGTGCCGCCGTATTCGGGCGCGTCGCTGTTCAGAATCTCGGCCCAACGGCCCGGGGTCGGGACGCCGACGCGATAGTTGGCCCGCGGCACGGGCGTGTAGTTGGCGACCACCAGAACGGGCACGCTCTGCTCGGACGGTCCGTGGCGGAGATACGCCAGCGCGCAGTTGTCGGCGTCGTCGGCAGCGATCCAGGCGAAGCCGCGCGGGTGACAGTCAAGCGCGTGCAGCGACGCCTCGCGCCGATAACAACGATTCAAGTCCTCGACCCAGCGCTGAATGCCCCGATGTTGGGGATCGTCCAGCTGGTGCCAGTCCAGGCTTCGCGAATGGTCCCATTCGTGGCCCTGTCCGAACTCGTCGCCCATGAAGAGCAGCTTCTTGCCCGGCTGGGTGAACATCGTCCCGTAGAGCAAGCGCAGATTGGCGAACTGCTGCCACGCGTCGCCCGGCATCTTCCCCAACATCGAGCCCTTCCCGTGCACGACCTCGTCGTGCGAGAGCGGCAACACGAAGTTCTCGTCGAAGGCGTAGACCATGCGGAAGGTCAAATCGTCGTGGTGATAGGGGCGATGGATGGGGTCGCGCTGAAAGTACTGGAGCGTGTCGTGCATCCAGCCCATGTCCCACTTGAGCCCGAAGCCGAGGCCGCCCACGTAGGTCGGGCGCGACACCATCGGCCACGACGTGGACTCCTCGGCGATCGTCTGCACGTCGGGATGTCGGTCGTAGACGGTCTCGTTCAGCTGCCGTAGAAACGAGATGGCCTGGAGGTTCTCGTTGCCGCCGTGCTCGTTCGGGATCCAGTCCTCGCCCTCGCGGGAGTAGTCGAGATAGAGCATGGACGCCACGCCGTCCACCCGGAGCCCGTCGATGTGGTATTGATCGAGCCAGAAGTGGGCGCTGCTCAGGAGGAACGAGCGGACCTCGTTGCGGCCGTAGTTGAAGATGAAGCTGTCCCAGTCGGGATGGTACCCCTGGCGCGGGTCGGCGTGCTCGTAGAGATGGGTGCCGTCAAAGTAAGCGAGGCCGTGTTCGTCGGTCGGAAAATGGGACGGAACCCAGTCGAGGATCACGCCGATGCCGGCTTGGTGGAGATAGTCCACGAAGGACATGAACTCCTGCGGCGTCCCGTAGCGGCTGGTCGGGGCAAAGTAGCCCGTCGCTTGATAGCCCCACGATCCGTAGAACGGATGTTCCGTGACGGGCATCAGCTCGACGTGCGTGAAGCCGCGGTCGGC
Organism: uncultured Thermotogae bacterium; assembly: GCA_964567595.1. Taxonomy (GTDB): domain Bacteria; phylum Bipolaricaulota; class Bipolaricaulia; order RBG-16-55-9; family RBG-16-55-9; genus CAZMNF01. Next base: position 15,316 of record CAZMNF010000019.1, on the reverse strand, counting down.
CACGTAGTCGGCCAAGCGCGGGGCGAGCTCCCGGTAGGAGAGCAGCCGATCGTCGGCTTCAGGCACGCGCGCCCACGAGCCGAGATGGACCTCGTAGATCGACATGGGCGCCTGGAGCGCGTGTCGGTTGCCGCGCTCGCGGAGCCACTCGGCGTCCTGCCAGTCGTATTGCAGATCCCAGACGATCGAGGCCTGTCGGGGCGGCACCTCGTGGGTGAAGCCGTAGGGATCGGTCTTGTCGACGCGGTGGTCGTCGTGTTGGGACCGAATATGGTACTTGTAGACGCTGCCCTTGCTCGCCTCCGGCAGGAACCCTTCCCAAATTCCAGAGGCGCCGCGCGGCTGCAGCGGATGGGCCGCGGGGTCCCAATCGTTGACGTCGCCGATGACCGACACGAATGCCGCGTTGGGGGCCCAGACGGCAAAGTGGACGCCTTCATGGCCGGCATCGCCCCTGACGAGGCGGGATCCCAGTTTGTCGTAAAGCTGGGTGTGGGTGCCCTCGTTGAACCAGTGGAGGTCGTCCTCGCTCAAGGGCGAGGTCGCCAGCGCCCGTTTCGACGATTCGGCCATGCCCTACACGTTAGCGAGATCGAGCGCCGTTCTCAGCGATGGAGATCACGCGCTCTCGGACTGGTCCAACAGGTCGACAATGCCCTGGAGCGGAATCTGCACCCAGTCCGGCCGATTGTTCAGCTCGTAGGTGAGCTCGTAGGTCGCCTTCTCCAGCAAGTAGGCGTCCAACAGCGTGTGCAGCGCCTCGGCGTCGCTGGGGATCACGCCGGGGGTCGACTCCGCCGTGGCGCGGTAGGCCTTCAAAAACGCGACGGAGACCCAGTGCGTCCAGAAGCGGGCCCACGGTTCCAGGCGGGGGCGATCGGATGGCTGGAGGATGCCGCTTTCCTCGAGCGAAAACAGCGACGCGTGCGCCGCGTAGTGGAACGAACGCAACATGCCAGCGACGTCCCGCAGCGCGGAGCGCTTCAGGCGCCGTTCGCCCAGAGGACGGGCCGGCTCGCCCTCGAAGTCCAACATGACGAAGTCCTTGCCCGTATAGAGAACCTGGCCCAGGTGGTAATCGCCGTGGATGCGAATGCGGTGGGCCTCGATGCGGATCTCGAGCACCGCGCGGAGCCGGCGCAGCAGCTCGTCTTCCGCGTCCAGAATCCGTTGGGCTTGCGGATGGAGAACGTCGGGCAGTTGATCAAACTGTTGGCGCAGGAACTGGATCGTGCGCCGCGTTGAGCTGCGGATCGACTGATAGATGGAGCGCTGTGCGAAGCGATTGATCGGCTCGGGCGCAAAGTCGGGATCGTCGTGGCGGGCCGCCAATGCCAGGTGGAGTTCGGCGGTCCGCTGGCCGAGCAGCTCGGCCGACTGGAGGTACGTCCCGATGTTGTTGTAGGCGTCATCAGGATAGCCCGCTGCGGTCCCGTTGACCACGGACAGAGTCGATCGGGGCGGCACGGGGATGCCCTCGCGCGTCGCCTCCACGGGTTGGGAGAGGAGCCGTTCGTAGAACCGCCCGAGCACGTCCTGGGTGTAGGCCCACGCGTCGCCCTCGTTGGCCACGTAGTCTTGGAGCAGTCCCAAGGTCATGGGCTCGCTGCGACGGTCGCGGCGAACCTCCAGAAAACCCGCCACGGGCGGGATGTGCGGGAATCCCTGGTCGGTGAGCGCGCGGGTGATCTCCAGGTCGGGGTTGATCCCCGATTCAAGCCGCCGGTAGAGCTTCAAGATGTAGCGGTGGCCGTAGATGAGCGACGAATTGCTCTGCTCGGCGTGGCTGAGCGTCGGCGTGAGCGGCTCGTCCGTGTCGTCCAGGTGCAGGGGGCCAACGCTGGACGCCGAGATCGCTTCCCGGCTTCCGCTCCAGCGCTCGTCCCGGGCCATGCCCTCCAGCAGCCGAGATCCCAGCGCCTTGTTGTGCAGGGCGTCGTACAGCACGCCCTCCACGTCGGCATCGCGCACGTGCACCCGACCGACCACGGTCTCGGGGTGATAGGTCAGCAGCTGTTCGGCTCGATCGCCGGTGGCAAACGACAAGGGGACGCCATAGAGGTCCGGATCGCCCTCGATATAGTCGACGTCGACGAGCGCGATCTGGGCGTCAGCCTCGTCGACGGGGATCGCGTCTCGAATCCGGATGGACTTCACCTGGCGGGCTTTGCCGCCGAACCACCGCGCGTTCGCGAAGAACCGCGGCAGGGCCTCCTCCAAGGCGGCGCGTGCCTTGCCCTCCAAAACGCGTTGCCAGGCGTCCGAGACGGCGATTGTCGGCCCAGATTCGTCCGCGACGTCCACGTCCGCTAGCAGGTCGCCCGGGGCGCGAAGGCGGTCGGCATGTTGGGGTTCCAGGGAGAACCAGTGGAACGTGTGCGGCCCGAGCGTGATGAAATAGGGCAGGTCGCCGATGGGCGGAAACCTCGTCAGGCCGAAGATCTCGCGCGGCACCAGGCCGCGATAGGCCCCGAGGTCGAGTTCGGAACACTGTGTGAACCGGGAGAGATTGGCCACCACAAGCACGATCTCGTCCGCGTGCTCGCGCACAAACGCCAGCACTTTCCGATTGTCGGTTGAGAGAAATTCGAGCGATCCGCGACCGAACGCTCGGTAACGCTTGCGGATGCCGATGAGCCGCTTCATCCACCAGAGCAACGAGCTGGGGTTGGTCTGCTGGGCCTCCACGTTGAGGCTTTCGAAGTGGTATTCCGGGTCGTTGATCGGCGGCAGGTAGAGCTTCTGGGGGTTCGCGTTGGAGAAGCCCGCGTTGCGGTCCGGGCTCCAGTGCATCGGGGTCCGGACGCCGTTGCGGTCGCCCAGGTAGATGTTGTCGCCCATGCCGATCTCGTCGCCGTAGTAGATCACGGGCGTGCCGGGCAGGGAGAACAACAACCCGTTCATCAGCTCAATTTTGCGGCGATTGTTGTCCAACAAGGGGGCCAGACGCCGGCGAATGCCCAAGTTGATCCGGGCGCGCGGCTCGCTGGCGTAGACGCGATACATGTAGTCGCGCTCCTCGTCCGTGACCATCTCGAGCGTCAGTTCGTCGTGGTTGCGCAAGAAGATCGCCCACTGGCACCCGTCGGGGATCTCCGGGGTCTGATCCAGAATGTCGATGATGGGGAAGCGGTCCTCCATGCGGATCGACATGAACAGTCGCGGCATCAAGGGGAAATGGAAGTTCATGTGGCACTCGTCGCCGTCGCCGAAGTACGCGATGGCGTCCTCCGGCCACTGGTTGGCCTCGGCGAGGAGCATCTTGTCCGCGAATTTCTCGTCGATGCGCCGCCGAAGGTCCTGGAGAAACTCGTGCGTCTCCGGAAGATTCTCGCAGCTGGTCCCCTCACGCTCGTAGAGATAGGGCACGGCATCGAGCCGGAGGCCGTCGACGCCCACGGCGAACCAGTCGTCGACGAGCTGCAGCATCGTCTCGCGGACCTCGGGGTTGTCGTAGTTGAGGTCCGGCTGATGGGCGTAGAACCGATGCCAGTAGTAGGCCCCGGCCACCGGATCCCAGGACCAGTTGGAGGCTTCGAAGTCCTGGAAAATGACCCGCGTATCGGCGTACTTGTCCGGCGTGTCGCTCCAAACGTAGTAGTCGCGCCAACGGCTGCCGGGCTCGGCGCGGCGGGCACGCTGGAACCACGGATGTTGGTCGGAGGTGTGGTTGAGCACCAGCTCGGTGATCACGCGCAGCCCGCGCCGGTGAGCTTCGTCGAGAAACGCGCGGAAGTCCGCCATCGTGCCGTAGTCGGGATGGACGCCGCTGTAGTCGGCGATGTCGTAGCCGTCATCCCGCAGCGGCGAGGGATAGAACGGCAAGAGCCACAGCGCCGTGACGCCGAGATCCTGGAGGTAATCGAGCTTGTGGGTCAGGCCGCGGAAGTCGCCGATCCCGTCGCCGTCGCTGTCGGCGAAGGCGCGGACGTGGAGTTCATAGATGATCGCGTCCTGATACCAGCGCGGGTCCGGGGCTAGCAGCAGCTCGTCCAGCGGGGATGGGGGCATAGGGCTCCTCAGACGTAATATTCAAAGTCCCGTTCCGAGCGGAGGCGATGGCGCACGCGAAAGACGTGGGCCGGAACGACGTGCGGGTCGAGCTCAACGTAGTTCCGCCCACCCTGCCAAGTGTAGCGCGCCTCGCTCAACAGGTCGTGGACCTGATAGGGCCGCTCGCCGTCGATGCCGAGCTCATCCAACGACAGATCCACCGTGCCGGCCTGGGTGTGGTGCGGATCGAGGTTGACGGCGACGATGATCGTGCTGGCGCCGTCGTCGCTCTGCTTGCTGTAGCACAGAAGCTGGTCGTTGTCGACGGGATGGAAGCGCAAGGAGTGGTTGCTCTGCAGCGCGGCGTGGGCCCGACGGATCCCGTTGATCCGGGCTATCAGCGGGCGGAGGGTGTGCGGGGCGTCCAGGTCCCAGTCGCGGATCTCGTACTTCTCGGAGTGGAGGTATTCCTCGCTGCCGGGCTCGCGCGGGACGTGCTCGCACAGCTCGAACGGCGGCCCGTAGATCCCGTAGCTGGCGCCGAGCGTGGCCGCGAGCACGAGCCGAGCGATGAACGCCGGCCGACCCCCGTTCTGGAGGTAGTCCGTCAGGATATCCGGTGTGTTGGGCCACAGGTTCGGTCGGAAGAACTCGCGGATCTCCGTTCGGGTGAGCTCGTGGAAGTAGCGTTCGAGCTCCTCGCGGGTGTTGCGCCAGGCGAAGTAGGTGTAGGACTGGGTGAACCCGAGCTTCGCCAAGCGGTACATGACCTTCGGGCGCGTGAACGCCTCGGCGAGCAGGATGACGTCGGGATGATCGGCCTTGAGCTCGCCGATGAGCCACTCCCAGAACGGGAAGGGCTTCGTGTGCGGGTTGTCCACGCGGAAGATCTTGATCCCCCGCGCGATCCAGAACTCGAACACGCCCTTCAGCTCGCGCCACAGGTTGGCCCAATCGTCGGTTTCGAAGTTGAGCGGGTAAATGTCCTCGTACTTTTTGGGCGGATTTTCCGCGTACTGGATGGTGCCGTCGGGCCGGGTGCGGAACCACTCGGGGTGCTCGCTCACCCAGGGGTGATCGGGCGAGCATTGGAACGCGATGTCGAGGGCAATCTCCATGCCCTGGTCGTTGGCCCTGTCGACGAGTTTTTGGAAATCTTCGAAGGTTCCGAGCTCGGGATGGATGGCCTTGTGCCCGCCCTCGGGCGAGCCGATCGCCCACGGGCTGCCGGGATCGGCCGGGCCGGCGTCCGGCGCGTTGTCGGGGCCTTTCCGATGGGTCGTGCCGATGGGATGGATCGGCGGCAGGTAGAGGACGTCGAAGCCCATTTCGGCCACGTAGGGCAGATGCCGCTCGGCATCTCGGAACGTGCCGTGCTGCCCCGGCTCCGAGGCACACGACCGCGGAAACATCTCGTACCAGGCGCTGAAGCGGGCCCGTTCGCGGTCGACGTCGACGGGCAATTCCCGCGGATAGCGCGTGGCGGCGGTCGGCTCGGCGCAACGGCTCACGAGCGCATGCAGCTCGTCGTCGAGCGCCGTCGCGACGCGCTCCATCTGCGACGTGGCGTCGTCGCGCAGCGTCTCCAGGCACCGTTGCAGGGTGAGCCCGTCTTGGTCGTCGGCGCGCTCGCTGGCCTCGGCGAGCAGTTGGGCCCCGATGCGCAGGTCGAGGTCCACGTCCTGATCCGCGTCGGCCTTCTTGGCCAGGTCGCGCTGCCAGGTGGCGAAGCGGTCAACCCAGGCTTCCAGGGTGTAGACGTAGGGGCCGAGCTCGGCAACGCGGAACTCGCCCCGCCAGCGGTCGTTGCCCAAGGGCCGCAGCGTCCTTCGGTGCCACTCCGATTGCGCGGCGCGGCGATACAACACAACGCCTGCCAGGACGTCATGCCCGTCGGCAAAGACGTCGGCCTCGACGACGACGCGTTCCCCCACCGTCCGCTTGATGGGGAAACGGCCGCCGTTGATCTCCGGATGGACGCCCTCAATGGCAACGCGCCGTCGGCTTGGCTCGGGAATCGGCATGATGAACGATTCAAATTAACGGGCCGTGCGGGCCGGATCAAGGTTCGAATGGGTCGGCGGCACAACGGCACGATGGGGAACGATGTCGGGTTGACGCGGCGAAAAGCCCCGGCTAACATACGGACGAGAACTTGCGCCCGTAGCTCAATTGGAAGAGCAACGGCCTTCGGAGCCGTCGGTTGGGGGTTCGAGTCCTCCCGGGCGTACCCGGCGCTCCATCCCGCCTGCCGTTCTCATTGCCGCGCGCATCGACAATGACAACTCCGGGATGAGCGCCTCTGCGCGAAGGTGGCGGAATTGGCAGACGCGTCGGCCTTAGGAGCCGGTGGGCTTTGCCCGTGGGGGTTCGAGTCCCCCCCTTCGCACCCGCTTGACCGCTCGGCGTTCGAGCTCTACAATCCCTAACGAGATGCGGGTGTAGCTCAGTGGTAGAGCGTCGGCTTGCCATGCCGAAGGTCGCGGGTTCGAATCCCGTCGCCCGCTCCAGCTCGCCTCCTCACTGCCCCGTGCCAAGGCCATGCTAGCCCGGATCGTTCCGTGCTTGGACGCCCCGTGCTCGGACTAACGTGGGACCGCTCTCGCCATTGCACGGACGAAGGCACCGACGTTCTGCCCCGTCTGCGCCAGATTTCGCTCCGCTTCGGCCATCGCGGCGTCGCGCGAGGCGGGCCCCGGCACGATGGCGAAGACGGCGTCGATCCCCTGGGCGTGGAGGTCAGTGAGCTTGCCCGAGTGGCTGCCGCACAGCGCCACGAGCGGACGCCCGAACGACCGACATCGACCCGCAAGGGCGCCGATCGTCTTGCCCGCCAAGGTCTGTTCGTCGATCTGGCCCTCGCCCGTGATGACGAGATCGCACGATGTCAACTCGTGATCGATATCGAGCGCATCCATGACGAACCGACTCCCGCTGACGAGGTCCGCGCCGAGCAGTGCCAGCGCCGCCCCCAGTCCGCCGGCGGCCCCCGCGCCCCGCGTGTCCCGAACGTCGCCTGCCAGCTCGCGCTCGGCGAGGTCCGCGAAGCGTGCTAGGCCGCTTGCCAATGCCTCGCCTTGCTCGGGCGTCGCCCCCTTTTGGGGCATGTAACGTCGGGCCCCCTGGGGCCCCAACAAGGGGCTGTCCACGTCGCAGAGCGCTTTCAGGGTTGTTCGAGACAGGCGCGCATCCCGCGTCGACAGGTCCACCGAGGCGAGCTCGCGAAGGCCTTGACCGCCCTCCGAGACGGGACGACCGCCTCCATCCCGCAATTTAGCTCCCAACGCCTGGAGCATGCCGAGCCCGCCGTCCGCGGTGGCGCTGCCGCCCAGGCCGATCCAGATCTCCCGGGCACCCTCGTCCAGAGCGGCCTTGATCAACTGGCCAACGCCGAAGCTGGAGGCGCGCATCGGATCGCGCTCGTCCTCGGTCATCAACGTCAAACCGGCAGCTTGCGCCATTTCGACGACGGCGATGTCGCCCGGAAGCCAGCCGAGCTGAGCCCCAACGGCCCGCCCGAACGGATCGGTCACCGTGACGCGTTCGGACGTCGCGTCCCGAGCGTTGAGCAGAACGTGGAGCGTCCCCTCGCCGCCGTCGGCCAGGGGTGTCGTCGACAGCTCGGCGTCCGGACAGCCCGCGCGCACGCCCCGGGCGATCGCCTCGGCGGCGGCAACGGACGAGAGGCTACCTTTGAACGGCGCTGGAGCGATCAGGACCCGCATTGTGAACTCATCGTGAGATGTCGGATGGATGCCAATCAACCCTCGTGCTTGGGGCGTTGCAAGACAACATGTTAAGCTGCGCCGGGAGGTGAGTCGATGTATCGCGCGCTAACGGCAGTGGCCCTGTTGGGGACTCTGTTGAGTGCTGTAGGCCCGATCGGGTCGTTGGGGCACGCTCAGGCGCTAAGCTGTACGAAGACCCTCTCGCCGGACCAGTCGATTCAGGCCGCCGTCGAAGACGCCCGACGCGGCGACGTGATCTGTCTGGAGCCCGGGACCTGGGAGGAGAGCG
>CAZMNF010000019.1:0-7206 GCA_964567595.1 uncultured Thermotogae bacterium | reverse complement strand
GACGCCCGACGCGGCGACGTGATCTGTCTGGAGCCCGGGACCTGGGAGGAGAGCGTTACCATCCGTCAGACGTTAACCCTGCGCGGGATGGGCAGCGAGCGCAGCACCATCCGGGCCACGCAAGATGAAAGCGGCGCCATGCAACCCGTGGTTCTGGTGCGGGGAGAGGCCACTCGCGAAGTCCGCCTCATTGCCTTGGAGAACCTCAATCTCGTCGGCTCCAGGGCGGACGGAATAAGGGTCATGGGTGGGCGCTTCGGAGGCCGGGCAACGGTGGTCGCCACCGACATTCGATCGGCTGAGAATGCGACTGGAATTAGAGTGATCGGCGAAAACGTCCATGCCATGGTTCAGCAGTCCGAGATCGTCAACAATGCGGACTCCGGCATCGATGCCCTCTCGGGGGCCCAGCTCGAGGTGCTCTCCACCGAGGTTCGAAACAACGGGGCATGGGGGGTGCAACCCACGGGCGACGTCTCCCTGACGAACACCATTGTCCGCGATCATGACTCAGCCGGGATCCTCGCCACCCAGAACGCGCAGCTCGATATGACCGACTCGGTCATCGTCCACAACGGTCGCACCAGCGGTTCGTTCGACCGAGGCGGTATTGTGCTCGGCTTCAACCCGCGGATGGCGTCCTTCGCGGCGCCCGCGTCGGCCCAGATTGAGCGGAGTCGCATCGCGAACAACCATCGTGGCGTTCTCCTCGGGACGGAAACGGATCTGACGCTGATCAACGCCACGGTTCAGGGCAATCTCAATTGGGGCCTCACCGGAATTGCGGATCCCTGTTTCTCGAAGGTTCAGTTGAGCGATATTCCCCGGCTGAACGGGGATATTAGCTTTGAGGCTCGTAACACGATCGCGGGCAACAACGCGTCCGGCGAACTCGATGGCCAAGGCAATCCGGGCGAGCATCCGTTCCACCATCTGCCCGATGGGCAGGTCTGTCTGCCCCATTAATCGAGCCTTGTGGCAATGACGAGCGGGCGCCGAGCTATTGACTCGACGCCCGCTCTCTCCGTTTCTGGATTGAGGCTGGCGAACTCTCGGCCTAAAACAACCCGGTCACTTGGCCCCGCTCGTCGACGTCGATGTCCACAGCCGAGGGGCGCTTCGATAGCCCGGGCATCGTCAAGACATCTCCCGACAGCGCCACGCAGAAGCCGGCGCCTGCTGAGGGATAGACCTGCTTGACGCTGAGCGTCCAACCTGAGGGCGCCCCTCTCAGTTCGTTGCGGTCGCTGAGCGAATGGAACGTCTTGGCCATGCAGACGGGCGTCTTGTCCAGGCCGAGCTCCTCCAACCGTTGGATGTCCTTGTTGGCCCGCCCGACAAACTGGACGCCGTCGGCGCCGTAGATGTTTTTGGCGATGGCCTCGATCTTGTCCGGGATGGCGTGTTGGACGTCGTAGATCGGCCCATAGTCGGCCGGCTCCTCGTCCATGGTCTGGAGGACCTTCTCCGCGAGATCCGCGCCGCCAGCGCCGCCGTCGGCCCAGACGTTGGAGACGTCGGCGCGCACGCCGCGCGACTCGCAGTGCTTCATTACAGCATCGATCTCGGCATCGGTGTCTTGGGGATACCGGTTGATGGCGACGACGACGGGGACGCCGAACTGCCGCAGGTTGTCGATGTGCTTGTCGAGGTTGGCGAAGCCCTTTTCGACGGCGTCGACGTTCTCCGACTTGAGGTCCTCCAGCTCAACGGGCCACATGTTGTAACCGTGCATCTTGAGCGCTCGCACCGTGGCCACAATGACCGTCGTGTCCGGCTTGAGGCCGCCGAGCCGGCAGACGATGTTGTAAAACTTCTCCGCGCCCAGGTCCGCGCCGAAGCCCGTTTCGGTCACGAGCACGTCGCCCAGCTTGAGCCCCATCCGATCGGCGATGAGCGTGTTGTGGCCGTGGGCGATGTTGGCGAACGGGCCGCCGTGGACGAACGCCGGCGTCCCCTCGATCGTCTGGACCAGGTTCGGCTTGACCGCGTCACGGAGGAGCGCCGTCATGGCGCCGTGGGCGTCGAGATCGGCGGCGGTGACGGGCTGGCCGTCCCGGTTGTACGCCACGATGATGCGGCCGAGACGCTCTTTCAGATCGCCGAGGTCCCGCGCCAAGCAGAGGATCGCCATGATCTCCGAGGCGACGGTGATCATGTAGCCGTCCTCACGGGGCACGCCGTGGGCCTTGCCGCCCAGGCCGACGACGACGTTGCGCAGCGCGCGGTCGTTCATGTCGACCGCCCGTTTCCACACGATCTGGGTCGTGTCGATCGCCAGCTCGTTGCCGTGCTTGATGTGGGCGTCCAGCATGGCGGACAGGAGGCTGTGGGCGGACGTGATCGCGTGCATGTCGCCCGTGAAATGGAGATTGATGTCCTCCATGGGCAGCACTTGGGAATGCCCGCCTCCGGCTGCTCCGCCCTTGATGCCGAACACGGGGCCCATTGACGGTTCTCGGACGGCCGTGATCGCGTTCGTGCCGATGTGATTGAACGCCTGGCCGAGGCCGACCGTCGTGACCGTCTTGCCCTCGCCCAGCGGCGTCGGCGTCATGCCCGTAACCATGACGAGTCGCCCGTCCGGCTCGTTCTCAAGCCGGTCTAGCGCGCTCAGCTTCACCTTCGCTTTGTAGTCGCCGTAGGGCTCCAGTTCGTTGCGGTCCAGCCCGGCTTTCTGGGCGATATCCCAGATGGGATCCAGCTCGATCGATTGGGCGATGTCGATGTCCGATGGCACGATCGGTTCCCTCCTTACCAAAGGTCACGATGATGGAGATCCCTCTGAGGTATCATGTCGGACCAATCGGCGTCAAATGCCCCGGTTTGCACCAGTGTCGGCCCTGCGGTACGCTCCCGTTTGACGTCAAGCCAGCCCGCTCGTAGCGGCTCAAACGGTCCGACGCGCCAAGGGAGGCCCGAATGGAGGCGACCTTCGAGATCTTCCCCAGTTCTAAGCTACAGCTTGAGAACATCTCCAAAGACTGGACACTGACGATCACGGCTACCCAAGACTCCCTCGAGCCAACTCTCCGGACGTATCAGCAATTGGACAAGCGGCACACGCCCCACATCTCCGCGGCGCTTGTTGAGAGCGAGGATCATCTCCGCAAGCTGGCGACCACGATCCGCGACCACGTCTTCCTCATCGGCGGCGACCTCGATCCGGTGGGGCCGTACGAGCGGGCCGCAGATCTGATTCCCCATTTTTCGCATTGTTCGTCCATCGGCGTTGCCGCGTATCCGGAAGGGCATCCCTCGTATCCCGACCCGGCGTTCGGCGATGACGTCCTGCTGGAGAAACAGGAGCTGGGCGCGACGTACGCCGCGACGCAGATGGCGTTCGACCCGGAGGCCGTTGTCGAGTGGGTAACGCGCATCCGGGACAAGGGCATTACCCTGCCGATTCATTGCGGCATCGCGCCCCCGATCAGCGTCCCGAAGCTGACGCAGTTCGCCATGCGCTGTGGCGTCAACGCCTCGCTGGGCTTTATCAAGAAGATGTCCACTCGCGACGTGGCCAAAATGGTCCAGCGTTACGACCCGACGCCGCTCATGGAGGAGGTCTACGAGCACGTGGACGGGTTCCATATTTACACGTTCAATGCGATCAAGACGACGGACGCGTGGGTGCGGAGCACCCCATGGCTGCAGGCGCTGACGGACGGGGTGGATCAAAAGCGATAGGACCGATACACTCTTCGGAATCGCATCCCCCAAGACAATGAACGGGCCGCGGTGAGGAAAAGGAGGACTTGCAGATGCGGAACCTGCTGAAAGGTCTCAATCCCCTCCGGTGGACACCCTCCAACTGGGCAAGCCTGAAGCCGTTCGGTATCGGCGAACAGCGCCCCAACAATTTCGCGGAAGTCTTCCGCGCGATCTGGGAGAACCGCGACAACTTGCGCTACGCCTGGCGCGTGCTCGACCGTGGCGTGTGCGACGGCTGCGCGCTCGGGACGACGGGCATGAAGGACTGGACCCTGGAAGGCGTCCACCTCTGCAACATTCGCCTGCGGCTGTTGCGGCTCAACACGATGCCGGCGCTCGATACCTCCGAGCTGAGCGACGTCTCCGACCTGAAGGACCGGCGCGCCCGGGACCTGCGCCAGATGGGGCGGTTGCCCTACCCCATGATCCGGCGCAAGGGCGATAGGGGGTTCCAGCGAATCAGTTGGGACGATGCCCTCGATGCGATCGCCGAGCGCATCCGCAACACGACGCCGGACCGGCTCGGGTTCTACCTCACCAGTCGCGGCATGGTGAACGAATCCTACTACGGCGCCCAGAAGGCCGTTAGAGCGTTGGGGACCAACTCCGTGGACAACGCCGCCCGCATCTGCCATTCGCCAAGCACCGGCGGCCTCAAGCGATCGATCGGCGCGGGCGCGACGACGTGTTCCTACAGCGACTGGATCGGCTCCGACCTGGTGGTGTTTTTCGGCAGCAACGTGGCGAACAACCAGCCCGTGGCGACGAAGTACATCCACTATGCCAAAAAGGAAGGGACGCGGATCGAGGTCGTGAACCCCTATCGGGAGCCGGGCATGGACAAGTACTGGGTGCCGTCCAATCCGGAAAGCGCGCTGTTCGGCACCCAGATCGCCGATCGCTTCAATCTGGTCAACGTCGGCGGCGACATCGCGTTCATCAACGGGGCGATCAAGCACATGATCGAGCACAACCTCGTCGATCGGAACTTCATCGACAATTACACCGACGGATTCGACGAGTTGGAACGTTCGTTGGACGATCAGCCCTGGTCGGAGCTGGAACGGCTGAGCGGCACGTCGGAGGACGAGATGCGCGCGTTCGGCCAGACCGTTGGCGAGGCGGAGACGGCCGTCCTCGTCTGGTCCATGGGCATCTCGCAGCACGAGCACGGCGAGAACAACGTCCAGGCCATCATCAACCTCGGGCTGACCAAGGGCTTCGTCGGCCGGGACAACTGCGGCCTGATGCCGATTCGTGGGCACTCCGGCGTCCAAGGCGGCGCCGAGATGGGCTGCTACTCGACGGCGTTCCCCGGTGGCGTCCCCGTCAGCGAAGAGAGCGCGCGGACATTCAGCGACTTCTACGGCTTCGAGGTGAGCCCCGAGCCGGGCCTGACCGCCACGGACATGATCGACGCCGCCCACGACGGCAACATGGAGCTGCTCTTTGCCGCCGGCGGCAACTTTCTCGATGTCCTCGCTGAGCGCGACTATGTGGAGCGAGCGTTGAAGAACGTGCCGTTGCGGGTGCACATGGACATCATGCTCAACCCGCAAATGTTCGTCGAGCCGAGCGAGGACGTCATTCTCCTCCCCGCTGCCACGCGCTACGAGATCTCCGGCGGCGTGACGCAGACGAGCACCGAGCGCCGCGTCATGTTCAGCCCAGAGATTCCCGGTCCCCGCCCGGGCGAGGTCCGCCCTGAGTGGGAGGTTTTCCTCGAGGTGGCGCGCCGGGCCCGGCCCGACCTGGCCGAGAAGCTGACGTTCAAGGATACGGCCGAGATCCGCGAGGAGATCGCCCAGGCGGTCCCGATGTACGACGGGATCCAGCACCTGCAGCAGGAAGGGGACGTCTTCCAGTACGGCGGGGCCCACCTGTGCGCAAACTGGACGTTCAAGACCCACGACGGCAAGGCCCACTTCGACGCCGTCCCGTTGCCGACGCCCGACGTCCCCGAGGGCCACTTCCGGGTGACGACCCGCCGCGGCAAACAGTTCAACAGCATGGTCCAGGCGGCCTCGGACAAGATCACCGGCAAGGAGCGCGAAGCCGTGCTCATCAACGAGGACGACGCAGAGCGTTACGGCGTCCGGAACGGCGATCCCGTCACGCTGCGCAACCATCAGGGCGTCTACCAGGGCGTCGTGGCCATTGCGCCCGTCAAGCCGGGCAATCTCCAGGTCCACTGGCCCGAGGGCAACGTGCTGCTGGATTACGACCGGCGTTCGCCCGAGGCCCGCATTCCCGACTACAATGCGGTTGTCGCGCTGGAGCGCCTGAACGGCCAAGGGACGAGCGCTCAAGGCGCCGACGATCAACGCGAAACGATCCCGTCCTAGCCGATCGGGATGTCAGCCGGACGAACGGAGGGCCATGGGGTTTCGACCCACCGTCGCGCTTTACGATCCGCATCGAACGGCCTGGATGAACTTCCGGCGGCCGGCGGTGGTCATCCGGACCCGTGAGCTTGGCGCCGTGCGCCCCGCGCTGCGCGAGGTCGAGCGAGCGGTTGATGCCCACGGCTACACGGCGGCCGGCTTCATCGCCTACGAGGCCGCGCCCGCGTTCGATCCGGCCCTCAGCGTCCGCGGCCGACCCGACGTGCCGCTCGTCTGGTTCGGGCTGTTCGACAACGCCGAGGTCGTGCCCGAGCTGTCCGTTCCCGATCGCGACGAGCGGCCCGTCCATTGGGCCCCGTCGATCGACTGGCCGACTTACCGACGGGCCATCGAGGACGTGCAGGCCCACATTGCCCGTGGCGACACCTATCAGGTCAACTACACCATGCGGCTGCGTGCCGACTTCGATGGCAACCCCTGGACGTTCTTTCGCTCGCTCGTGAGCGGCCAGAACGCCCCCTACGCCGCTTATGTGGAGACGGATCGGCAGGCGCTCTGTTCCGCCTCGCCGGAGCTGTTCTTCGAGATGGACGGAGCGAGGCTGCGGTCAAAGCCGATGAAGGGGACTGCGCCGCGCGGCGACACGCCCTCAGAGGACCGTTTGAACGCCGAGTGGCTCCAGCAGTCGGTCAAAAACCGGGCCGAGAACGCCATGATCGTCGACATGATCCGCAACGACATGGGCAAGATTGCCCGAACGGCCTCGGTCCGCGTTCCGTACCTGTTTGAGATCGAACCCTATCCGACGGTGCTGCAGATGACCTCGACGGTCGAATCGCACAGCGACGCGTCGTTCGAGGCGACTCTGGAGGCGCTCTTTCCGTGCGCCTCGATCACGGGCGCGCCCAAGGCGCGGACCATGGAGATCATTGCCGGGATGGAGGCCGACCCGCGCGGGGCCTACACGGGCGCGATCGGCTATCTCGCGCCCGGCCGCCGCGCCCAATTCAACGTCGCGATCCGCACGCCCGTCGTCGACCTCGGGGATGGACGCGCCGAGTACGGCGTCGGGGGCGGCATCGTCTGGGACTCGGATCCCTGCGAGGAGTACGAGGAGTGCCAAATCAAGGCGCGGGTGCTGGCCGGGGAG
>CAZMNF010000018.1:0-38339 GCA_964567595.1 uncultured Thermotogae bacterium | reverse complement strand
GATCGCGGCGGGAGCCGTGGTCCTGCCGTTGCTCGGAGCGTTGCTTTTGCCCTAGCTCGGGCGCATCGATGAGCCTCAGTCGTTGGGCGTTCCCGCAGGAGCGCTCGCCTGCGCGCCGCTTATCACGGAGAGCTTCTTTTCCAGAACACGCTCCAGCGTCTCCAGGTGGTCCGTCATCAGCCCGCGGAGCCGGTCGACGTTCAGCTGTAGCTGGAGTTGCGGGCGCTCCCGGTCCTGATCCCCGGAATTCCGTTCCTGATCGGGCGTGGGCGCACACTGGATTCGGTCCTGCCACGCTCGCTTCCAGCTCTCCAGGGCCTGCTCGTCAAGTCCCAAGCGATTGAGCGTCTCGCCCACGCGCTCGCGGAGCCGCTCCACAGAGTCGCCCAAGCGACTCGTCAGGCACTTGCGCGGCGGGAACTCGTTGTTAGGCCTCTCCGTCCGGGCTCGGACCTCGATCGGCCCGGTTGCCGAACCGAGTTGTCGGGTCAAGTGCCGTTCCAGGATTTGGCCCTGCTGGATGGTGAGCGTCGCTTTGACCCGATCGATCGCGTCCTGAAGCGCCCGACGGAACTCCGAACGAGCTCGGCTCAACCTCTCCTCATGCGACCGGACGGCGTCGCGATACGCCTCGCGATCCCCCTCGAAATCGACGAGGAACGCGTGAAGCGAGCGTTGTGCCTCGGTTACGCGGGCGCGGCTCGATCGCAGATCGGCCACGATGCCGTGGAGCGTCTCCAATTGGTGGGCACGGAGGTCCATGTCGTTGATCGCGCGCAGCATGACGATCTCCAGCTTGAGCTGCTGCTCATCGGCCTCCCTCGACGCCTGCGACTGGGGTTCCTCCGACGGCGACTGCATCTGGCTCAGCACCAGCGGCGTCCCGGCGACCGTCAGGACCAACGCGACGAGCCCGATCGCCAACAGCCCTTTGCGCATGCGGCATCCCCTCCAATGATGGATAAATCGAGGGAATTGTACGGGCAGCGGCTCGACTTCGAATAGAGCGGCTCATCGGTTCTCGACGCTCAGGACGAGGGCTCGACCCAGATCGGGTTGGTCATCGCCCGGACGCGCCCTGAGCCATCCGTCAGCCGAACGAGATACCACTCGCCCTCGGTCGGCTGAGGGTCGAACGTGATCCGTTGGCGACGGCCCTGAAGGTTGACGCGCTCCACGCGCTCGCCGTTGACGATCCACTCCGCGCGCAGCCCGTCGAGCGAGTTGACGCTCGCCACGCGGGCTTGGAGCGTGAGGGCGTCGTTCGCTCGGACGGCGTCGCCCGGTCTGGCTCCGCTGCTCGAGCGGAGATAGAGCATGGGGCCATAGGTAAGAAACGCATGGCCCCGTTGGAGCGAGGTCAGGATCGCGTCGGCGCGCGGCTCGCCGTTCACGTGCACGTACGTGCGCGGGGTTCCGTAACGGCGGTCGACACCGCGGGCGTCGTCGTTCCAGTCGTGGTCGTCCGAGCCCGCCGTGGCCACGTAGCCACGGCCCTCGTTCCAGAAGCGAAAGAGTTGACGGATCGTCTCGGCGTCGTCGTCGCCGAACCGTCCGTTGAACGCCTCGGCGGCCTCAAAGTTCGCGTTGTAGCCATCCTTGGCCCGATGGAGCCAGTAGCCGCCGTTGCTCCAGAGGGGATGGTTGACTTGGACCATGGACGCGCCCGCGTTGCGGGCCTCCTCAAAGTAGGCGCTCGGGGCCTTGCCGAACGCGAACGCCACGAGGTTGCCCGGCTGCAGGGCGTAGACGTTGTAGTGGCCCCAGCGCAGCGTCGTGATCTCCTCGCTCAGCAGATAGGGCACGTCGCGCGCCTCGGCCGTATCCTTGAACGTCGCATGGCCGCCGACGCTGTTGTGATCGCTGACGAAGACCGCATCCAGGTCGGCCGCCAGTTGCACGCCGACCGCCCGATCGACGGGCGTGACGCCATGGTTCTCGATGCCGAAGTCGCGCTCCATCGCCGGGGCGCTGGCGGCGGTGTGCGCGTGGAGATCGATGCCGTAGTAGCCGCGTCGGTTCGGGGCCAATGTTCGCTCGAGGGAGACGGATGCGTCGACGGGCGCGTCATTGCCGACCGTTAAGTCGAGCGTCTCTGGCAGCGCGGTGAACCCCGAGCCGCGCTCAACCCGAAGGCGGTAATGGCCGGGATCCAGCTCCAGCTGGGCGGAACCCGGCTCACGGACGTCCGTGTAGCTCCAGGCCGCGGGCTCGCCGCCCCGCAGCGCCACGACGAGCGCATCGCTCGGCTGCCCGTCCATCGATACACGAACGGTCACGGGCGTCGGGGACGACTGAACGGCGGCTCCCATCAACAGCCCCGTGATCACAAGGAGCAAGCTTGCCCGTCGAGCTCGGCTCATGCGCGAGGATCCCCCTTGACGTTCCATCGTTGTTGATGATCGTCGACGGTCATTGGCCAGCGTACCGCCCATTGAACGGCGCGATCAGTACTGGTACCCGCTCGCTTCGGCGGCGTTCACCTCCACGCCGAGCCCAACGGCCACGCGATTGACGAAGTTGAAATAGCCGGTGACGAGCGCGAGGTTCAGGATCGCCTCATCCGTGAAGCCGACATCGCGCAGGCGCTGGACGTCCGCTTCAGCCATGTCATCGGGGTGCTCCGTCAGTTTGACGGCGTAGTCGACGAGGGCTCGATCGGCCTCGGAGAGCTCGATCGATCGATGGTCCGCGATCAGTTGCTCCAAGCGCTCCTCGTCCTTCCAGTAAGCATGCAGCGCCTCGCCGTGGTGCCGGGTGCAGTACTCGCAGCTGTTGAGCGACGAGACGGCCGTTGCGACCAGTTCGCGCTGCTCGCGACTGAGCCCCGCCCGCTTGAACATGATCGTCAGATAGAACGCCAAATGCTTCTCCATCGCCTCCGGGTGGAGGCTGTGGATCTTCATGATGTTGGCGACTTTGCCCCGTGAAGAGCGGATTTGCTCGTAAAGTTCGGCCAGCTCGCCCTCAGCGTCATCCTCGTCGACCACGTCAATCCAGGCCATGTCCGATCCTCCCTCTGCCAGTGGTGTGGCCAGCCTGTCACGCCGGCTTCGCCACAACCGTAAGGCACCTTACAAGGTCGATCCATTGTGAGCCCGCGATCCCGATCTTACAATGCTTGGGCTATGCGCATTGTTACGTTCTCCGTCGCAGCGGCTGTCGTGCTATTGGGCGGCGTCACGGCCTGGGGGCTTCCGAACGAGCTCTCCTACGAGATCGACGCTCGACTCAATACGGATGCCAACGTCATCACGGGTGAAGAGACGCTGACGCTCACCAACCGCACAGACGGCCCGCTGGATCAACTCGTCTTCCATCTGTATCCGAACGCCTTCAAGCGCGGCGCGGACACGTTCTATCAACGGGAACTGCGCGAAAAAGCCGGCATCGAGGACCTGGACGAGATTTACGCCGACCCGAGCGACGACGCGTTCATGACGATCGAGAACGTGTCGGTTGGGGCCCAGACGCTCAGCTATCAAGTCGACGACACGCTGATGACCGTCGATCTGGCGGAACCGCTCCCCGCGGATGCAACGATTGAGCTGGACATCCGGTTCACCTACAACATGATGGAGATTCCGTCGGATGGCCAATATGCGGGGAATCTCGCGCTGCGAACCGGCCATCGCGAGGGCGTCTACACCGTGACGCTCTGGTATCCCAAACTGGCCGTCTACGACGAGGACGGATGGAACCGCCAACGCTACGGCTACATCGGCGAGTTCTACGGCGACTACGCCGACTACACGGTCTCCTTGGACGTCCCATCGGAGCTGACCGTGGGCGCCACGGGGCAACGACAGGGGCAAGTCATGGCCAATGACGAGCAAAGCCGCAAGACGTTGACTTACGCGGCATCCCGCGTGCACGACGTCGCCTGGGTGGCGAGCGAGCGCTTCGAGGTCACCGAGCTGACCGCGAGCGACGGCACGGACATCCAGGCGCTGACGCTGGGCAACGAATCCGACCTGGCCCAGGAGACCCGGGACGCGTTGACGTACTTTGCCGACGCATTCGGGCCGTATGCCTACGAGACGCTGGTGGCTGCGGACGTCACCGCCGGCGGCGGTATGGAGTATCCCGGCATCATCATGATCGGCTTCGGCTCCATCCGCGAGATCGCCCATGAGGTCGGTCACCAGTGGTGGTATGGCGCCGTCGGGAACGACGAGTACGACGAGGCCTGGCTGGACGAGGCGTTCACCGTCTATTCCGACGAGCGCTACCGCATGGAGGAACGGGGGACGTCGGAAAGCTCCACGCGCAGTTCCTATCGGTTCCGAGAACCGGGTACGCCCGTACTGACGCCAGCGTCCCAGTTTCCGACGCTGGATCGCTACTTCCAGTCCGCCTACACCAAGGGCTCCGGGATCCTCTGGATGCTGGAGGGCTGGCTGGGCCGCGAAACGTTCGACGAGATCCTCCGGACGTACTACGAGCGGCATCGGTTCCAGAACGTCGCGACCGCCGACTTCGTGACCACGGTCGAGCGCGTCACCGACCGCGACATGGACGACTTTTTCGATCATTGGCTCCGCAGCACCGAGTCCCTCGACGTCTCCGTCGAGGGCGTCCGCTCGCTGGATGCCTCCTCGGACCACCATCGATATGAGATCACCGTGGGACGTCAGGGCCGATCCATTGCGCCCGTCACGGTGGAGGCCGTCGACGAGGCCGATCAGTCCACGACGTTCCGCTGGAACGGCTCCGGGGATCGGACGACGTTCGAGGCCAACCTGGACGCGCCTCTCGCGGAAGTCACGGTCGATCCGGAGGGCAAACTTCTGGAGACGGATCGCGCCGACAACACCTGGGATGCGGAGCGCCAACGCGCCGACGTCCCCATCTGGGCGGGCGTTTTGACGTTGACGCTCGTGCTTCCCCTTGCCCGTTGGGGCTGGATCCGCTGGCGTCGGTGAGCTCGTCGCCCACGGGCGAGATATCTCACGAGCGCAGGGCATGTAAGAATGCTTACAGTTCGCGTTTCATCGGACGCCTATACTCCAGATGTCGCCACATCCAAACTGAGGTGAGAACCGTCTATGTCACGCATCCTGATTTTCCTGGCAATTGCGGCCGCTGCCGCGGCTGCCGCCCTCGTTATCCTGACGGGCGGCCCGAGCGGCCCGACGACGACCCAGCCCCAACCGTCGATGGACGAATCGGCTGAGGGCGAGCGCGCGCTCCACGTCGCTCAGTCGCCCGGCAACATCGTCTATTGGGTCATGCCCGGCCCGCGCCGCATTGACGCCGACGTGTTCGGCACGCCCGACAATCCGCAGATGACCGGCATGGAGGCGATGCAGCAGGCTCCCCCGCCGATTCAGAACCTGATTCAAGACCTGCCGACGGTCGTCGGGCTCCCCGAGCAGGCGCGCGGAACCACCAGCGACGGCTCAAGCTACACTCGGACGACGATGCCGACCCCGTTCGGCGACGGCGGCCAGATCGTCAGTGGCCAGATGGACATCGTCTATCGCGACCGACAGACGGGCGACTCCGACGGCCCCCCGGGCGACACGACCGACACCGTCGAGTCCGACGTCAGCTTCACCGACCCGGCGGGCAACGACTATCGGATCGAGTTCGACCACATCGTCCAGCCGCCCTTCCCGGGCTACGAGACCGACGGCGGCGTGCTCCTCGACGGCGTGCTCCACGGCGCAACCGGCACCGGCAGTCCGCTCATGCCCGAGGTCTACACCCACGGCGCGTTCTGGAGCATTGCCCACGTCAACATCAACGGCGAGCGCGTCGACGAAAACAAGGTCTTCCACTGCATGACGACCGAGACGGTGCGCGACTCCGACTACCGCCTCGTCTTCGACCGGGAGTTGCCGCTGTCGCCGTCGGAGACGATCGCCGGCCAGTCCCACCATACGCACTGCATCGTCCTGCCCATCACCGCCACGCCCGATGGCCCGGTCTTCGAGCCGGTCGAGACGGCGTTCGAGCTACCGAACGGCCAGAACCAGCCGTTCATTCACGTCATGTACGAGCAGGACGAGATCGTCGGCACGCGCGGCGACGTGACGGTGCCGCGCTCGTTCCAGCAGCTGCGCCAGCAGAAGGGCGCCTCCAGCCAGATGACCGACTCGACCAGCGAATCCAGCGGCAACGGCGACGGCGCGAGCGTCGATCGGACGATCGCCGTCGAGGCGAGCGAGTTCGCGTTCGACCCGAGCACGCTCAACGTGGCGCCGGGGGAGACCGTCCGCGTCGAGCTAGCGAACGACGGGCAGATCGCGCACAACTTCACCGTCGAGACGCTCGATGCGTCCACGGCAACGATCCAGCCCGGCGAGACGTCGACCTTGACGTTCACCGCGCCCGAGGAGACGGGCACGTATCCGATCCGCTTCATCTGCTCGGTGGCGGGCCATGAAGACGCCGGCATGATCGGCGAGATCGTCGTCAGCGAGTAACGCATGCGAACAGTCGACCTTACTCACCACACTCAGCACAACAAGGAGGAATGCCATGAGCATCACCCGACGTAACCTGCTTCGCGGAACGGGCGTGGTCGCGCTCGGAGGGGTCGCCGCTGCCAGCGGCTACTCGCTGCTCAACAACCCCCAGGCCCAGGCCCAATCGCCGGAGAGCTTCAGCAAGGTCCGCGAGGCCGACAAGGATATCGCCATGGGCGAGTTCTTCTTCCAGGAGATCACGGCCGACGGCCGACGCGAGAAGAACGCGCCCATCGAGCTGCCCGCTGGCGAGGAGGTCCTGATCCGCTTCATCAACGAGGGCAACGACCTCCACCTCATCTCCATGGGGCGTGACCCCGATCCGAGCGGGCTCGGTGGCTACAACGAGAACCTCTTTGGCGGCGGCGCGATCGGCAGCGGCTTCGTCAGCGTCAACGTCGAGCCGGGCAACGACGCGCTGTTGCACCTGTTCTTGCCCGACGACGCCGCGGGCGAGTGGGAGATCGGCTGCTTCGTGCCGGGCCACTATCAGGCCGGAATGAACGCGCCGCTCAACGTGACCTAAACAACCCTTCCTTCCCCCATAGAAGAACGCCGAAGGCGGCTCCGATTGGCGGAGCCGCCTTCGCGCTGTTTCATCGTCAGTGTTTGGAACAAGATCCGATCACTCCGACGCCCGGGGCAGACAGACCTGCCCATCGGGCCGATCCGTGAACGGGTGATCGCCCGGATTGCCTTGGCCGTCGAGCTCTCCGGAGGTGTTGTTTCCCTCGATAGTGGTGTCGACGGCGAACTCGATCTCGCCGTTGACAGTCTTGAACGCGAGACGATCGAACGGCGGCTCCACGCAGGCTGCCGCGGAGGCGGCCACGCCCCAACTGCGACTCTCGCGAACCTCGGCGCCTGCCATTCGCAGGTCGGATTCCTGGCCCACGACGACACCCGAGTGGTTGCTCACAATCCGGCTGTCGACGATTTCGGCGGCGGCCGCAGCGGAAGACGATGGCGAACTGGAGAACGCGCCCACGTTGACGCCGGTGGAGTTGTACCAAGGTCCCTCCGTTTTCATTGCGCCATTGCCTTGCACGAGGGAGTTCGCCAATTGGAGCTGGCTGTCTGTGCCGACGTTGACGCCGATGCCTACCGTAGCACTCAGTTGGCCAGTAGATGTCACCGGTTCCGTGTTGCGGATGGTGGTGTCCCGAACCGTGGCTCGAACCCCCCTCTGCAGTTCAATTCCCAATCCAACGTTGTTTTGAACAACACTGTCGATGACCGTAATCTGCTCAGCGCGGTCGGCGATGAGACCGTAGTTGCTGCTGTTTTCAATGCTCGTGTTGCGCAAAGTGGCGGAGACATCGGGACCGTTGATGATGACACCCTGATTCATGTCGGCAATCCGCAGGTTCTGAAGCGTCACATCCGCCGATTGGGTGAATGAGCTCCCCAGTACGTGGATGCCGTCCGTGCTCCCCGGCTCTGCGCCACGGAGTTCGAGGTTCTCCAGCGCGATGGCGAGGTCCTCGCCCTGAATGACGACGGTGGCCGAGACGTCCCGGGCGACGACCTCATCCGTGCCCTCGATTATGGCACGTTCCTCGCCAATCCCGCGCAACGTCAGCGACTTCTCGATCGCTAAATTCTCCTGCCACGTGCCCTGCTCCAGACAGATCACGTCGCCGCTGTCTGCGTCATCAATGGCTGTCTGGATGGAGGCGTCCGGCGTCAGCGTAACGGTACAGTCGTCCGGCTGGGACGCGGCCAGTGAACTGATCGTGTCCGCCCCCACGACGCCGAGGGTCGGCATGGCCACGGCGAGGCCGATCGCCCCCACCGCCAGCGCCCCGATGGCGCCGGCCAACGTCGTCCGTTTCCGTCGGGCACTCACGAGCCCCGTTCCCTGTAGCACGCGTCGCATCCTCCTTTCGATCTGGGTCCCGGCCGTTAGGGCATTCCCGCCCGTTACATGAAAGATATCGGAGGATTCGACAGAGGAGTCAGTCGGCTGAGACGCGGGCCGGGCGGGCTAGCCGCATCGCGTTGCCCGTAACGCCGAGCGTCATGCCCATGTCGCCGATGAGCACGGCAGCGACCAGCGAGACCCATCCGGGAAAGACGGCCAACCCGAGCGCCAGCTTCACGACGATGGCGCTGGAGATGTTCTGGCGGATGACGCTGCGCGAGCGCCGACTGAGGCGCACCAACTCGGGCAGTTGGCGCAGATCGTCGGACATCAGCGCCACGTCGGCCGTCTCCAGCGCGGTGTCCGACCCGGCCGCGCCCATGGCGATCCCCACGGTCGAGCGTGCGAGCGCCGGCGCGTCGTTGATCCCGTCGCCGATCATGGCGACGCTGCCGTGTTCGTCCGTGAGGCGCTCGATCTCGGTCAGTTTTTGGTCCGGCAGCAGCTCCGCGTGGTAATGCTCGATCCCGAGCTGATCGGCGATGGCGCGGGCGGTGCCGGCGTTGTCGCCGGTGATCATGGCGATCTCGATGCCCATTGACTGAAGGCCCTCGATCACCGTCTTCGCCTCCGGCCGGACCTCGTCGGCCACGCCGATCAGCCCAAAGAGCTCATCGTCGGTGCCCAAGAGCATCGTCGTTTTCCCATTGTCCTGGAGCTCGTCAATCTGGGCCTGTGGAACGTGATCCCTCAAACTGGGAAAGAGATCGGGCGTTCCCAGATAGTACGTTGTGCCGTCGATGCGGCCTTGGACGCCGCGCCCCGCCAGCGCTTCGAACTCCTCAACATCGGAAAGGTCCATGTCTTGGGCTGATTGAAGGATCGCTTGGGCAATGGGATGTTCGCTCGCCCGCTCCAATGACGCGGCCACGCGCAACACGTCCGTCTCGCCTTGGCCGTTCAAAGCGACGACGTCGGTGACGCTCAGCTCTCCCGTCGTTAGCGTCCCCGTCTTATCGAACGCGATGGCGCGGACCTCGCCCAAGGATTCAAGGAACTGCCCGCCCTTGATGAGGGCGCCGCGCCGGGCGGCGCTGGAGATGGCCGAGACGACCGAGACGGGCGTCGAGATGACCATGGCACAGGGACACGCGATGACCAGCAGCGTGATCGCCCGCAGGAACCAGGTCGCGAAGGGCGCATTGAGCACGAGCGTCGGAACCGTCGCAACGCCGATGGCGACGGCCACGACGACGGGCGTGTAGATCCGCCCGAATTGATCGACAAACCGCTCGATCGGGGCTTTTTGCTCCTCGGCCTCGGCGACCAGCTGAATGACCCGCGCCAACGTCGTGTCGCTCGCCTGCTTGGTCACCCGGATCTCCAGATAGCCGGACTGGTTGAGCGTTCCGGCGAAGACGTCGTCGCCGGGAGATTTATCGGACGGCAAGGACTCGCCCGTAATAGTGGCTTCGTCCACGCTCGACTGTCCGCGCGTAACAACGCCGTCGAGCGGAATGCGCTCCCCGGGCCGAACGGCGATGCGCTCCTCGATCCCAATCCGCTCCACGTGGCGCGTCACTTCGCGATCATCGTCGGTCAGAACGCGGGCTTCCTGAGGCGCTAGCTCGACGAGCTCCTGGAGCGAGCGGTGCGAGCGCTCCACGGCGTAGTCCTCCAGGCGCTCCGCCAACAGAAAGAGGAACGCCAGGCTGGCCGCCTCGATCGTCTCTCCAATCGCCACGGCCCCGACGATGGCGATGGCCATGAGGAGGTTGATGCCGAGCCGGCGCTCGACCACCGACTCGAGCGCGTGACGCCCGATCGGCACGCCGCCGACGGCCACGGCGCCGAGCAACAACAGCGTGCTGAGGCCGAGTCCGACTGACCCGATCTCGATAATGGGGGCGTCGCCCCACAGCACCAGCGCAGCCAGACCTAGCAGCAGGAACGCGCCCGCGCCCCAAGCGAAGAGGCTCTCCGCGTGGAGCCAGAAGTGACTCCCCGCCCGGCGGCAGCGGTCGCAGGTCATCGCGGCGGTCGGCGCACTGGACGACATGGGCATGGGCCTCGAGGTTTATATCAACGTTCGTTCATACGTTTATAACATGATCCCGCTGGGGCGACAACCGAGTTCCGTTGTTGCCACGGGATGCTCGACCTACAATGCGAGATGGGAGGCTAACCGTGAGCGCCCAGAGCATGACGCACGAGTACCACTGCTGCACGGCCGAGCGGGCGGAAGAGCTGACAGCGGGGATTCCGCCCGGCGACGTCGGCCGTGCCATGGCGGAGACGTTCAAGGCCCTCTCCGACCCGGCCCGCGTCCGGATTCTCTATCTGCTCAGCCAGGACGAGCTCTGCGTGCACGACTTGGCCGCCATGCTGGAGATGGGCCAGTCGGCGGTCTCCCACCATCTGAAGATTCTCCGACTGATGCGGCTCGTGCGCACGCGGCGCGAGGGGCGCTCCATCTTCTACGCCCTCGACGACGATCACGTCATGAGCCTGTTCAACGAGTGCCGCGACCACGTCGAGCACTTGCCCGACTGAGGTTTACGTCCACAGCTGGCGAGATCCGGCGTTCGCCACAAGCTGAGCGGCCTGTCCAGCGGAACCAGGCGCGCATGATCTACTGCCGACTCACTCCTCGTGATGATGGCCCTCGGAACCTGAGCCGTTCGTCACCATCGCGTTCAGGTCGCGGATCTTCGTCCGAGCCGTTTCCGGCAGACTGGCCGACGGCTCGCTGAGGCCCGGTCCATTGGTGGGTTCGCCGACCACGAGCGTGCCGATCATGCCGTCGCCCTCGTGCGGAATGCAGAAGTAGTCGTAGACGCCCTCCACGGTGAACGTCCGCTCGAACGTCGTCGACCCGTCCTCGGCGAGAAAGCCGGAGTCCCAGGGCTCCGCGCCCTCGGGGATGCGCAGCTGGCGCTCGCCGTTGTCGGGATGATAGGCCGTCGTGGTGTGCGCGCCCGATTCGAGCGTCCAGCGGACGGTGTCACCCGGCTGGAGCCGGACCACGTGGGGCTCGAAGTGGTATTCTCCATCGTCGGTGCTGATCATGCGAACGACGTGGACGTCCCCGTCGGTTGCTCTCGATGCTGCCTCTGTCGAATCGGACGCTCCGTGGTGGTCCTCTTGCTGTTGGCCGTCCTCACGATGGGCTTGCTCGTCCTCGTGGTGGCCATGTTCGCTTGAGGTGTCCATCGTCGTCGAATCGGGAAGCAAGGACGGACCTTGCAGCAGAACGAGACCGAGGACGGCCACCAAGGCGACGGCCAGCAGGATGCGCAGATCGGGCAAGTCGATCCCTCCTCGGGGAAGTCGAATGGAACGGGCGGCTCAGTCGCCCAGTTGCAGCACGAGCAGCTCTGAGAGGCGGGCGTTCTCCTTGATGTGGATCTGCACGTCCCGAACCGTGACGGGGGCCGAGATCGTGCGGTGCCGCCCGCTGAGCACGCGCGTCGGATGGTCCAGGCCGTTGGCGGCGGTCTGGCCCCACGGCTGCAGCACCGCCACATGACCGCTTGGTAGGTCCAGGCCCTCGTTGAACTCAATGAGATAGGTGCCCGGATCGAGCGTCCACCAGCCGTAGTCGTCCGGATCGGGTTTATCGGGAGAGAGGAGTTCCTTGGCGCAGTCGCTGAACTCGCCGCCGCCGAAGTCGAAACTCGCCGAGCCGCTCAGCCGCGCGACGTGCCCAACCGTCAGGTAGATGTGGTGCCCCTGGAGCTGGGTCTTCGCGTGGATGAGCGACTCGACGAACGACTGGGCCTGGCTGCCGCGCAGGAGCGTACTCATAGCGCGGCTATCCTAGCGACGGGCCGTTCACCCCGTCAATCCAAGCCCTAAAGGAGGGAGTTCAGCCGTCGGCGCAGCCGGTCGCGCAATCGCGCCCAACCGCGGTGGACGGCGCGCGTCCTTCGGTCCGAAGCCTCGTCGATCAGCTCGATCTCCACGTTCGGGTGCGCCAGCGAGGAATATCCCAGCGGGCGCATGTCCCAGCGGCGGTGGATGTTCGATGAGCGAGCCTCCCTCGAATTTGTCCTCGAATCCCTGTCGCGTTCCGGCGGAGTCACGTCCGGTGTCTGGTTCGGCATGGTAACCCCTTTGCGTTCGTGCAGGCGGACCCAGCGACGGCAAGCGCCTTGCTCGGTCGCGGCCCACTTCGTGGTGCGTTGCTTTACTCGGACGTCGCGAGCGGAAGTCGGCGGTTTATCGTTTAAGCGGGTCTCGCGACCCGACAGTAATAAGGGAGGTAAAGGAACAGGTCTGACAAAGGGGAGAAAACCTCATGCCCTCACGCTGGAAAGCGGCGTTGGCGCGGCTGTACTCGTATGTGGCACGCATTTGAATCGCCCCTTTCTGTTCACGGTGACCTTAGGGCGAAATCGTGCTGGTGTCAACCCGGTTGACGTCGGCTCCGCCACCGCGGAGCTGAGCGGCGACTTGTCGGCGTGCTACAATGGATCCGCGATGCGCGAGTTGCTTGACGTGCTGGAGCGCATTGAAGCCCTGAGCACGAGCGGCCATTCGGCGGCGCTCGCCACCGTGGTGGCCACCTCCGGATCCACCTACCGCCGCCCCGGCGCCCGCATGGTGATCGCCGAAGCGAGCGCCACCGGCACCGTCAGCGCCGGCTGTCTCGAGGACGAGCTGACGAACGCGGCTCGCGGCGTCGTCGCGGACGCGGCCCCGACGTTGCTCAACGTCGACACCCGCGAGGAGATGGACAAGATTGCCGGCACCGGCCTCGGCTGTCGCGGGACGATCGACGTCCTGATCGAGCCCCTGACACCCGACGGCGCCAACACCCGAATCTATCGACGGCTGCGCGACGCGCTGCAGCGGGAGGTGCCGTGCCAGTTCGCCCTCGTCATCGAAAGCGAGGTGCCCCATCTGCCCGTGGGACGGCCCATTCTGCGCGTCGCTGGCTCGCCCATCGAGGACGAAGCGTTCGGAGCGGGCTGGGAGGCGAACCTCAACTCGCTGCTCGCGGGGGGCTCGACGGCCACGGGGACGCTGGAGCTGGCGGAAGGGACCGTGCGGGTCTACGCCGAGGCCATCGAGCCGCCACCCCGGTTGATCATCTTCGGTGCGGGGTTCGACGCCATGCCGCTGGCGCCGTTGGCGAGCCGCATGGGATTTCGGGTGACGGTCGTCGATCCTCGGGCAAGCTACGTCTCGAGGCAGCGGTTCCCGAGCGCCGACGCGCTGCGGGCCCTCCATCCGGAGGACGTTCCCGGCGCCCTGTCCCTGGATGAGCGAGCTTACGCCGTCGTCATGACGCACAACTACCATCGAGACCTGGAGATCCTGAAGCGGATCCTGCCGAGCGGCCTGCGCTACGTCGGCCAGCTGGGCCCGCGGGCCCGCACGGACGAGTTGATCGCCGATGTGCGGGCATCGCTCGGTCCGCTCTCCGACGAGGAGCTGGACAAGCTCCATGGGCCGATCGGCCTCGACGTCGGTGCCGAAACCCCTGACGAGATCGCGCTCAGCATCATGAGCGAGATCCTGGCAGTCCAGCGCGGCCGCGAGGCCGGCTTTCTCCGCGAGCAACATGCCCCGATTCATCACTGAGCGGGCTCTGCCCGCGGTTGTGCTAGCAGCCGGGAACAGCCGACGCTTTGGCGAGGCCAACAAGCTGTTGATGCCCCTCAATGGCTATCCACTGTTGGCATACCCCGTAGATGCCTGTTGTCGAGCTCGGTCGGCTCAGCCGGTCTTGGTCGTGCTTGGGCATGAGGCAGACCGGGTCGAAGCCGCCTTGAACGCCCATCCCGATTCCGGCGATCTGTCCATTCGGGTCAACGAGCGTTGGGACGAGGGCCTCAGCACGACGCTGCGGACAGCCCTCGCGGCCCTTCCCGAGGATGCGGCTGGTGCCTTGATCGTCCCCGGCGACATGCCCTTGATTACGCCGGAACTGATCGATCGCGTGGCGGAAACGGGATTGCGAACGGATCGCATTTGTTTTCCGACGCTCAATGATCGGAAAGGGCACCCGACGGCCATCCCACGGCGGTACTTCCAGCAGCTGTTGCAGACGAGGGGCGACGTCGGCGCCCGAGAGATCGTGCGCGCGCATTGGGCCGAGGCGTGCCGACTCGAGCTGGACGCGGACGAGGGCCCTACCCAGCGGGACGTTGACACGGACGCCGACCGGGAAGAGGTCAGTTCCTTGGCCGTTGCGCCGTCTCGGTTCCGTCTGGATAATGAGCTGAGATAGGGTGTGATCGCGCATGATCCCAAGAATCACGGATCAGCCGCTTGACTTGACGAGCCTGATCGCGGCCACGGCCGACAGCGCCTGCGGCGCGCTGGCCACGTTCACCGGCACCGTGCGGGACACCAACGACGGCCGCCCCGTCGAACGGCTCACCTACGAAGCCCATGGGCAACTGGCCGAGGACGTGTTGAAAAAGCTCGAAGTCGAGGTGATCGAGCGCTTCGGCGTCGATCACTGTTTGTTGCAACACCGCGTCGGCACGCTGGAGTTGGGGGAGCCGAGCGTCCACGTCGTCGTGCGCTCCGGCCACCGGGGCGAGGCGTTCGAGGCCGCGCGCTACGCCATCGACGAATTGAAAGAGCGCGCGCCGATCTGGAAGCGCGAGCACTACGCCGACGGCGCCAGCGGCTACCTCGAAGGCACGCCCATGCGGACGGAGCATCCGTCATGAGGGACGTTACTGACAAGCCGGAGACCCGGCGCCATGCGGTGGCCGAGGCGTTCGTCGCTGCGCCGGCCGACGGCCTCGATCTCCTGCAGCGGGGAGCGACCGAAAAGGGCGATGCCCTGGCGACGGCCCGCGTTGCCGGCATCATGGCCGCCAAGAACGCGGACGGCATTCTGCCCTTCTGCCATCCGCTGCCGATCACCCACGCCGAGGTTTCCTACGACTTTCAGGACGGCGGCGTGCGGGTCGAAGCAACCGCGACCTGCATCGGCCCGACCGGCGTCGAAATGGAGGCGCTGACAGCCGCCAACGTCGCGGCACTGACGATCTACGACATGCTCAAGCCCCACACGACCGAGGTCGAGATCCAAGCGACACGGCTCGTGGAAAAGTCGGGCGGGAAGACCGACTATCGCGACGACCTGGATCCGCCCGTCCAGTCGGCCGTGCTTGTGCTCTCCGACAGCGTCGCATCGGGGAAGAAAGCGGACCGCGCCGGGCGAGCCGTCGTCGACGTCCTGGACGGCGAGCCAAGCGTCGAGACCCGTGATTACGACGTCATTCCCGACGATCCCGAGCAGCTGGAGACGAGGCTGCAAAGCTACGTGGCCGAAGGCATCGGTCTCGTCCTCACTGTCGGCGGCACGGGCTTGGCGCACACCGACTTGACCGTCGAGACCGTCGAGCCGCTCCTCGATCGCGAGATTCCCGGCATCATGGAGACGGCGCGCGCCTATGGCCAACGGCGCATGCCCTACGCCATGCTCTCGCGCGGCGTGGCCGGCATGATCGGCGACACGCTCGTCGTCACGCTGCCGGGCAGCACGGGCGGCGCCACCGAGAGCTGCCAGGCGCTGTTCCCGGCCCTGCTGCACGTGTTCTTCGTGTTGCGCAAGATGGCCCATATGCAGGGGTACGAGTGATGGAGGGATGCGTCGGAGCGGGCGCGAACGGGTCGATCCCGCCGCTGGCGGTCCGTTGACGGATTCTCAAGGGGCGCTCAAGGTGAACGGAGATTTGTTGAGATGGAGACGATGATCACGATCGACGAGGCGTTCGCCCACTACGGCGACGCCGTTCGACCGTTGCCGTTGGAGACCGTCGCGCTTGCCGATGCGCAGGGGCGCGTGCTGGGCCGGGACGTGGCGTCCCTCACGGACCTGCCGCCGTTCCCGCAGAGCGCCATGGACGGCTACGCGCTGCGCGCGGCGGACGTTGCCGAGGCCAGCGACCGACAGCCAGCGACGCTCCATCTGGTTGGCGAGGTGCCCGCGAGCTCGCTGGCGGAGGTTCCGGCCATTGGCGCGGGCGAGGCGATGCGCATCTTCACGGGCGGCCACCTGCCCCAGGGCGCCGACGCCGTTCTGCGGCAGGAGGACGCCCAGGTCGACGACGATCGATTGCTGGTTCGCGAACCGCTGCCCCCCGGCCAGGACTACCGCCTCCACGGCGAGGAGATCCAGGCGGGTGAGCCGGTCGTCCAAGCCGGGACGCGGTTGACGTTCCGCCACATCGCCGCGATGGCCAACAGCGGTCTGGCCGAGGTTGTCGTCCATCGGGCGCCGCGCGTCGCGGTGATGACCACGGGCGACGAGGTCGTCGAGCCCGGTCAGCCGCTCCAACCCGGGCAGGTCTACGATGCCAACACGTTCTTAATGTCGGGCTGGCTACGCGCCCAGGGATTGATGAACGTCGGCGCGCGGACGCTGCCGGACACGTTGGCGGAGACCGAACAGGCGCTCGCCGAAGCGTTCACGCAGGCCGATATGGTGATCACGACCGGCGGCGTCTCCGTCGGCGACTACGACGTCGTCATGCCGGCCGCCGAACGGATCGGCATGGACGTGATCTTCTGGAAAGTGCGGCAAAAGCCGGGCAAGCCGCTCGTCTTCGCCGTCAGGGACGGCAACGTTCTGCTGGGACTGCCCGGCAACCCGGGATCGGCGTTCGCCTGCCTGTTGACCCATGGGCGCCGCCTCATCGACTTAATGGCGGGCGCGGCGTCCCCGCGTCCGCGCTTCGGGATGGGGAGACTGGCCGAGCCCGTCCAGCTGAGCCCCAAGCGCGAGTGGTGGGCGCGTTGTCGAGTCAGCTATGCCGCCAACGGCGATGCGTGGCTGGAGGTGCTGGAGCAACAGGCATCCCACATGATTGCCAACCTCGGTCAATGTCGGGCGCTAGCGCGAATCCCCATTGGTGATCGCGTCCTGGAACACGGCCATCCCGTCATGTGGACGGAGGTCTGAGGCCGGCAACCCAACGGCCGAGCCCGTTGAGCGAGGCGCACCTGATGGACGTCATTGATAACAGGAACTCGATGCAGTACGGTCCCCGTCGAGGTGAGGCTGATGGACACAAAGCGAGCCATGCCCCGGATCACGAAGCAGCGCAAGGCGATCTTCCAGGCGTTGGAGGGCGACACGTCCCATCCGACAGCCGACGAAATCTTCCAGCGTGTGAAACAGGAACTGCCGAGCATCAGCCTTGCCACCGTTTACCGCAACCTGAAGCTGCTCGCCGATGCGGGCCTCATTTTGGAGATCTCCACGCCGGATGGGCCCAATCGGTTCGACCCGCAGACGCATCGCCATTACCACTTCATGTGCGAGCGCTGCGAGCGCGTCGACGACGTCGAGCTGCCCGTGCAGCAGACGTTGGAGCGCCAGTTGGAGCGCTCCAGCAGCTACAAGGTCCACAGCCACGAGCTGATCTTCTACGGCATTTGCCCCAACTGTCAATCGTAAGGCGCTCTTCCTTCTCCCAAGCTCGAACGGCACAACGCAGAGCCTCCCGATAGCCGAGTTATCATTCGATTTCTTATTGAGAACGATTATTATTTGTGAAAAGTTCTTGACGAAATCGGACCGATTGAGTAGGATTTTCCTGAGATAAGTCAGAAGGCCCAGCCCGAGGGAACGGTTCCGGCGTTCGGCGCTCGAGCTGAGCCTCCCGGTTGGTGCGTAACTTGATCTTAGGTCAGGTGACAAGGGAGGTCAAGGCAGCTTGACATGACGCCCGACCGCTCCGCTCGGACGGCCCCAAATCCATGGAGGGATACGCTTATGCCCCAGTCAACGCTCAGCATACGGCACAAGCTCGGCTTGGCCCTCTTGGCGGTCGGGTTGCTGTTCAGCCTCGCCCCGGCCGCGGGCGGGCCGACGGCGGTCGCCCAAGAGAGCGAGTCGGCCGATCCCACGCAAGCCGCCATCACGTTGCTCAACGCGGTTCTCGACGACGTCGCCGCCGAAGCCGACGAGGGCGAGTTCGAGGAGGCTCTGGAACTCGTGGATCGCTTCGCGGGCGTCTTGGAAAACGCCCGTCCCTTCTTGATTGAGTCGGCCGGCGAGGTTGCCGAGGCTGAACTGGCCGAGATCGACGAGTTTCTCCCGCGTTTGCGTGAGGCGCTCAACGCCGAGGATGCCCAACAGGCCGCCAACGTGATCGACACCATCCAGGGCGAACTGGCCGAGATCGCCAGCGCCGCGGTCGGCCCGGCCGACAGCGCCACGGCCGCCCTCGATCAGATCGACGAGCTTCTCGCGACCATCATCGAGGAGGTCGAGGCGGAGGAGTTCGACGAGGCGTTCACGTTGGTGGAGCGCCTGGAAGGGCTCATTGAAGCCAACCGTGAGCTGCTGATCGAGGCCGCCGGCGAGCTGGCCGAGACGGAGCTGGCCGAGGTCGAGGAGTTCATCGGTCGGCTGGAGAGCGCCCTCGAGGAGGAAAACGCCGAGGACGCGCTCAACGCCGCCGAGGTTATCCGGGGCGAGTTCGCCGAGATCCGCGAGGCGCTCGTCGGCGAGGCCGACAGCGCCACTGCCGCCCTGGATCAGATCGACGAGCTTCTGGCCACCGTCGATGAGGAGATCGAGGAAGGCGAGTTCGGCGAAGCGCTGACGTTCGTGGAGCGACTCGAAGGGCTCATTGAGGCGAATCGCGAGTTGCTCGTCGACGCGGCCGGCGATGTGGCCGAAGAGGAACTCGCCGAAATCGAGGAGATCATTGGGCGCCTGGAGACGGCCCTTGAGGACGAGTCCGCCGAGGACGCCCAGAGCGCGCTCGAGGTCATCCGCGAGGAGGTCGCCGAGATCCGCGAAGCGCTCGAAGGGACTGACAACGAGGCCGCATCCGCCACGGTGGCCGTCGGCTCTGTCGAAGTGGCTTCTGGCGAGACGGCGACGGTCTCGCTGGACGTGGCCGGGCTGTCCGCGCCACTGGGCGCGTACAACGTCACGGTCAGCTACGACCCGAGCGTCGTCGAACTCGTCGACGTCAGCGTGACTTACGGGACGCCCTTGCCCGAACCCCAGATCGACAACGAGGCCGGCACGGTGCGCATCCAGGGCATCAAGCCCGAGGACGCCCAGTCGGGCGATCTGACGATCGCGGAGATGACGTTCGAGGCGGTCGGCTCGTCCGGCTCATCCAGCGAGCTGACCCCTTCAG
Source organism: uncultured Thermotogae bacterium (assembly GCA_964567595.1). Taxonomy (GTDB): domain Bacteria; phylum Bipolaricaulota; class Bipolaricaulia; order RBG-16-55-9; family RBG-16-55-9; genus CAZMNF01. Next base: position 18,870 of record CAZMNF010000018.1, on the reverse strand, counting down.
TCGACGAGCTGTCCGACAGCGATGGACAGGCGATTGAGGCATCCATCGGGAGCGGGAGCGTGACGATCCAATGACGCGCCGACTGATCTCGCTGGGGACGCGACCGTTGCTCGGCATGCTGATGGTCGGCCTGCTGTTCGGCGCCGTCCCGTCCGTGGGCGTCGCCCAGGACGACGGCGACGACAGCCCGGATCTCAGCTCCGACGAGATCGTGCAGCAACTGGAAGACGTCAAAGCCAAGGTCGAGCAGATCGGCGAGCTCTATCCCGAAGCCGTCGCCGACGAGGGCGGCGAAGTTCTGGATCAGGATGCGTTCGATGAAGCGCTCCAGTTGGCCGAGGAGGCCCGCGCCGCGTTCGGCCAGCAACAGAACACCGAGCTGTTTGAGGCCATCCAAGCGCGCAGCCCCGTCGTGGCCGAATCGATCAAGGCCCGTGTCTCCCAGCTTGTCACGGCTATCCTCGAGCAGCGGCCCGTCGAGGCCGTCCAGGGGCTAGTCGAGGAGCTCATTCCCGACCTCAATCGGGCCGTCATCGTCGCGGAAAGCGAGGTCTTCCCCGGCGACGAGCGCCAGCTCAAGACCGAGACAGCCATCCGCGAGGCGACCCGGGCCGTCATTGAGCTGGTCGATCAAGCCGTCGAGCAGTACGCCCAGGGCAACGTCGAGCGGGCCGCCGGGTTGGCGAACGACGCGTTCTTCGAGTTCGAGTCCAACGGGCTCGGCCCCGACAGCGCGCTCATCGACGAGCAGTTGGAGAACGAGGTCGAAGCGGACATCTCGGCCTTCGGGCCGGGCGCTTCGGAGGAACCGGGCCTGGAACAGCTCATTCGGCAGGAGGCCGACCTGGAGCGCATCCGCGCCCAACGGGAGACGATCCTGGAGGGCCTACGCAAGATCGAGGAGTTGCTCATCACGACCCTGCCGGACGTGCGCTTGGGCGACATCAACGGCGACGGGCAGTTGACGATCACCGACGCGCTGTTCATCGCCCAAGGCTCGCTCGGGCTGCGCGAGGTCGACCCGGCCGCGGCCGACGCCAACTGTGACGGCGAGATCACCATCACCGACGCGCTGTTTGTCGCGCAGGCGTCGCTCGATCTGCGAGAGCTGCCGGAGGCCTGTCCGTCGTCATGATCCGACGCCCGCTCGCTGCCACACTCTGGGTCACGCTGGCCCTGGCCGTGTCTGCCTCAGGCATGGCCGGGGCCGATCATGCGCCCGACTTTCTCGATGACGTCCGCCAGCGGTTCGTCGAGCTGCGGGAGGCGCTGGTCTCGGTCGCAGAGCGGGCCAGCGAAGGGGAGCCGGACGGCGTGCAAGACGGGCTTGAGCGCGCTCAGACACGCTATGAAGCCGCCCGCGACGACATTCGGGATCTGGCGCCGCAGCAGGCTGAACGGCTGGCTGCGTTCTTCGACGGTTTGGCTTCCGCCGTGGAGGAGGACGCCCTAACGGACGTGACGGCCCTGGCCCGGTCCGCCGCCCAAGCGATGGCCGACGTGCTCGAGACCTTCGACGCCTACGCGGAGGTCGGCACGACCGTCGAGGTCGAGTCCGCCGAGCTCAACGCGGGCGCGTCGACGATGCTGGCGCTGTTCGTTCGCGACGTGCCGTCGGGGTTGGCCGGGTACGAGATCGACGTTCACTTCGATCCCGAGCAGATCCGCATCGACGAGGCGTCGTTGGAGACGGGCCGCGGCGCCACCCGCGTCGAGCAAGCCTCGGGAACCGTCAGCTTCAACGGCGTGGCGGTCGAGGTGGCCAGCCAGCGCGCTCCGCCCGACGTCCTGGCGCTGGGCACCTTCAAAATCACCGCCATCGGCGATCCGGACACGGACGCCGCGTTGAGAACCGACATTCGAGAGATTGTCGACTTGGAGGGAAATCGCCTTCGGGCGCTCGATCGGAACGGAGCGGTGATGATCCGATGAGTCGCGTCGAATTCCAGAACGTCGCCAAGCGCTACGGCCGGCGATCGGCGGTCCACGAGCTGACGTTTGAGGTTCGCGACGGCGAGTGTTTCGGCTTGGTCGGGCCGAACGGCGCCGGCAAGTCGACGACGCTGAAGCTGATGCTCGGCCTGGTCAAGCCGACGCAGGGCCAAATCCGGCTGAACGGACACAACCCGTGGCGGCGGCCCATTGCGCGCCAGCGCGTCGGCTACCTGCCCGAGCGCTCCGCGCTCTATCCCGAGATGACCTGCGCCCAGACGGTCGCCTACAGCGCCCAGTTCTACGGGCTCGAGCCGGACGAGGCCGAGATTGAGCGCCAACTGGTCCAGGTTGGGCTGCGCGATGTGGCCACGATCCGCGTGCGGGCGCTGTCCAAGGGGATGCGCCAGCGGCTCGGGCTGGCCTGCGCGCTCGCCCACGATCCCGAGCTGTTGATCCTGGATGAGCCGTTCAGCGGCCTCGATCCACAGGGCCGCCGCGAGTGGCAACGGATGCTGGCATCGATCGTTCGCCAAGACCGGACCGTCGTGCTGTCCTCCCACGATCTGGACGCCGTGGAGACGCTGGCCGATCGCGTCGCCGTGCTGCGGGACGGCGAACTGATGGCGCTGGATCGACTGCAGAACCTGCTCGCGCCCCATCTCGACCGCGTCCACGTCGAACTTAATGGCGACATGGCCCATTGGTCCGAGCGAATCCGCGGCTTCGAGGGCGTGAAGGACGTCGCCCGCAACGGCAGCGGGCTCAACGTCACGCTCCGGACGCCGGATGCCCAAGCCGGGCTGGCCCGTCAGCTGGTCGAGGCGGGCGGCGAGCTGACGGACTTCTATCGCAAGCGTCCCACCCTGGATGAGATCTTCAGTGCACTGACGACCGATGCCGACGCGGCCCATTGCGCGAGCAATTCGGGCGATTCGGGCGACGCGAGCGAGGAGGAGGAAGCCCGCGATGCTTAACGCGATCGGGGCGATCGCCGGCCGGGAGTTCCGCGCGCTGTTTCTGAGCCTGCAGGGCCTCGGCGTCTGGGCCATCTTCGGCCTGACGTATGCGCTGGCGATCAGCCAGGCCCACAGCTTCAGCGTGCTGGCCCAGTTTGCGACCGTGGAGCGGGCACTGAGCGCCATGAACGCGCTCGATCTGTTCCTGGTCCCGTTCGCCGGCATCCTGCTCGGCTACGGCGCGATCGCGAGCGAACTGGAGCTCGGCACGGCCGGCTTCCTCGCGAGCAAGCCGATCCCGCGCTCCAGCGTCGTCCTCGGCAAGTTATTGGGACGGATGGGCTATTTGGCCGCCGTTTGGGCCATCATCACCGTCGGCGCGATGGCCTGGATCGGGACGATCGTGAGCGGGATGCGCGCCACCGTCGGCGAGGCCACGACCCCCGCCGCCCTCTTGGGCAGCCTCGACGGGGCCGTGCTCTATCCGATCTCGCTGTTGGCCCTGGCCACGAGCTTCCTGGGGATCGGCCTGCTCGTGTCGGCGTTGACCCGCCGCACGAGCGCGGCGCTGTCGCTGGGCATTGCCGTCTATGCCGGATTTGGCATCGCCTGGAACGCGCTGTTCAGCGTCGGCCAGCCGCCCGAGCTCACGACGTTGACCCTGAAACTGCTCAGCCCGTTTGTCGCCTGGCTGGAGTGGTCGAACCGGCTGCTCGGCCAAACCGCCCCTTGGGCCCAGACGCTCATCGATGACGGGACGACGCCCCTCGTGGCGCGATCGGAGTTCTACGTGTTGGTGCTCTTCGCGTGGCTCCTCGGCTGCGCGGCCGTAGCTGCTTGGAGATTCGGCAGGAGGGATCTCGCTTAATGACACGCCGACTCGCTCATCTAACGATCATCCTCGCGTTCGCGGTCCTTGCGCTGCCCACGGTCGGCTCGGCCCAAGCGGACGACAGGTCCGACCCGGCCGCGGAGGTCGACCGCTTGATCCAGCAACTGGACGACGCCGTGGCGCAATACGAACGGGGCGAGACCGACGCCGCCGTGGCGTCGATGAAGCAGCTCTTCATGACCTTCGAGGCGTCCACGTACGACCGGAAGCTGTCCGCGCGCGATCACGGCTTCTACCTCCAACTGGAACGGGCGATTCTGACCCTCGAAGGCGCGATGGCCAACGGCGCGGACGTCAGTGACGTCCAAAGCCGGGCCGACCGGATCGAATCGCTGTTCGAGGAGGGCCTCCAGAAGCTGGACAACCCGCTCAGCCGAGTGGGCGCGTTCCTGCAGTCCTTGGTCATCATCGTCCGCGAAGGGCTGGAGGCCATCCTGATCTTGGGCGCCGTGCTGCTCGTGCTCCGTCGCACCGCGCAGTCCGAGCACGTCCGTGCCGTCTACGCGGGCGCCGGGCTCGGCATCCTGGCCAGCCTCGGCATCGCGGCGGTGCTCGTGACGGTGTTGCAGCACCTGCCCGCCAGTCAGGCGCTCATCGAGGGCGCCAGCATGCTCTTGGCCGTGCCCGTGCTCTTCGCCGTCTCGCATTGGCTTATCGCGATGGCCCATATCCGCAACTGGAACGCCCAGATCCAGAGCTGGATCCGCACCGCCAGCCAATCGGGACGCTCCTGGGCGCTGGTCTCGGTCGCGTTCCTGGCGGTCTTCCGCGAGGGCGCTGAGACCGTGCTCTTCTACCAAGCCCTATCGGCGTCGGTCACGGGCGCGGTGGGAGCGATCGTGCTCGGCTTTGTCCTGGGGACGGCCCTGCTCATCGTCGCCTGGACCTTGATGCGCAAGTTCGGGGTCAAGATCCGGCTGCGTCCCTTCTTTATCGGCACGAGCGCCTTCCTCTACGTCATGGCGTTCCGATTTGCCGGCACCGGCATCCTGGAGCTGCAAGAGGCCGGGCTCATCGGGATCACGACCATTATGGGGTTTCCCGAAGGCTCGTGGGTGCAGAACCTCTTGCAGATCTATCCCTACTGGGAGCCGTTGGTGGCCCAATTGGCGCTCACGCTGGCGATCGTCGCCGGCGTTGCCTACACCTTCCGCGGCCGACTGAGCGCCATCGGCAGCCCTCAGCGGAACAAGCAGGAGTCCTCGGCTTAGCCCGTGCCGTCGCTAGTGCCATCCGTTGGCGGGCCTGAGGCCGGCGGCGCGGCCGAACCGGCCGCCGGCCACTGCTTGAGCCACAGGTCCCGCTGCGGGAACGGGATCGTGATGCCGGCCTCCGCGAGCCCCTTGTAGATGGCCCGATTCAGTTGATCGATGCAGCGCAGCCGATAGAGCGGGTCGTCGATCCAGACCATCACGTGGAACACGAGCGAGGAATCCCCGAACTCCATGAAGCGCACGCGTGGCTCCGGGTCGCCCGATACCCACTCCACCGAGTTCGCGGCCCGCAATAGGACGTCCGTCACATGATCGATGTCGGAGCCGTAAGCGACGCCGATCTCGGCCCACACGCGCTGTTGCGGGGCGGGGCCACCCGACTCGTTGGTGATCTGAGCGTTGGCGATCTGGGCGTTGGGCAGGGTGATCTCGACCCCGTCACGCGTCAATATCCGGGTGCTGCGCAGCCCGATTTGGGTCACTTGACCGCGCTCGCCGCCGGCCAAGTTCACGAAGTCGCCCACTTTGTACGGCGCATCCAGCATGATGGAGAACCCGCCGAAGAGATTGCTCAGGGACTCCTGCGCCGCCAGGCCGATCACGATGCCGATAATGCCCGCTGAAGCCAGCCAGGCTGTCGGGTTGATCTGCCAACTGAGGAAGAGGAAGTAGACGGCCACGCCGAAGATCACGACCTTGAAGCCGTTGTTCACCAGCGGCAGCGTTCGGTCGTTGACCCAGCCGACGCGGCCCGACTGACCGAGTTGCCTGAAGACGAGCCCAGCGAGACGGATCCCCGCCACCGTCCAGACGATCACCGCCAGTGTCGCGATGACGCCGCCGATGATGAACCGGAACGGCTCCCCGAGCGCCAGCTCGTAGGTGGCGAGCGCGAGCCCGACAAGGATGACGCTGATGAAGATCGGGCGATGGAGCAGCTCCACGACGCGCTCGTCGAGGAACGTGCGCGCGCTCCGGGCAAACCGTATCACCCCGCGGGTGATGATCCAGTCGACCAGCTTGGCGACGACGGCCGATCCGAGCACGATCAAGACCGCCCGCACGTAGGCGAAGGCCCAGATCTCGTCGAGCATCCGTTCCACGTCGACCAGCGACAACAGCGCAGCCCCCTTCCGCGAACGGCCTCATGCTAATGGACAGCCGCGCTGACGAACGGGTCACGTGGGACGATCCGGCCTTCTCTCAGTCCGCTAGTTGACCAACGGCCTGACGGTACGCTTCAGCGAAGCGGACCTCGGCGTCGCGCCGATCGTAGCCCTTGGAGTCCTCGCCCTGGTAGTGATCGCGGTACCATCGGGCGGTCTCGGCGATCCATTCTCCGAAGGGGGTCGTCGTGTAACTCAGCTCGCTCTGGGCCTTCTCGATGCTCGGGATGAAGTTCTGCACGGGCGCGTAGGTCTCGGGGTAGTCGAAGCCAGCGTCCTCAAGGGTCTGTCTCGGGATCGGCACGAGGTCGGGCTGAACGTCGAGCGCGTCGGCGGCGGCCTCGATCAGATCGGTCAGTTGGATGATCTCGCTCTGGTTGAGGTTGTAGATGGCGTTTTCCGCGCGCTCGGAGGCCAGCGCCCGCAGATAACCGCGCGAGAGGTCGCGGGAGTAGGCCAAGCGGAAGGACTGGACGCCGCCGTTGGTCAGGATAATCGGGCGTTCGTCCAGGAGCCGCTGCACGTAGAAGTAACCTCGCAGCGAGGGGTCCTCCGGGCCGAGCACAATGGGCGGCCGGATGATCGTGTACTCGAGATCGTCCTGGTCCAACAGGACACGTTCGGCCTCCAGTTTGCCGAGCGTGTAACGCCAGAGTGGCGCGTCCTCCTCGCCCGCGGGCGGCTGGAACGCGAAGTTGACGTCGTCCTCCGCCACGGGCATGACCTGATCGCCCGTGTAGTAGACGGCCGCCGTGCTGGTGAAGACGTAGCGGCCGACGTTGCCCGTGAAGGCACCCAGCGCCGTGCGAACGTCGTCGGCCGTGAACGCAATGTTGTCCACAACGGCGTCAAACGTGTGACCCGCAAGCTGGGCCTTGAAGCCATCGGCGTCGTTGCGATCCCCCGTCATGTGGTGGACGCGGTCCCAGAAGGGCGGACGGTTGTTGCCGCGACTGAACAGCGTCACGTCGTGGCCATCGTTGAGCAGATCCTCCACGATCGCCTTGCCGAAGAACGTGGTGCCGCCGATAACGAGAACGTGAATGGGTATCACCTCAATGATATGGAGATGGGAATCTACACCGACGGTCAGGTTCACATCAAGGACGTTGCTCCATCCCATGCACGCCCGTCGACGTGATGCCGACCTCCGATCGAGCCGATTAGCTGCCCCCGGACGGCTCGGTTACGCTCGATTCCGCCCTGCCCACCACTCGCGCGCCAACGCGACAACGGCCCCGAATGCCACCAGCGACAGCAGCACGGTAATCGTCCCCGCCAAGTTGCCGAGAATGGGCGAGCTGACCCCGAGCAGGTTGATCTCGGGATGGTGCGCCCACGTATTGTGCTGGTGGGCCGGCGTCTCAATGAGGATATGGGCGAAAGTCGGCGCCAGAAAGACGATTGTGGCCAACGCGACGCGCGCGAGGCTCCCGCGTCGCGACGCGAGCGCAAGCGCGACGACGGGATAGACCAACAGGCTGGCGGTGAACTCGTTGACGTCGGGCTTGAATGGCCACCCGCTGTGGTCAAAACGCAGCACATGATCGACGTGGTGCAAGAGGCCGATGACGGCCGCCAGCAACAGCAAGGCCTCCCCGAGCGACAATACCTTCAAACGTCCCATGCTGACCTCATCAAGCTGGATGGCAGATTGGTATAAACGGTACGATATGATGGCCCGCGCTTGCAACGGCCGTTCCGACCTCGACTTGAGTCCGATCGCGTCGTCGCGTATCCTACAAACACGGAGTAATCCACTCTGGAATCGCAAGGAGGCCGCATGGCGCTGGTGAACGAGCTGGCTAGGTTTGTCACGGACGCGTCGTTCGATGAGCTCTCCGAGGCGGCGACCGATCAACTGAAAATTCGCGTCTTGGACTCGCTCGGCTGCGCGATCGGGGCCTTGGAGGGCCAACCGATCCGCATGCTGCGCGAACACCTCGATGACTTTGGCGGGGCCGAGCACTGCACCCTGATCGGCGGATCGAAGACCGCGCCAGATCGCGCGGCGCTCTACAACGGGGCGCTCGTGCGCTATCTTGACTACAACGACAGCTACCTCGCCAAGGGCGAGACCTGCCATCCGAGCGACAACCTGTCATCGACGCTCGCGGCCGTGGAGTATGCCGGCGGAAATGGGAAAGATCTGTTGACGGCGCTCGGCGTGGCGTATCAGGTCCACTGTCGCTTGAGCGACGAAGCGCCCGTGCGCGACAAAGGCTTCGATCACACGACGCAGGGGTCGTACGCGGTTGCCGCAGGTGTGGCCAAGGCCCTCGGTTTGGATAATGAAAAAACGGCCAACGCGATCGCGATCAGCGCCACCGCCCACAACGCGCTGCGCGTGACCCGGACGGGGTCGCTGTCCCACTGGAAGGGCTTGGCGTATCCGGAGACCGCGTTCTGCGGCACGCACTCGGCGTTTTTGGCGAAACGAGGGATCACCGGGCCGCCCGAAGTGTTTGAGGGGAACAAGGGCTTCATGGACTCCATTGCCGGTCAGTTCTCCATCGACTGGGCCAGAGAAGACTTAGAACGCGTCACGGACACGATCATTAAAAAATACAACGCGGAGATCCATTCCCAAGCCAGCATCGAGGGGGCGCTCGAGCTGAAGCACGACCACGGCATCGATCCGGCGTCGATTGACGCGATCGAGATCGAAACGTTCGACGTGGCGTATCACATCATCGGCGGCGGCGAGGAGGGCGACAAGACGATCGTGCGCACCAAGGAAGAGGCCGACCACAGCCTTCATTACATGGTCGCGGTCGCGCTGCTGGATGATCAAGTCCTCCCCGATCAATACAAGCCCGAGCGGATCGAGCGTGATGATGTCCAGTCGCTGTTGCGCAAGGTGTCGGTATCGCCCAAGGACGAATACAGCGAGGCGTTCCCGGACGAGATGCGCTGCCGCGTGACGATTCGGCTCAGCGACGGCCAGGAGCACAGCATTGAAAAACGCGACTACGAGGGGTTCCAGACGCGGCCGATGAGCTGGGAGACGGTCAGTGATAAGTTCATGCGATTGGCAGCGCCCTACACCGACGAACGCCAGCGTACCGAGATCATCGAGACGGTGAAGCAGTTGGATGACGCCGACATCGCTGATTTCGTCGCGTTGCTGACCGAGATCGATGTCCGGTAGTGTGATAGTCGGAGGTTCCATGAGTCATCGTTTCAAGATCGTGATGGAGCAGACCGATGAAGGCTACGTTGCTTATCCGATCGGACTCGAGGGTGTGGTCCTCGGTGATGGCGACACCTTCAAACAGACATTGGACAATGTTGAGTCTGCCATCGACTTCCATCTTACAACCTTCGACAGCGAGATAATCGATCAATAATCAGTCAAGATTACCGAGGAGTGATCGACATGCCCGACCCGAACCGAGGCTTTCAATTTCTAAAGATGAACGAGCGCGAGGACAAGCCGCGCAAGCGCGGCATTACCGAAATCCGCGGCCCGTACTACACCCCGATGGGACCGCGCTATCTGCGCGACGTCTTGGAGACTATGGGCCACTACGTCGACGCGCTCAAGTACGCCGGGGGCTCGTTTACGCTCATGCCGCGCGAGAAGGTCCAAGAGCTCAACGAGATCGCCCACGAGTACGACGTCTTGGTCTCCACGGGCGGATTCATGGAGTACGTCCTGACCCAGGGCAAGGACGCGGTCGATCAGTATATCCAGGAGTGCAAGGACGTCGGCTTCGACATCATCGAGCTGTCGGCGGGCTTCATCACGATCCCGACCGACGACTGGAAGCGCCTAATTGAAAAGGTCAACGAGGCCGGGCTGAAGGCCAAGCCCGAAGTCGGCATCCAGTTCGGCGCGGGTGGGGCAACCTCGCCGGACGTCCTCGAGTCGGAAGGGACGATCGATCCGGACTGGGCGATCGCGCAGGCGAGCGAGTTCCTCGACGCCGGCGCCTACATGATCATGATGGAGTCCGAGGGCATCACCGAGGAGGTCCACGAGTGGCGCACCGACGTGCCGGCCAAGTTCGTGGAGGAACTCGGCCTGGAGAACGTCATGTTCGAGGCGGCCGATCCGCAAGTGTTCGCCTGGTACATCAAGAACTACGGCCCCGAGGTCAACGTCTTCATCGACCACAGCCAGATCGTGCAACTGGAATGCACGCGCTCCGGCATCTGGGGCACGTCGAGCCTGTGGGGGCGGGTGTTGACGTATAAAGGCTGAGCGGAGTTGCCCCAGAAATCCAGCTGAAAGAGTTTGAAGCCACAAAACGATTGTCAGGATCAGCCCTCGTGGCTAGACATGGGTGGGATTCCAAAATGACAGCTAATGGACACCTGTCCTTGCGCCTCTTGGTGACCCCGATTCAGAATGCCCCCATCAGAACGGTGAGAGGGGATCGAGGATGCAGAATTGCCCAGTCTGTCAGGAAGTTGTCCAATCACTCGGCGCCATCAACCCCGATGGCGACCCGAACGGCGGCGGCATCGTCGTCAACCGCGACGGCGAGACTTACACGGTGCACGTCGCTTGTCTCGAAGCGTTTGAGCGTCGCATGAGCGCCGGACAACTGGCGCCGGCGTAACCGCTATTCCGCCCGGGGCCGTCGCGTCCGTTTCATCCGTCATGCCGGCTCGCCCCGACGACATGGCCCGTCGCATTAGGTGGGCACTTCCATCGAGCGATCCGCCGTGGGCGACGGCGCGAGCCAGAGCAGGCGCAGCCACGGACCGGCGGCCCCCGACGAGTCGGCCATCGTCTCCTCGGCGATGACAAACCCCGCCGAGCGGAACAGCTCAAGGAGCTCGTCATTGGCCTTCAGAACGAGGGTTCGCGGCGTGTCGGGAATCCGTTGCAGCGCGGTTCGCAGCAGGCGCCGCCCGACGGTCGCCAGAGGCTCGTCGGGGTCGACGTGGAGGGCCTCGATGCGGTTGCCGTTGATTGCCACCAGGCCGAGGACGCATCGGCCATCCCAGGCGACCCAGAGCTCGGCCTGCTCCAATCGCTCGATCTCCGCGGGCGCGTGGGAGAGCGGCACGAACGCCGCGAGATCGGCATAGTGCAGCAGCTCGTCGAGGCGCGCCCGATCGCGGACGCGGCAGACGTCGGGCCAGTCTTGGCTACGGTAGGGCCGGATCTCGAACATTCGTACCTCCTCGGTGGTCCGCGGCGTGACGCCTCACGCCCTGAACGTGGTCTACGCTACATCAGATATGAGCAGTTCAATGTGGGCGCGCTTACACAGCCGTCGGTGGGTCGGTCACGATAACGGGGATGGGGCGGGATCGAGGCTTGCCAAGGGCATGGTGTGCGCGAGGCGCGTCACGCGTCGGCGTCGTCGCTGAACTCCTCGAGCGCTTCAAGGAAGGCCTGTTCGGCGTCGCCGCCCTCGACGACGGTTTGTAGGTGCGGATAGAAGCCCGAGATCAGTTCCTGCCCGAACTCGACCGCGCGGCGCATGTGCGCGTGCAGGGTCACGGTGGGAAGCACGTCGCCGCCGTCGTCCAACCCGTCCACGGTGGTGGTGAACTGCAGGCTGTCGCCCTCGACGTCGAGGAAGAAGTTGCCGCGGGCGACGCGCCCGTTCGCGGCGTTGACAAACGCCAGCGTGGCGAGGTAGTTCTCCTCCGGAACCTCCAAGGGCGCAAAGGACGTGAAGACCACCCACTGGTCGGCTTCGACCTGCGCGAGCAGCCCCAGCTGCTCGCCGGAGCCGTTGGTGCCGAACTCGTCGAACGTGATCAGCAGCGCCTGGTCGGACTCCTCGGCGTAGCTCCAGCCCTCGTCCTCCAGGTAGTCGATCAGTTCGCGATAAAGTCGGTCCATGAATATGCAACCACGTTGTCGTTGAGGATGACCGCCGACGACTCAGGCGTCAGTCTACGCCATGGCTCCGCCGAATGCATCCAACCCCATTGGGCAAGGGAGCTGTTGAAGGGTCGAGGCCGTTAGCAGTCTCCTCGCGACGCTCTTGGACTCCATCGCCAGAGACGAAAGCCCCCATCGCGAGGGGATTGTGTTGAGCGCCGCCGTTAATGACACATTAGCAGACCACGAAAAGTTATTCCATAAACTTTCCCTCCCGGCATATCCAAGTTCCACTGAGCGTCCTGTAACTGGATTTTGCGCAAGCCGGTCATGGACACGGGCTCGACCCGGGCTGCAACGACGTGACGGGCGCTTGAGTGGAGAGCGGATCGTCGCGCTCCCCGCTCGTGGCGAGCGATCGGCGCCGGAGGGGTTTTTCTTGACAACCGGTTGCACCATTGCTATGCTTCTCCAGTTATATGCAATCGCATACATAAGCATGGTGGTCCTTGCAAATGTCCTTAAAGCACGCCCTATTGGGATTCCTCAGCTTCGGCCCGGCCACCGGGTACGACCTGAAAAACCAGATGGAACAGTCGGTGCGGTACTTTTGGCACGCCGACTTGAGCCAGATCTATCGGACATTGGACTCGATGCGCGAGGAGGGCTGGGTCCACAAGACCATCGAGCAACAGCAGAGCCGTCCGCCGCGCCACGTCTACGCCATCCAGGAGCCTGGGCAGGCGGAGCTTAAGCGCTGGCTCCAAGAGCCCTTGGAGCAGTTGCCGACGGTCCACAACCCGTTCCTGCTGAAAGTGTTCTTCGGCGGGTTATCGGCGTCCGACGTGACCATCGAGCACTTGCGGCGCCATCAGGAGCTTCATCAGGGAAGATTGGACCATCTTAGGGAGTGTGAGGCGACGTTGCCGCAGCAACTTCGGGATCAAGGTCTGGACGATCAGATCCCCTACATCCTGGCATCGTTGAGGCTTGGCCGGATGATGAGCGAAACCTACGTCGAGTGGTGCGAGGCGACGATCCATCAGTTGGAAACCGACGCGGGGATGCTCGCCCAGGAGCAAGGAGAGCGCTAATTATGGCGATGTTGGAGACGCAGAAGCTGACCAAGGACTACCAAGTCGGCCAGGAGACGATCCACGCGCTGCGCGGCGTTGACTTCCAGGCGCATGCGGGCGAGTTCGTCGTCATCAACGGCCCTTCGGGCAGCGGCAAGTCGACGTTGCTCAACCTGATTGCCTGCATCGATCGGCCGACCGCCGGCGAGGTCTACATCGACGGCCAGCGAACGAACGAGTTGGGCGACTACGAGCTGACCGAGCTGCGCAAGCGGACGATCGGCCTGCTGTTCCAGACGTTCAACCTGATTCCCGTGCTCAACGTCTACGAAAACGTCGAATACCCGCTGCTGTTGCTCGGGACCGAACGCTCCGAGCGCCGCGACCGCGTCATGAGCCTGTTGGATCAAGTTGGCATCGACGATCTGGCGAAACGCCGCCCGGACGAGATCTCGGGCGGGCAACGCCAGCGCGTGGCGATCGCCCGCGCGCTCGTCACCGAGCCGAAGCTTGTGTTGGCCGACGAGCCGACCGCCAGCCTCGACTCCCAGACGGGCAACCAGGTCATGGAGATCATGGCCCGAATCAAGACCGAGCACCAGGCGGCGTTCGTCGTCGTCACGCACGATCCCTTGGTGAGCAACTTTGCCGAGCGGGTGGTCAATATCCGCGACGGCCAGTTTGTCGAGAGCGAGGGCCAGGACCATGAACCTGCGGCTGCTCATCCCGCTTCGTAACCTGTGGCGCAATCGGCGCCGCACGCTGCTCGGCGTCGCCATCATCGCGCTCGGCACGATGATGAGCTTCGCCGTGCTCGGCTACGTCGACTTCTCCCTGCAGAACATCCGCCAGTCGACCATCGACGAGGAGGGCAACATCCAGATCGCCTCTTCCCTGTATTGGAACGACGACACGGAGGACTATCAGCACCTGATCCAACCCGAAGCCTTGGGGACGCTGACGGCCATTCTCGACGAGCACGAGCGCGTGGCCGATTACACGCCCCAATTGTCCGTGTCGGGCCTCGGCTACATCGGGGACGGCACGCGCGTGCTCAACATGAGCGCGACGCGGCCGGGCAACAGCGCGCTGGACGTCAACGACTTGGTGACCCGCGGCGAGGGCCTCGACCCGGACGACGGCGGGGCCGTGCTCATCGGGGAGTCCCTCTCGGAGAACCTGGGCTTGGATCCGGGCGATGCCTTCCAGGTGAACGCGTCGACCGTCAGCGGCCAGTACAACCTGGCGCCGCTGCGCGTCAAGGGCATCTTTAGCCTCAACAGCGAGCAGGCCGAAACGCAGGTCGCCTACGTCCCGCTGAGCTTTGCGCAACAGCTGCTGGATACCGGCGGCGTGGACAAGCTGATCGTAACGACGCCGACGATCGAAGCGACCGATCCCGTCATGGCCGACTTGCAAAGCGCCATGGACGAGGCCGGCCTCGATCTCGAAGCGCGTCCCTGGTACGAGGTCTCCGACTTCTATGGCCAAATCAGCACGTTCTTCAACGCGCTCTTCGGGTTCATCACGCTGGCGATGTTCGTGCTCGTGTTCTTCATGATTCTGCAGGTGTTGACGCTGTCGTTCCTGGAGCGCACGCGCGAGGTGGGCACGATCCGCGCGATCGGGACCCATCGCAGCCAGGTGCTCAGCATGTTCCTCATGGAAAGCGTCTTTCTCGGCATTTTGGGAAGCATCGCCGGCATCGGACTGGGCCTCGTCGTCGGCGGCGGATTCAATGCCTTGGGCATTGGCTGGACGCCGCCCGGCGCCGTGGACCCCGTCCCCGTCCGGCTGGAGCTGACGCTGGCGAACGCCTGGCTACCGGCGCTGCTGACGACCGTGGCCACGATCATCTCGTCGTTCTACCCGTCGATCCATTCGGCCCGGGTCCAGATCGTGGAGGCGTTGCGGATCGGCTGAGCGCGACGTCCGGCTCGGCCAATCGTCATAAGACTGGCCAACGTCGCGACAAGGGACGGACAGAAATTCACAAGGGACAATCTCATGTTTATCAAAATCGCGCTGCGCAACTTGAGCCGGAACACGCGCCGGACCGCCTTCAGCCTCGGCGTCATCACGCTCGGCGTGGCGATCATGTATCTCGTGCTCGGGTTCACCGGCGAGAGCATCGACTCCACGAAGGAGACCCTGACGAGCACGAGCGGTGCCGTCCAGGTCGCCGACGCGGACCTGTTCGATAACTCCGCGACCGACTACGACGAGTACCTCATCGATCCCGACACGCGCGCGCAGGTGGAGGAACTGCTGGCCGAGGACCCGCGCGTGGCCGCCGCGACGCCGCAGCTCAGCTTCTCCGGCCTGATCGGCAATCGGGAAAGCAGCACGTTGCTGCTCGGCACGGGCGTCGTCCCCGACAACCCGATTCAGGACTATGCCGACGTCGTCGAAGAGGGCAACCCCTTGTCCGCGGGCGAGGACGGCATTCTCATCACGCGCCAGACCGCCGAGGATCTGGGCGTCAGCGTGGGCGACGTGCTCAACATCGCCACCGGCACCGCCAGCGGCTCCTTCGGCGCCGCCAGCGTCACGGTCCAGGGCCTAGTCCAGATCAACGCGGGCGGCTCCAGCCAACAGGTCGGCTACGTGCCGCTAGCGAGCGTGCAGTCGCTGTTGCGCACCGACGGCGTGGAACGGATTCTCGTTCGCCTGAGCCAGATTGACCAAGCCGATGCCTTTGCCCAGGATTTTCAACGGAAGTTAAACGAGGCCGGCATCTCACTCGATGTGCGCACCTGGAAGGAGCTCAACCCGTTCTACGACTCCATCCGGAGCTTCTGGAACGTCTTCAGCGGCTTCACCGGGGTCGGCGTCTTCGTGCTCGTGTTCTTCAGCGTTCTGGAGGTGCTGACGATGTCGTTTCTGGAGCGCACCCGCGAGGTCGGCTCCATCCGCGCGATCGGCACGCATCGGGCCCAGGTCTTCCGCATGTTCCTCACCGAGGGCGTCGTCATCGGGCTCGTCGGCGGCGTGCTCGGGGTCGCGGCCGGGATCGGCCTGAGCGCCCTCATCAACGGCGTGGCGATCACTTGGGAGCCCCCAGGGGCCGTCGAGCCTGTCCCCTTGGAGATCAAGATCGCATTGTCGGTGACGGTCATTCCGTTCCTGACGGCGATCGTGTCGACGTTTTTGAGCGCGCTCTATCCCTCGTGGACGAACGCGCGCCGGCGGATCGTGGAGGCGTTGTCCTACATCTAGCCTCCATGGGAACCGACGATGGAACGGAACGGGCCGAGTCGCGATGGCAGACACACTGACACTCGAACCTGAGCCAAAGGAGCTCTGATGCCCATGAAGCGAATCATGATGCTTGCCGGCGTTGGACTGATGGCGGTCGGACTGATGGCGTTGGCGCAAAGCGACGTCTCGGACAATGAGCTGCTAGAAACGATGGACGACGTTCGCTTCGTCGACGGCGACGAGTTCACCATGACCGTCGACATCGCCGCCGAACGGCCGGACGAGAGCCGTCAGTCGACAGTGAAGCTGTTCTTCAAGACGATCGACGGCGAGGAGCGCTCCCGCGTGGAGTTCCTCGCGCCGGAGGACATGGTCGGGCAGGTGTATCTGAACGCCAACGACGAGACCTTCTTCTGGAGCCCGGATCTGGCATCCCCGATCAACCTCTCCGGCAGCGCGGAGGTCTTCGGCGACGCCACCGTCGTGCAGACCGTCGGCATCGGCCTCGTCGACGACTACGAAGTCGATACCCGGGAAATGGGCACGCTCGATGACGGCACGGAGGCGCTGGTGGCGGACATGAGCGCCACGAACGACTCCGTGACCTTTCCGACGGCGCGGGTCTGGAGCGATCCGGAGACGCTACAGCCGCTCAAGATGCGCGTCTTCGCCAAGAGCGGCGATCCGGTCAACGAGGTGACGTTCGAGGAGTACGCCACGTTGGGCGAGGACGACCGCTACGTCAAGACCCAGCTCATCCAGAGCCTGCTGCAGAGCGCCAATCGGACCCAGCTGACGATCACCGAAATCGAGCCGACCGAGCTGTCGGACGACCTCTTCGATCCGGACGAGCTCGGCAGCAACTAGGGATTCATGATGATGGCACGGCGTCTTACGCTGGCTGCGCTGATCGGCGCGGGCCTATTGGCGACGGCTCTGTTGGCCTCGGAGGCGCATGCCGACGTCCGGAATCGTCCATCGTCTTCGCAACTGGCCGAGGTCGAGAGGGAAGCTCTGGATCTGTTGGGCCAGGTCGCGCTGGACACCAAGGCGAGTGAGCCCACGCGGCTGGACGCCGTGCGGGCGCTGCTCGACTATGGCAATGCCGACGCCGTGCCGACGCTCACGGAGATCCTCTCCTCCACCCCAACCCCGACCGTGCGCCGCGCCGTGGCCGACGGGCTCGTCCGGTTCCGCGGGTCCGAAGTGACCGCGGCGCTGCGCACGGCCGCCTCCCAGGACGATATCGCCCGCATCCGCTGGCGCGCCGGGCTGACGCTCATTCGTCGCGACGCCGGGCAGCTGGACGTCATCGAGGGGTTGTTGAGCGACGACGCCACGCTCGCCGCCGCGGCCGTCGATTTGCAACAAGCCCAGACAGTGGCCATGCTGCCCGAGTCCGCTCGTGCGTTGGCCCGCGAGGCGTTCCGCGCCCATCTGGATGAGCGCGACGCGTTCAACGAGGTCGAGCGGGCCGCGATGATCAAGGCCGTGGGGCAACTGGATGTCCGAGATGCCGCCTCCCAGATCGAGGCGATCCTGAGCGACGCGAGCGAGGATCCCTTCATCCGCGGCGCGGCGGCGTTTTCATTGGGGCTGCTGGGCGCGGACGGAACGGTTCCGGCGCTACTAAACGCGCTCAACGCAGGCGAGGCCGGCCTGCAGAGCTCCGCGGCCGGAGCGCTGGGGCGCATCGCGCCGCGGAACGCTCAAGCGCCGCTCGAGCGTCTGTTGACAACGTCCGAGTCGGCCGAGGTCCGCGCGGCGGCGGCTGAGGCGTTACGCGCCTACGGCGCCGACGTGCTCCCGCTCTTGGAGGATGCGCTCGCCAGCGACCCGTCGCTGGCGGTCCGCGAAGCGGCGCTCAATGCGTTGACGACCATCGGCGGCGCCGACGCGGCCCGGGCCGTGGCTGAGTTCGCCCGGAGCGAGTTCCTGCAGACGTGCAATCCCATGTCGTGCGGCTCGCTGGCGTTCGGCACGCTGGAGGCGCTTGTCGCCCTCGGCCGCACGGAGGCTGCCATCGACGGACTCCAGGGGGCGCTGGAGAGGCTGCGGCCACAGTTGCCGCTGTTGTTCGCGTTCGCGAGCGACTCGCTCATCAGCGTCGCGACCGTCATCCTGGACGCTCGGCCGGAGACGTTGACCATCTTCATCAACGACGAGGACGCGTTCGTGCAGGCCATCGGGCTGTTTGCTTGGGCGAACGTGGCCGACGGCCCCGAGGCGCGAAAGGTCTTCACGCGCTTCACCGACACTGAGCAGTCAGCGCTCGTGCGACGCGCGGCGCTGGAAGGGCTGGTCCAGTGGGCGCTTCCCCGCGACGTTCCCGTCTTTCTCGACGCGACCTCGAGCGACGACCGGCGCACGCGAGCTGCGGCCTATCGTGGATTGGCCCGCGTCGGCGACAACCGCGCCCTCCAGGCGTTCCAAGAGGGCCTGAACTCGGCGGATGCGGCCGTCCGCATCCAAGCGGCGGGTGCCGGTATGGGCTGGGCGAATCGCTTCGAGGCGCTGAATAAGCTTGAAGATCCGGTGTTCTAGGCCAGTGTCCCTGGCCTTGTAGCGGCCAGTCGTCGATTAGGGCTCGTGACACGTCCGACAGCGGGCGGTGTAGCTTTCGTTGCTGCCGACGAGAA